>JBBTHR010000012.1:0-48205 GCA_038060295.1 Candidatus Eiseniibacteriota bacterium
GGTCCACCACCCGTCCCGACGATCCCCGCACGCGCCCGACGGGGATGGCCAGCGCGCGCAACCGCGTGATGGCCTCCCGCACCGAGAGCCCGCGGAGGTCGGGCATCACGACCTCACCCGTCTCCGTCGCCGAGGCGAGCGTGAGCGACACCGTCGCCCCCCGCCGCGCGGCTTCGCCCGGCGCCGGATCCTGCGCCAGGACGCGCGCGCCATCGCCGGTCACGCGGACATCGAATCCTTCACGACCCAACAGCTCGCGCGCGCGGCCGGGCGCCAGCAGGCGCACGTCGGGGACGCGCCCCCCGGCGGACGCGGGCGGATCCTCCCCGCGCACCAGCTCCGAAGTCGGCATCGTCAGCGGCCCGCGGCCCTGCGCCGCCCAGGCGGCCACGATCTCGCGGAAGACCGGCGCCGCGATCTCGCCGCCGTAGTAGGCGCCGCGCGGCTCGTCCAGCACGATCAGCCCCACCACCTTCGGATCGCCGGCGGGAACCATGCCGACGAAGGAAGCCACGTAGCGTCCCGCGCCATATCCCTTGGTCCCCTCCACCGTCTTCTGCGCCGTTCCGGTCTTTCCCGCCACGTCGCACCACGGCAGCGCCGCCTCGGCGGCGGTGCCGTCGCTGACCGCCTCGCGCAGGAAGGAACGGAACTTCCGCGCCGTCTGCTCTGAAATCACGCGGCGCACCGGCTCCACCGGGACCTCGCGGATCGGCTCGCCATCCTCGTCCACGATCGCGCTGGCGATGCGGGGGCGAAGCAGCATCCCCCCGTTCGCCACCGCGGCGTACGCCATCACGACCTGGAGCGGCGTCACCAGAACTTCGTGGCCGATCGAGATCGTCGCGAGCGAGCGCTTCGACCAGCGCGACGGTTCCCGCACCACGCCGGGCGCCTCGCCCGGCAGCTGGACCCGCGTCGGCTGCCCGAAGCCGAAGAGCCGCGCGTAGCGATAGAGCCGCTCCGGACCGACGCGCGTGCCGACCTGGGAGTAGACGACGTTGCTGGACTGCGACGTGGCGCGCCGGAGCGTGTACCACCCCGTCTCCGGATGGGAGTCGTGGATGGAGAAGCCGCCGAAGTCGATCTTCCCCTGGAAGACCCAGATCGATTCCTGGTCGGAGAAGAGGTTCTCCTCGATGGCGGCGCAGCCGGCCAGGATCTTGAACGTCGATCCCGGCTCGTACTGATCGGCGACGACGCGATTGCGGTGCGGCGCGCCGGCGGCGCCCGGCCCGTCCACGGTGGCCATGGCGAGGATGTCGCCCGTCTTCGGATCGACGAAGACCGCCGTGCCGCTCTTCGACCCGGTCCGCGCCACGGCCTCGCGAAGTTTCATGACCGCGACCGACTGGGCGTCGAGGTCGATCGTCGTCACCAGGCTCCCGCCGGAGTCGGGGAGCTTCACCATGCTGCGCGGCAGCTCGTAGTTCACGCCGCGTCCGTTCGAGAAGAGGGTCGCCCAACCCGGCTTCCCCCGGAGTTCCCGATCGAACACCTGTTCCAGGCCCTCCAGGCCGTGTCCTTCGTTCCCCACGACGCCCAGGACCGGCCTCGCAAGGTCGTCGAGCGGATAGACGCGCCCGGGAACCTGCTCGATATGAATTCCCTCGGGAAGCTTCGTCGTCTTGAGCGCCAGTTCCTTCTCCGGCTTCAGCTGCGCCGCGATCCGCACGTAGACGCGGCGATGGGCGCGCCCCTGGCGAAACTTCCGCACGCCCGTGGCCCCCGCGTTCTCGCGGATGAAGTCGCCGACGGCGCCCGCATTCCGCACCTCTCCGGGCCGGACGGAGATCTGGCTCAGGTCGACGTTTTCGGCCAGCGGGCGGAGGTGGCGGTCGAAGATGCGGCCGCGCTCCGGCTCCAGGATCACGCGGCGCGTCTGCTGCGAGCGCGCGTCGCGGGCGTAGCGCTCATGCCCGATCAACTGGATCTGCACCAGGCGCGCCAGGAGGACCGCGGAGGCCACCAGCCCGAGGAGCGCGATCGCGCGGAGGCGATTCCGGTCCTTCGGGCTCACCGCGCCCCCTTCGAGGTCGGCTCGTCGGAGGAAATCGGCGAGGAGACCGGAATCGCGTGCAGCTCCTCGTCGCGGCGCGGGCGCCCTCCCTGGATGCCGCGAAGGAAGCCGCTCAAGCGGGCGACGGCGCCGTTATCGCCCCGCGCTTCGGACGGCACCGACCGGCTGAGGTCGATGTTCACCACGGCCGATGGATCGGGATTTTGAAAACCAAGCGCGGCGAGCGCCTCGTGGTCCAGCCCTTCGCGGAGCGCGGCCTGAACGCGGAGCTCCGAGGAGAGATGGATGCGGTTCTCCAGCACGCGGACCTCGCGGCGCAGACTGTCCCGCTCCATCGAGAGCGTGCTCGCGGCGGTCGACTGCCAGACCTTGGCGAAGAGGACGACCATCAGCACGAGGACGCAGGCGACCAGAAGCCCGTGGCTCCGGCGCGGCTCCAGGCGGTAGCGACGAAGGTAGCCGCTCATGTCACGCCTCCTCGCGGCGCGCCGCCGGGACGGCGGCGGGCCGCCCGGAGGCGGGCGCTGCCGGCGCGTGGGTTGTCGTGGACTTCCGCGTCGTCGGGACGAATCGGCTTCGGCGTGATCGGCTCCCACGGCTCGGGCGCCGGCTCTTCCCAGGCGTCCATCGGGCGAGGCGGCCGGAAAGCCTGCTTCACCATCCGGTCTTCCAGCGAGTGGTAGGCGATGACGACGAGCGTGCCGCCGGGACGGACGACGCGGGCGGCCGCGTCGAGGAGCGAGCGAAGTTCCTCCAGCTCGTGGTTGACGGCCATGCGGAGCGCCTGGAACGCCTGCGCCAGGCGGCGGTGCCGGGCCGGGCCGTGGTAGAGCGGCTCCAGCGCATCGCGAAGCGCGCGCGTGGTGAGATGTCCCACCGCGTGGCGCTGGCGGCGAATGGCGCGGGCCGCGGCGCGCGCGCGCGGAAGCTCGCCATACTCGGAGAGCCACCGCGCCAGCGTGTCGTCGTCCACCTGGGCGATCAGGGCGTCCGCCGTCTCCGGTCGGGTCGGATCGAGGCGCATGTCGAGCGGCCCCTCGCGGTCGAAGGAGAGGCCGCGGACCGGGTCGTCGAGCTGCGTGGAGGAGATGCCGAGATCGGCGAGGATGCCGTCCACCTCGGCGAGGCCGAGCGATTCGAGGGCGGCCTCCAGCTCGGAGAAACGCGCCCGCACGGCGGTGAAGCGAGGCGCCAGGGCAGGCGGCGTCCGGCGGGCCCGTTCCACCGCCGCCGGATCGCAATCCATGCCGACTACCCTCGCGTCCATGCCCACCTCGTGCAAGATCGCTACCGAATGCCCGCAGCCGCCGAGCGTGACGTCGACGTAGGTGCCACGTGGATCGGTGATGAGAAGCCGGACCGCTTCGAGGAGCAGAACCGGGACGTGCCCGGACATCGCTCGGCTCTCCGCCGGCCCGTCTAGTTCCAGGCGCCCGCTCGAAGCGCGAGCCGCTCGGCCGCGCGGAAATCGTCTTCCGCCGGCCGGGCCACGCTTCCGGCGGGGCCGATGTCCCCGGAGAGGGCCCGCCGCAGCGATCCCTCTCCCGAGACGTCCATGAGCTGCCGGATGTACGGCGACGCGCCGACGATCCAGATCGAGGCGCTGCGATCGCGGAGTCGTCCCAGCGCGGACAGGAAGTCGGCGACCGCGCGGAAGTCGACGTGCTCGACGCCGACGAAGTCGACGGTGACGGTGTCGCGCGGCGCGCGGGCGCGCTCGACGATGGCGTCGAGGACGCGGCAAAGCTCGCGCTCGCCCAGGCGCCCGTAGAGCCGGATGGTGCGCGCGCCGGCGTCGCGGGCCGCGTCCCACTGATAGGTCGGGTGTTCTCCGAGCGAGGCACGGTCGCGGCGAAGCGTGGCGGCGATCACAGTAGGAGCTCTCCCGCGATTTCTTCGTACGTGCGATTCGAGCCGCTGACGTAGCGCTCGTAGGTCTCGGGATTCCAGATCTCGATGTGGTCCAGCACGCCCTTCACCATCACGCCGTGCTTCAACTCCGCGTGCGTGATGAGCGCGGGCGGGAGGGCGACGCGACCCTGCGCGTCGAGCGTCTCGTCGCGCGAATCGTGGAAGAGGAGGCGCTGGAACCGGCGCGCCGTCTCGTCGGTGAAGGAGCGGCCGCGAAGGCGCTCCTCGAGGTGGCGGAATTCGTCGGCGGGATAGAGCGAGACGCAGGTGTCGAGACCGCGCAGGACGACGAACGTCTCGTTCGCGTCGCCGGACAGCTGGCGGCGGAAACGCGCCGGAATGCTGACGCGTCCCTTGTGATCGATGGTGTGTTCGTAGCTACCGCGGAAGGTCGCCATTCCTTGACTCGCCCGTGTCGCCTCTGAGTGCCCATGGGAGCCGGTGGGAAGGGCACCGGCTCATCTCCCACAATTCCCCACTTTCCTCCACCAACGCGCATCCTAGGCATCACCCTGGGGGGGTGTCAACGCGGAACCTTCGAAAGAATGAAATTTTATTTACATGGAGTCCAAAGGCTTACGGAATAGCGGAAATCGTGGGGAGAGTCGAGGAGGCTAGGGGCGCGGGAGGATCCGTTCGAGGAGTTCGGCGGCCTGGCGGGCCATGCGCTGCCGTTCCCACCCCCCGGCGGGCGCTGGTAGTGGGAAATCCGGCTCGATTTCATGGCGTTCCCATGCCGCGAGGGGGGTGCGAATGGCTGCTGAAAGGGAGTCGACATCCCCTGGACGGCACGCGACGCCCCTCCCGGAGCGCCCGATCAGGTCGCTGGCGGGGCCTTCGTCCAGAACGCTGACGACCGGCCGGCCGCTCGTGAGGTATTCGTAGATCTTCCCCGTGTAGATCTGCGTGTCCGCGTCCCCACCGTGCCCCAGGAGAACGAGCAGATTCGCCCGCTTCATGGCCGCCAGCGCTTCCAGATGCGGGCGCGACGGCACGACCTCCACGATGCCGGTGAGCCCCGCCCGCGCGACGGCCGCGTCGTCCAGGCCCTCGCTGCCGCCCATGAAACGGAGGCGCAAGGTCTCTCGCCGCGCGGGCGATTCATCCAGCAGGCGGCGCGCGGCGGCGAGAAGATCGCCCACGGTGGGACGGTGAGCCAGTTGTCCCGCGTGCAGCACGACGAAGCGGCCCCGCGCTCGATCGTGCGCCGCCTCCTCGCTCTCGGGCAGCCGCGCCGCGCGCGCCCAGTCGTCCGGGTCGTACCCGTTCGGAAGGACGACGAATCGTTCCGGCGCGAGCGCGGGATAGCGCTCCCGGAATCGCGCCGCCATCGCCTCGCTGACGACCGTCACGCGATCGGCCACGGCCACGACTTCCGCTTCGAGCGCGCGGTGCCGGCGGTCGTGCCACGAGGTGGGCGGCGCGTAGGTGGCGCGCCCCACCCACGGATCGCGGAAGTCGGCGATCCAGGGGAGCGCGAACTTCCGTTTCAGCCCGAGACCGGCGAGGTGCGCGCTCTCCGGAGAGGACGTGGTCCAGATGGCGTCGATGCCTCCCTTCGCGACGAGCGCCCGCGCGGCGCGTTCGGCGGCGCGAGCCCAGGGCCGATAGCCGTCGGGAATCGCCACGAGCTGCTGCAAGCCGCGAAGCGCGCGGAAGGCGCCCGCGCGGCGCGCCCCCTGCCGCTCCTCCAGGCGCACGCCCGCGCCGCCCAGGAGGCGGAGGAGGCGCTGCGACGTGAGCGCGCTCACGCGAACGATTTCGCACGACGACGGGACTTCCTCGAGGAGTGTCGGATCGAGGATCCAGTAGTCGGGATCCCGCACCGTCACCACGGTCGAGGCCCACCCGTTCGGCTCGAGATAGCGGACGAGTTTGAGCGTCCGCTGGCACCCGCCGCCTCCGAGAGGGGGGAAGAAGTAGGCGAGGACGAGGAGGCGCTTCATCGGCTTCCCTCTCGCGCCATCGCGGCGAGCCGCGCTTCGAAGAGCGCGACCGTCTCCGCCCAGTCCGCCTCCGCGCGGACGCGCGCCATGCCGCGTGCGATCCGCGCCTCGGCGCCGGAATCCTCCGCCGCCGCCGCGATCGCCTCGGCCAGCAGCCGGTCGTCGCCGCACGGCACGAGGCGCCCCGCGTCGCCGGCGCGCTCCCGCGCGTCCGCGGCGCCGCGCACCCAGGGCGCGTTCCCCGGAATGTCGCTCACGATCGGATAGAGCCCCGCGGCCATGGCCTCGAGTAGCGACTGCGACGTGGAGTCGGAGCGGGACATGGAGACGTAGAACTCGTGCTCGCGGTAGAGCGCGCGCATCGCCGCCTCGTCCACGCGCCCCACGAAGCGGACGTCGGCCCCTATCCCGAGCCCGAGCCGCGCGGCGGCCGCCTCGAGTTCCGCGCGAAGCGGTCCGTCCCCCGCCATCGTGGCCCGGAACGCGCGGCCACTCCGCTTCAGCGACGCCAGCGCGCGCAGGAAGGTCTCCGGATCGTAGAGAGGCTCCAGCATTCGGTTCCAGAGGATCCGGAGCGTCCCCGCGCTCTCGAGACGCCGCCGCCATGCCGTGGACGGCGCGAGCGCGTCGACCTCCACGCCCCACGGCCTACTCCAGACGCGATCCGGCGGCGCCCCCAGATCGCGCGCGGCGCTCGCGAGATTCTCGGCGTCGACGTGCACCAACGCGGCGCGGCCGAGGACCCAGCGGGCCCGCGCCTCGTGGAGCGGCGTGCGCCGCGCGTTCACCAGGAGATCGGAGCCCCACGCCACGAGCACGAAGGGGCGCGCGCCGGCGAGGGCGGCGAGGAATCCGTAGTTCGGAAGGAAGTGCGCCACGGTCGCGTCGGGCTTCCAGGTCGCGAGGACGCGCCGCACGCCGGCCCGCGCGGCCGCGTAGCGGAGAAACGGGAACGGCACCGGGGCGCCGGACCACCCGATCGGTTCTCCCGGGAAGGCGGCGCCGGGAGCCGGCGTGACGGAGAGAAGGCGAACCTCGTGTCCCCTTCCCGCGAGCGCGCGCGCCCACCGCTGCGTGTGGATCGACGGCGCGTGCGAGAGAAGGAGGATCCGCACCCGATCGCCTATGGGCGGAGACGCCGGTGGAGTCCCGAGCGGCGCCCCGCGAGAAGAATCGGGCGGCGGCGCGCCCCCCATCCTTCCTTGTACCGGATGAGGCCCGCCGCGTCGGCGGGCGAGGAACCGAAGTTGTATTCGAGATAGCCGGCGGCGCTGAGCGTTTCCAGGATGCCGGCGATGAGGAAGTTGTTGGGCCGGAGCGGCCACGCCGCCTCGCGCGACACGGGGAGCCAGTTCGTCGCCACGCCCTCGTGGAAGAAGTGGAGGCTTCCCGCCACCACCTCCTCGCCGTGGCGAACGAGGTGATAGCGCCCCATTCCCTTCGGAGCGAGATCGTGAAAGATCCGCTCGTAGAGCGAGCGCGGCTTCGGCGTGCCGCCGCGGCGCCGCACGGTTTCCACGGCGAGATCGTAGAACGCCCGGACCTTCTCGAGCGTGTCGGCCACCTCGAAGGCGAGCCCGCTCTCGTCGGCCTGCCGAACCAGCCGCCGCGTGGAGGGAGTGAAGTGCGACGCCACCTCCTCGTAGTCGGCGGAGAGCGGCAGCACGTGCGTGAAGGAATCGATCGGTTCCAGTCGCTCGGGAAACGCCTCGCGATCGCCCTGGTACCACGCCAGCGACGCACGGAGCACGAACGCGCCGCCGATCCACCGGGCGAATCCCTCCAGGAGCGCCGTCGCGAGGCCGCGCGGGTCGGGGTGTCCCGTTCGGACGAGCGGCCCCCCGTAGGTGGCGAACGGCATGGCGTCCACCGTGCGAAACGGACCGCGCCGGCGAACGATCGCTCCGACTCCCGCCACGTACTCCCCGCCCTCTTCGACGACGAGCGCTTCCCAGCGTGCGCCGGGCCATTCGTCGGTCCAGAGCTTCGCCCAGTCCGAGGTGTGAAAGACGCTCGCCCCGGGCGCGCGTGTCACGAGCGCATCCCAGCGGGCGGGATCGGGGGGCGACGCGAGGACGAGCGGAGACTCGAACTTCATCGCGTCCGGCGCGGGTGGAGCACGATCATCGCGTGACCGCGACGCGCAGCACGCGCGTGATGTCGCCCTGGCGCAGGACGACGAGATAGACGCCAGGCGCCACGATCGCCCCGCGCTCGTCGCGGAGGTCCCAGACGGAGGGGGCGGCCGGATTCGCGCGGAACGACTGGAGCCGGTTTCCGGCCAGATCGCGGATCTCGCCGCGGACCTCGCCGGCGATTCCGCCGAGGCGAACCGGAGCGTTCGCCTCCGCGACGGGATTGGGATAGACGTAGCTTCCGTCGTCGAAGGCCGTGCGTCCCGAGCCGCTCGGATGGATCTCGGAGACGCCGCCGGCGGTGACCGCCCAGAGGATCTCGCGCGAACCGTCCCAGGCGAGCGCCACCACGTCGTCGTCCGCCAGTCCGTCGGCCGCGCCGAACGGCTCGATGACGCCCGTCGGGGAAACGCGCGTCAGCCCGCCTCCGGTCGCGATCCAGACCCCACCGTCGCCGTCGACCGCCAGGTCGTTCACGGCCGCGCTTCCGATCGCGGCGTTCAACCGCGAGGTGGCCGAGAGATCGACGGCGTCGTTCACGATCCGGACGGCGCCGCCGCGCGTCCCGACCCAGACGTCGCCGGCCGAGATGGCCGCGATCGCCGTGGACTGGAGACTTGGAAAGCCGGCGCCGGCGAAGTGCGTCCAGACGTCGTCGCCGCGATCGTCGGTTCCGTTTCCGTTCCAGCGATCGACGCCGTTGTCCACCGTGGCGATCCACGCGCGGCCCGCGCCGTCGAAGGAGATGCCGCGAAGATTGTTCCGCGTCAGCCCCGCGCTCGTGTTGTCGGGCGTCAGGGAGTCGAGCAGCGCGGCCGTCGTCCCGTCGAAGAGGTAGACCCCGTTCTCGTATTCGACCCCGGCGGCGAAGACGCGTCCCGACGGCGCCTGCGCGAAGGTGTAGATGTTGTAGGCCGCCGGGAGGTCCCAGACATCGCCGGCCGGATCCCAGCGGTCGGTGCGCGGACGCGAGGAGCCGAGCGACCCCGAGCAGCAATGCCCGACCCAGACGCGGCCGTCGCGCGCCGCCAGCACTCCGATGGCGCCGGCAGACTGCAGATTCCCCCCGGTCGACGCGCTCGTGAGAACCGACCACGACGTTCCGTCGTACCGCATCACGCTCCCGATGCCGATTCCGGGCGGCACCGCGTTCCCGAGCGTGATCCAGACGTTCTGCCCTCCCGCCGACACACGCGAACCGCCGTTCCACTCGGGGCCGGCGCTGCGGACCGGCTCCCAGGGAGTCGTTCCGCCGACCAGACGGGCCAGTCCCGCGTTCGTCCCCGCGACGACTCGGGACGACGGCGTCGCGAGGAGAGCCTGCACGCGCGCGATCGGAAGCCCCGCGAGCCCCAGCGACGATTCGGCGCCGTCGGGCGACAGCACATAGGGGCCGATCGGGGTTCCGCGACCCACGCCGGCGGGGATCGCCCCCAAGGCCAGCGTCTCGATTCCGAGGCCGCGCGACACGGCGGCACCGCCGGCGTAAACGCGCAATCCCGTCTTGGTGCCGATCCAGAGCGAGTCGCGATCCAGGAGAAGCGCCTGCACGCGCTCGGAGGCGACCCCGACGCGAGCGCTCCAGACTCCCGACGCGAAGGTGGAGAGTCCCGCGTTCGTGCCGCACCAGAGCGTGTCGCTCCGGACGGCGAAGGAGGTCACGTCGTCGCTCACGAGCGCGCCGCCGGTGCTGGCCCTGGAGTCGGAGCGGCGAAGCGCGATCTGGCCGTTCGCGGGATTCTCCGTGAAGAGAGCGACGCCGCCGCTCGTCGCGACCCAGATGCTGTCGCCCGTGCGGAAAAAGGCCTGCACGCGGTCGCTCGGGAGTCCGTCGAACGAAGTGAGCGTTCGCAGGAAGCCTCCGTCGGGGCGCATCCGCGCGATGCCGCGGTCGGCGGTGCCGATCCAAAGCAGTCCTCCGGGACTCGCGGTGACCGCGAGGAGGTTGTTCGAGGGAAGTCCGCCGCCCTGGCGAAGGATCTTACGGGTCGCCCCGGTCGCGCTGTCGGCGAAGACGAGGCCACCGTTCGTCGCGAGGGCGAGCGATGCCCCCCACGGCGCCGCGGCGCGCACGTCGTTCGAGGCGACGTGATTCACGACGAAGAGCCGCGTCGCCCCTTCGGCTGCGCCCGGAAGCGCGGCCGCCGCGAGGAGGAGCGACGCGCACGTCGCCGCGAGTCCCCGGATCGGGATCATCGCGGCTCCCTTCCCCGGGTCGCGCGCAGGAAAAGGCGCAGGTCCTCGGCCATCGAGAATTTCGAGAGATAGGCCAGCTCCGACTCGACGCGCGCGGCGCGGCCGGCGCCGCTCCCGTTCGGTGGCGCGGGAGAGACGACCCCCGGACGAAGTGTCTGGAGCGCGAGCCGCGCCCACGAAGGGATTTCCGCCCAGCGATCGGCCTCGTAACGGCTGCGCCCGACCCAGGAGCGCTCTCCGGCCCAGACCTGCCGCCACGCGTCGGCGGGACGGAGCGGCGCCTCGTGCGCCGCGAGGTAGGCGCGGAGCCCGCGCCAGCGCCACGGCGCCACCAGGAACGACAGGAAGAGATCGCTCATCCGCTTCCGCGTCCGCGGGCCGAGCCCGCGCGACGGCGTGTGGAGGAGCACCGCGTCGAGCGGACCGAGCCGCGACTTGGCGCCGAGCGGCGCGAGCTGCGCGGCGGCGCCGGCCCACCAGATCGCCGCCCCGCACTCGCGGAGCGCCGCTCCGACCGCGAGCAGGTGCGGTAGTTCGTGTTCGTCGGGGACGAGCAGGACGATCTGGATCCGCTCGCTCGCGACAAGCGCCCGGAGCCGCGCCGCGGCGGCTTCCGGCGGCTCTCCCTCGGGCCCCGAGTACTCCGCCCGAAGCGGCTCGAATCCCTCGCCGCGCGCCGCCTCCAGGGCCGCCCTCGCGCGCGCCACGGCGTCGCCGCTTCCGAGCAGGAGGACGCGCCGGAAGGCGAATCCGTGCCGTCGCGCCCCGGAGCCCGCGCGCTCGATGGCGACGCGCGACACGACCAGCATGCCGAAGCAGAGCGGCCCGAGGAGGAGAACGAGGAAACGGGAGAAGCGCGGCGTCTGGAAGAAGAAGGTCGCCGCCAGCACCAAGAGCCCCGCCTGCACGACGGCGCGGCCGAGGGAGAAGACGCGGTCGATGCTGTCGGTGAAGGCGAGCCGGCGGTAGAGCCCGTTCCAGGCCAGCGCCGCGATCGTCATGGCGACGGTGAAGACGAAGAGCCCCGCGTAGCTCGGGAGCGGGAAGATCGGCTTCCCGAACCACGGGTCGAGGAGCAGGCGAAAACCGTACGCCGCGAGGAACGCGGCGGAGACGGCGACGAGGTCGCCTGCGAGGGCGGCGCCCTGCAAGATACGGCGGCGGTACAGGCTCACGGCGTAGAGGACGGCGCTCCACTTCTCCGCGAAGCGGAGGAGCCCGGCCAGGTGGGCCCTCCACGACCGGGGCTCGAGTCGCGCGCTGGCGCGCTGGTGCTCGTGCACCATGCGCGATTCGGCGCAGTAGACCACTTCGAAGCCGTGGCGCCACATGCGCTGGCACCAGTCGACGTCCTCGAAGTAGAGAAAGTAACGCTCGTCCATGAGGCCGACGTCGCGCATCGCGCATCGCCGGGCGAAGAGCGCCGCCCCCAGCGCCCAGTCGACGGGGCGGGTCTCATCATGATCCCAGTCGGCCATCAGATGCTCCCGGACGGCCCGGGACTTCTCGGCCAGCGGTCCCAGCGGGAGCCGCCGGAGGAGAAGCGTCCTCGCATTGTAGAAGCGCCGGGCGGAAAGCTGAAGCGTTCCGTCCGGAAAGACGAGTTTCGGCGCGACGATGCCGGCCCGGGGACGCTCCTCGGCGCAGCGGACAAGCGCCTCCACCGCGCCCGGCGTCACCTGGACGTCCGGGTTCAGGATCAGGACGTCCTCCTCGGTCGCCGCGCGGATGCCGAGATTCACGCCCCGCGCGTAGCCGAGATTCTCCCCCGGCGAGAGGACGCGCGTCGGAAGCCCCGAGGTTGCCGCGAGGTCGTCGAGCGGCTCCCCCGAGTTGTTCACGATCACGATCTCGCGGATCGGAGCGGGCCGCGCCGCGCGCAGCGAGGCGAGGAGCCGGGCGAGCGGCTCCCGGGTGCGATAGTGGACGACGACGAGGGTGACGCCCATGGGAACGCGGGCTACAGCGCCCCGATGAGGTCGAGGAGGCGCAGGCGCCAGACCATGTAGGCGGCCTCCCAGACGATCTTCCGCGACATCTTCGACTCGCCGGCGCGCCGGTCGACGAAGAGGATCGGGATCTCCTTGATCCGGAATCCCTTCCGGAACGCCTTGAAGTTGATCTCGATCTGGAACCCGTAGCCGTCCGATTTCACGCGGCTCAAGTCGATCGCCTCCAGCACCTGGCGCCGGAAACACTTGTAGCCGCCGGTGGCGTCCTTGATCGGCATGCCGGTGATGACGCGGCTGTAGACGTTCGCCAAGTAGGAGAGGATGAGGCGGGAGAGCGGCCAGTTGACCACGGTCACGCCGTGGAGATAGCGCGACCCGAGAACGAGGTCGGCGTTTTCCAGTTCTTTCAAGAAGACCGGCAGACTCTCGGGGTTGTGCGAGAAGTCGGCGTCCATCTCGAAGATCGCCTCGTAGTCCCGCTCCAGGGCGTAGCGGAAGCCGGTCACATAGGCCGAGCCCAGCCCCATCTTGCCGGGGCGGTGGAGCACGTGGACGCGCGGATCGGCCGCGGCCATCTGATCGGCCAGCTCGCCCGTGCTGTCGGGCGAGTTGTCGTCCACGATGAGCACTTCCACATGGAGACCGAGCACGAAGATCTGCCGCAGGAGTTCGGTGAGGTTCTCCCGCTCGTTGTACGTCGGGATGATGACGAGCGCCTTCACGCGCGCGGCCCCTTTCTCTTCTCCCCGGGCGGAGGAGCGCTCTCCACCGCCGCGGGCGGCGGCCCCACGCGGCGCCGGCGGCTCGCGGCGAGCCCGAGCCCGGCCAGGAGGATCGTCACCGCCAGGGAGCCCGCCGAAATCCGGATGCCGGCGCGGAGGGCCCGCGGCATGTAGTGGAACCGGACGATGTGGACCCCCGGGGGAATCAACACGCCTCTCATGAAGTAGTTCACCCGCTCCAGGTCGGCCGGCTTCGCGTCGATCGTGACGCTCCAGTCGGGATCCCACTGATCGACGGTCACGAGAAGGCCCGGCGCGTTCGTCGACACGCTGTACTCCACGTCGTTGAAATCGAAGCGGAGGAGCCGCACCGAATCGGGAAGCGTCGGATCGGCGAGCAGCGGCAGCGGATCGGGCTTCAGCCAGACCGCCTCCAGCCGCGGATCGACCCCGTGGGCGCGAAACACCGCGAGCGCCATCGACTCGTCGCGCACGGGGCGGACGCGGTGGACGACGAAGGCTCGCGGCAAGACGCCCTCGATCTCGTATATCTTCACCGGGCCGTCGTGGCGCAGGCGCAAGCCCTGCACGGCCGGCGGGTAGTAGTCCGGGGACATCAGGTACTTGGTGTTCAGCATCTGGAACGTCTCCAGGCTGTTCATGCCGATCGTGTCGACGAAGGCCTGATAGAGCCGCGGTTTCGCCGGGTGGTAGCCGAGCACCGACGCCACGCCGAAGGAGGCGAGGCGCGCGTCGTTCCACTCGAGCGGGAGCACGCGGAACTGCGTCGAGTCGCCGCGGAGGAACGTCACCTCGGGCGTCTCGGCGAAGTACTCGGCGTACTCGGCCTTGGTTCCGATCTGCGGATCCATGATCCGCCGGTCGAGCGTCCAGAGATCCCCCGCGGTGATCAGGAGGAGCGCTCCCGCCGCGACGCTCTTTCCGATTCGCCCCGCGCGGTAGAACGCGATGGCCGCGAGGCCGAGCGCGAGGAGGATGCCCGACTTGAGGAGATCGATGGAGGCCATGTCGAGGGCGAGCCGCGCGAGGCCCTGATTCATGTTCGGCCGGCTCGCGGCCGCCGCCGCCTCGAGCGAGGGGCGGAGGGCCTGGAAGAGCACGATCCCTCCGATGGCTCCGGCGACCGCCATGGCGCAGGCTCGCCACCACGGACCGGCCGCGGCGGAGGCGGCGGCCGCGGGCGCCATCCGCTTCCCCGGTTCGGGTAGGCGGAGCGCGCGGTCGATGCCGAGCGCCGCCAGGGCCGCGGTGGCGAACTGAACCAGCACGAGGATCATCACCGGAACGCGGAACTTGTTGAAGAACGGGAGATGATCGTAGAGGAGCGCGTAGAGCGGAGCGAAGTGCTTGCCGAACGAGATGAGGAGCGAGACGCCCGCCAGCGCGACGAGGAACGCGCGCATCGTTCCGCGCAGCCGGACGGCGCCGTAGACCGCGAGCGCCAGCGGAACGATCCCCATGTAGTTCGGATAATCGGTGAACGGCATGGCGCCCCAGTAGGTCGACCCGCCGAATCCGAACATGGAGGGAACGAGGAAGGTCAGCATCTCCTTCGGATGGAACGACCACGACGTGGCGTACTCGAATCCGGCGCCGCCGCCCGCTCCCGCGCCCCGGATCGAATGAGCCGCGTAGTCGCGGATCGGCAGGTAGAGGAAGGCGCTCATGCCGAAGCCGAGCGCGAGGCCGGCCGCGAGCCCGGTGAGCGCGCGCCATCCCTCCGGCCGGCGCCCCTCGCGGAACGCCGCCACCGACAGGAAGATCGCGTAGAGGCCGAGCGCGAGCCAGCTGTAGAAGACGATCTGTACGTGCCCGCGCAGGAGCTGCATCGCGGCGGCGAGCGCGAAGGCCGACAGCGCGAGCAGGGAGCCGCGGCGCGCGAAGCGGTCGTAGAGGAGGAAGAGGAGCGGCAGGTAGGCGGCGGTCATGATCTGGCTGCCGTGTCCGAACGCGCCGACCGCCACGAGATTCGGCGTCAGCGCCAGCGTGGTGGCGCCGATCGCCGACGCCTCCGGCCCCGCCCCCAACGCGCGCAGGAGCGCCACCATGCCGAGCGCGAGCAAGAGGTAGTGCGTGACGAGCCAGGTGAGATCGGGGAATCCGAGCGTCCCGTTCAGGAATCCGAAGATCACGTCGGGCGGGTAGACGTACGGAATGTGCGCCAGGCTTCCGAACGACGGCATGCCGAGGAAGTGATAGGGATTCCAGAGCGCGTAGACGCCGCGCTGCGTCAGGGCATCCATGGCGATCTTCGAGAAGCCCGCGGGAGCGACCGAGTCGGGCGAGAGGAAGACCTTTCCGAAGACGATCGGATAGAAGAAGACGAGCACGAGGAACGCGGTCGCCCCGTACGCCCACCGCCAGCCCATCGACTGCTTCACGCCGCCTCCTCCAGACAGGCCGCGACGAATCGCGCGGCGATGGCGCCCCAATCGTGCCGGCGCGCGAACGCGCGCAGCCGTTCCACGTCGGGCGTGGCGGCCGTCGCTTCCCGGCACGCCGTGACGAATGCCTCCATGCCGTCGGCCACGCGCGCCGCGTCGCTCCAGGCGTCCACGTCGTCGCTGAACCGCGTCGTGACGGTCGGGACTCCGGCCGCCGCGTACTCGTAGAGCTTCACGGGATTCACCGCCTCCGTGAGCGGAGTCCGGCGGAACGGGATCAGTCCCACGCGGAACGCGCGCACCAGCCCGGGTACCTCGGCGTACGGCCGCGGCCCCATCCAGTGGAGATTCGGGCGCGACGCGACGAGCCGCGTGAGCGTCGCCGCCGTTTCGGGAGGCGCCGGACCGACGAGGACGATGCGCGCCTCGGGCATCGCCGCCGCCAGCGCCGACACGAGATCGACATCGAACCACGAATGGAGCGAGCCGACGTAGCCGAGTGCCGGCTCCGCCGGATCTCCCGGGAGCGTCGCCGGAGCGACGCGGCCCGGATCGAAGCGCTCCGCCTCAACGCCGTTTCCGATCAGGAGCGGCGTCTTCGCGCCCCCCGACCGCGCCAGCGAGCCGAGCGTCTCCGACGTGACGACTACCCGGTCGGCGCGCGCGAGCAGCCGTTCCCACTGCGGCACCAGCCGCGGCGGCACGGGAGCGAAGTGAAGCGGCGCGTCGATCATGTCGTAGACGATCCGATCGGGACGCCACGCGTCGAGGAACGGCGTGGCGAGAAAGTTCTCCGCCAGCACCAGCCGGCGCGCTCCATCGCGGCCGAAGCCGCGCCAGCGTCGCGCCCAGAGGCGCTGGGCGCCGAAGAGCATCGACGTGGCGGGCGCCGACGAGCCGAGGCGATACGCCAGACGGCGAAGCCGGAGATCCCGTGCGTGGAGCGGAAGGAACGGAAACGAAATCCGCGCGATACGCGGCGCGACCTCCTGCGGAGACCACGCGGGAGCCGCGCCGAGCGTCCATGGCTCGACGAACAGGATCCGGACGTCCTCGGGGAAGCGAGTCGCGAGCTGCTGCGGCCGTTGCCAGAGGCCCGACCACGGGATGTCACTCACCCATACGACGTCCCAGGTGGGACGCACGGCCGCCTCCGCGTTCACGCACCCCTCCAGGCTACCGGGCGGCGCAAGGTGAAGTCAAGGCGGCGGATGCGCCGAACGGCGCCGGTTGACCTGGAACCCCGGCTCCCGTAGCGTGGCGCCGTGAGCGCTTCCCTTCGCGTCGCCATCGACCTCCGGCCGCTGGCCCTCGAATTCGCGGGCGGCGTCGGCCTTCAGATCATGCAGCTCCTGGAAGAAGTACCCCGGCTGGGCGTTTCCTACGTCGGGCTTTCCGATCGCCCCGTCCTTCCCGGGCGCGTCCCCGAGAGCATTCCGGTGCGCGTCGAGGGTCCGACGGGGCAGCGGATCCGGTGGGAGGGCCGGGTACTCCCCCGTCTCCTCGCCTCGCTCGAACCTCGCCCCGATCTCTACCACGCGACCTGGAACCACGGGGTGCCGGCCGGGCTCCCGATGCCGAGCGTCCTCACGCTCCACGATCTCATCCCCTGGAGGCTCCCACGGGACGTGCCATGGCCGAAGCCGGCCTGGCTCCACCAGGCGCTCTATCGGAGCGCCGTTCGCGCCTCGGCGCGGCGCGCGGCGGTCATCGTCACCGTGAGCGAGGCGAGCCGGCGGGACATCGCCTCCCGCATTCCCGACGCGGCGCCCCGGGTGGAGGTCGTTCCAAACGCGTTGCCGCGATGGTTCGGGACCGCGAGTCCGGCCCAGGCGGCGGAGAACCGCCGCACGTTCGGCGATCCCTACTGGCTCTACGTGGGAGGCTTCGACCCCCGGAAGGGGCTCTTCACGCTCCTCGCGGCGATGGCCGCGGCCTTCCCGGACGGGAGCGGTCCGACGCTCGTCCTGGCGGGAGGGCGAAACGAGCACGAGCAGGCGTGCGAGACGATGGCGGCGACGCTCCGGGTCAACGCCGTCTTCCCCGGATACGTGCCCGACGCCGATCTCCCCGCGCTCTTCGCCGGGGCTTCCCTCTTCGTCTACCCGTCCCGCTACGAGGGCTTCGGCATTCCGCCGCTCCTCGCGCTCGCGTCGGGAACGCCCTGCGTCACCACCGATGGGGGGGCGCTTCCGGAGGTGGTCGGGGATGCCGCGATCGTCGTTCCCGCGGGGGACGCGAAGGCGCTGGCCGCCGCCCTCCGCCGCGCCGTGGACGACCCCGCGCCGCTTCGGGAGCTGGAGACCAGGGGGCGGGAGCGGGCCGCCCGATTCAGCGTCGACGCGCTCGCCTCGCGAACCCTTCGGGCCTACGAACGGGCGCTCGGCCGCCGAGAAGGATCATCGTGAAATCGGCGAACCCCAGGAGAAGCGCGCCCGCCGAGTCGAGGTCGCGGCGCCACGCGGTGCCCAGGAGTAGCCAGGCGGTCCAGGCGCCGTAGGCGAGCCACGCGAGGGGCCGCGCGGCGGCCGGCTCGTGCCGCGAGAGATAGAGCGCGCCGCTTCGAAGCCGGAAGTAAGCCTTCAGGGGAGTCAGCCCTCCCCCGCTCGTGACCGAGACGTGGTGCCACCCTCTCGCCTGGGGCTCGTACCAGAGCGTGTACCCCGCCTTCCGCGCCCGCGCCGACCAGTCGACGTCCTCCACGTAGATGACGTAGTCGGGATCGAGGAGGCCCACCCGCTCGAGCGTTTCCCGGCGAAGGAGCACGGCGGCTCCGGAGACGTAGTCGATGGCGCACGCCCGGTCGCGGAAGGCGTCGTCCTTCCGGTTCACGCCTCGGTGGCGGACGAGGCCGAAGCCGCGCGTCACGATGCCGCCGGCGAACCAGATCCGGTCGGGAGGCTCGAAGTGGAAGAGCTTCGGGCTCACCGCGCCGCGCGCGGGGTCCGCCTCCAGCGCCGCGCGCAGGACGCCGAGCGCTCCCCGTTCCAGAACGAGATCGTTGTTGAGGAGGAGAACCGATCCGGCGCCCGCCTGGAGCGCCCGCTCGAATCCCGCGTTCACGCCGCCGGCGAACCAGCGGTTCTCGCCCAGCGCCAGCACCTCCACCTCCGGAAACTCGGCGCGCACGCGCGCGGGCGTTCCGTCGCCGGAGCCGTTGTCCACCAGGAGCACGTGGTCGGGTGCGGGATCGAGCGCGCGGAGCGAACGGAGACACTCGCGCGTGTAGTCGAGTTCATTGAAGGCGAGGACGACGGCCCAGACGGGCGCGACCGACGCGGTCACCGGCATTCCCCCGCCAGCTCCAGAAGCGCGTCGACGAGCGCCCCCCAGCCGTACCGCGCGCGGGCCCGCGCGACTCCTTCACGCAGCGGCCCCGCCATGTTGTCGTCGAAGTAGCGTTCCAGCGCGCGGGCGAGCGCCGCGGGATCCTCGGGCGGGACGAGGAGACCCGTGGCCCCCTCCTCCACGACTTCCTCCAGCCCCCCGGTCCGCGTCGCGATCACCGGGACGCCGGCGCCGTAGGCGACCTGCGCGATCCCCGAGCCGGTGGCCGAGCGATACGGGAGCGCCACCACGTCGGCCGCGGCGAAGTACGACGCGACCTCCTCGTTCGCGACGTAGCGGTCGACCACGACCACCTTCCCGCGCAGCGCCGGATCGTCGAGCGCCGCGGCGTAGCGTTCGCGCGGCTCGTAGAACTCCCCGACCACGAGGAGCGTGTCCCACGAGTCGGGCCGCGCCAGGCGGAGCGCCTCCAGGAGATCGGCGAGCCCCTTGTAGGGGCGCACGTATCCGAAGAAGAGGATCGTCTTCCCTCGCGCTCCGACCGCGGCGCGGGCTGCCTCCCGGTCGGGCGGCGTGCGGCTGAAGACCTCGTAGGTCGGATGCGGATGGACGCGGACGGGACGCCCGTGGGCGCGGGACCGGAGCCGTTCCTCCTCCGCGCGCGCGTGAACCAGGAAGCCGTCCGCGGCGCCGAGTCCGTAGGAGGAGAGCGCGCGATCGAGCGGTGTGGCCTCGTGCGGCTCGACGTTGTGGCAGAGGAAGATCCGCTTCGGCGCCGTCGTACCTCGCGGCCGCGCCGCCCGCGCCGCCGTGCCGAGGGAGGGACCGAAGAAGGGGTGCCACCACGGCACGACGAGGAGATCGGGCCTCAGGGAGCGAAGCCGCCGCCCCGCGGCGAACCACGAGAGCGGCCCGATGCTGTCGAGCGTCGCCTCCGGTTCGACCGGAGGTTTCAACGCCTCGCCGCTCGCGTCGAACTGAGTCGTGCCCGGGAAGAGAAAACCGGGATAGAGGCGCCGGAAGGAGATCATGGAGAGCGACGCGGCGCCGATCCGCTCCGCGAGGGCGCGGGAGAGGAGCGTGGTGTAGTGCGCGATCCCGCCGCGGTGCGGGTAGGTCGGGCCGAGGAGCGCGATCTTCATGGGCGCCTTCTCGAAGCGGGGGCCGACGCCATGCGCGGGCGCCGGAGCGCTAGAAGCGCTCCCGAACCGGATAGTCGGGATCCTGGGCGCGCGTGCCGGCGATCAGCTCGCCGAGGAAGCCGAGCGAGAGAAACTGGATCCCCAGCACGATGAGGACGAGCCCGAAGACGAGCATCGGCCGGAGGCGCAATCCCTCTCCCAGGAACCACGGCAAGGAGGCCCAGAGCGTGGCGCAGCCGCCCAGGAAGGCCACGAGGATCCCGAGCCGGCCGAAGAGGTGGAGCGGCCGCGTGCTCTGGGTCGTCATGAACATGACGGCGAGGAGATCGAGGAATCCATTCACGAAGCGGGACGCCCCGAACTTCGTCGATCCGTGAAGCCGCGGATGATGGACGGTCCGGATCTCGGTGACGCGGAATCCGTTCCAGTGCGCGAGCACCGGAATGAAGCGGTGGAGTTCTCCCCGCAGCTTCACGCTCTTCACCACGTCGGCGCGGTAGGCCTTGAGGCCGCAGTTCATGTCGTGGAGCGACACGCCGGTCATCATCGCGGTGACGCGGTTGAAGAGTTTCGAGGGAATGGTCTTCGAGATCGGATCCTGCCGCCTCTGCTTCCAGCCGGAAACGAGATCGTAACCCTCGCCAATCTTGCCGAGGAGCGGACCGATCTCGGCCGAATCGTCCTGGAGATCGGCGTCCATGGTGACGACGAAGCGGCCGCGCGCCTCCCGGAAGCCGACGGAGAGCGCGGCCGACTTTCCGAAATTGCGGCGGAAGGAGACGACGTGGAGCCCCGGGATGACGCCGCGAAGGGCGCGCGTCGCCTCCAGCGTGCCGTCGGTGGAGCCGTCGTCGAGGACCACGATCTCCATGGAGAACCCGAGCGGGGCGACGTCCTTCACCAGCTTCTCGAGAAGCGGGCGGAGATTCTCCGCCTCGTTGTAGGCGGGGATGAGGACCGTGAGATCGGGGGCGCTCACGCCGGTGCCGCCGTCAGATTCCGCTGCCATTCCCATTGCCTCCGAAGTCCGTCGAGGAGCGCCGTCGCCGGCGCGTATCCGAGATCCCGCCGCGCGAGCGCGGTGTCGGCCGAGGTGTCGCGCGGATCGCCCGCCTGCGGTTCCACGTGGCGGCGCGCGAGCGGCCGGCCCGACACCTCCGCGATCGAATCGAGGAGGCCGCCGAGGGCCACCCGATGCCCGCCTCCGACATTGTACGCCGGCTCGGGAACGGGCTGCGTCATCGCGGCGATGGTGGCGCGAACCGCGTCGTCCACGAACGTGAAATCGCGCGTCTGCTTGCCGTCGCCGAAAACCGTCACCGGCGTCCCGCCGCGCGCCGCCTCGAAGAAGCGGTGGATTCCCATGTCGGGGCGCTGGCGAGGTCCGTAGACGGTGAAGTAGCGAAGCGCCACCGCGGGAATGCCGAACGACGCGCGATAGGATTGCAGGAGAGACTCGGTCGCCACCTTCGTCACGCCGTAGGGCGAGAGCGGGCGCGGCGGCTCGTCCTCGGGCGTCGGGAAGCGCCGGGGCATTCCATAAATGCTGCTGCTCGACGCCGCCACCAGGCGCTCGACGCCGCCCGCGGCGCGTACCGCCTCCAGCAGACGCTGCGTGCCGACGACGTTGTGCTCGGCGTACTCGCGGAACGCCTCGCCCCAGCTGGCCCTCACGCCGGGAAGCGCGGCGAGATGCACGACGTGCGTCGCGCCCTCCACGAGCGGCTCCAGCTCCGCGTGGCGCAGATCGGCCTCCACGAGGCGGAACCCGCGCCGGTTGAGCGCGCCCTCCAGATTGGCCCGCTTCCGGGCCGCGGCGTAGTTGCCGGTGAAGGCGTCGACGCCGACCACCTCCGCCCCGGCGTCGAGCAGGGCGTCGACGAGCGAGGAGCCGATGAAGCCGGCTGCCCCCGTCACGAGCGCGCGCATGGGCCTCTCAACGGACCCCGGCCCGCGAGCCCGAGGGCCGGAGTCGATCCTCCAGGCGAGAGGCCCCAGTCCGGAGCGAATCCTCGAACCGCCCGATCTCCTCCGCCGTCTGCTGGTCCTCCGGATGGGCACGCAGCCAGGTGCGGAGCACCTCGAGCGCCTCCTCCTTCTGCCCCGACTGCCAGAGCACGGTGAAGAGGGCGCTGAACCAGTCGAAATACTGCTGGCTCAGCTGGGTCGCGCGGCGCAGGTGCTGCACCGCCTCGTCCACCGAACCGCGCCGGTACGCCAGCGTGCCGAGGTGATAGTACAGCTCGGGCGAGTTCGGGAAGCGCTGCAGACCCTCCCGGTAGAGGACCTCCGCCTTCGCGGCGTCCCCGGCCTGGTCGTAGAGCCGTCCGAGCGCCTCGATCAGCCCGGGAAAGTCGGGCGAGATCTTCCGTGCGTCCTCGAGAACCGTGATCGCTTCCGGGACGCGCTGGAGCAGCTGCAGCTGATAGGCCGCCTCGACGTGCGCCATCGAGTAGTTCTGCACCAGGCGCATCGCGTTCTCGTCCTTGTATACCGACGCGTCGAAATTCCGGTTCGCGTCGAGCAGTCCGCGGTACTTGAAGACCTCGTAGAGGTTCTTCATCGTCCGTTCGAGGTCGATCTCTCGGGTGGCGGGCTGGGGCGAGATCCGGTAGACCAGTCCCTCGAGCGTCATCTGCCGCTCCATCCCCAATTTATCGGGAACGGTGACCGCCAGGTAGACCGGCTTCTTCCACCCGTTCGCCGCGATCATGTCCTTCACGGCCATGTCCTTTACCCAGACGACCTGTCCCGTCTTCTCGTCCTGATAGGGATAGAGCTTCTCGATCTCCTTGTCGGTGTAGGAGAACGGGACCTTCGGCTCGAGGTTCTTCAGTTGCAGGATGTACCAGGGCGTGTTCAGGAGGCTCATGTTCACGACCCGGACGTCCTTCCGGAAGCCCTCCACCTCCTGGATGTACCAGAGCGGGAACGTGTCGTTGTCCCCGTTCGTCATCACGATCGCGTTCGGCGCGAGTGGCGCGAGCATGTTGTAGGCGTAGTTCTGGGCGATCCAGAAGTTCGACCGGTCGTGCTCGAACCATCCGGCGCGCGCGGGAAGGGCCGAGAAGCCGACTAGCGCGATCGCGACGATCCACGCCGCGGCCGGCGCGGCCGGCAGCGGGCCCGGATCCGCGACGGCGCGGGACGGGGCCACCCCCTTTGCCGCGGACGGCGCGATCGCCTCCGAGACGGCGTGCAGGAAGGCGGCCGCCCCCATGCCGATCCAGATGGCGATGAAGTGATACGAGTTGGTGAAGAAGTAGTCGCGCTCGCGCACTTCGTGGTCGGTGAAGTTGAGATAGAAGATCAGGAAGGGACCCATGATGACGTTCTGCGCCAGGAAGAACCAAAACGTCTTCTTGTCTCGCTGCGCGTTCCACCACGCGCCCAGGAACGCGAGCGCGAGGGGGAGCATGTTCACGATCTTCACCCAGAACGACTGGAGATCGAGCGATCCGATCCGGTCGAGGATCCGCCACTGCTCCCCGACGTACCGGCCGTACATGTGCGTGATCTGATACCAGAGATCGGCGCGGCGGTCGAACGGATTGGAGGGGCCGTACTGCTTTCGCAGGAGGTAGTCCTTCCAGGCCTCGAAGGTGGCCGGCATTCCCTCGTTGATCGCCGGCATCTGCTGGCTGCGGATCCAGAGGAAGAGTTGCACCGAGAACCCGACCAGGACCGCCAGGGCCCACCAGGTCGCCAGGTTGTCGCGCACCAGCCGGTCGCGGCGCGAAATCAGGAAGGCGGCGAGCCCCCCGACGAGGAGGACGAGCACGATCGGAGGCGGTCTCCACGCGGCGCGCTCGGCGATCCCCAGGAAGGCGAGCGTGCCGAGCATGAGGAGCGCCGACGCCCAGAAGCGGCCCGACTTGAAATAGTGGGGGCGGATCAGCGCCAGCAGGAGGAGAAGGCCCGGCGCCACGAGGATCGTCCCGAGATGGACTCCCGTGGAGACGGCGAGGACGTAGGTGATCAGGACCAGCAGTTTGTCGTTTCCCGGCTTATCGATTCGATCCCACCAGCGGAACGCCAGCCACATCGTGAAGGCGATGAGGGCCGAGGAGAGGGAGTAGACCTCCGCCTCGATGGCGCTGTCCCAGAACGACGAGGAGAAGGCGACGAAGAACGATGCCGTCAATCCCCCGACCAGGCAGGCGAGCCAGGTCGCGCCCGACTCGAACTTCTCCTCGAACGTGCGCCGGAGCGTGCGAACCACGACGAGGTAGGTGAAGAAGCAGGTCAGCGCCGAGGCGAGGGCGCTCATGAAATTGACGCGCTGGGCGATGTTCGCGATCGGGATGAGGCCGATGATTCGCCCGAGCATCGTGTAGACCGGGTTCCCCGGCGGGTGCGGGAGCCCCAGGATCCGGGAGGTCGCGATGTACTCGCCCGAATCCCAAAACGGGACGGTGGCGGTCAGCGTGCGGACGAAGACGAAGAGCGGCACCGCGAAGGCGAGCGCGCCGAAGATCGCGTGCCACCGCTTCCATGAATTCACCGAGAGTCCTCCCTACCGATGGAACCGGTTCCCCCCGCCCGCTTCTCCCGCCGCGCCTCCAGCTTGCGAGCCAGGGCGCGACGCGGCGACCGCGTGACGAAGATGAACCCGCCGAGAAGGCTGATGAAGACCGCCATGAGATAGGTGACGAACGGGATCGTGAACGCCTGCTCCCGCGTCAGCCCCGCCATCTGAAATAGAACCACCGACGCCCCCTCCCGGATCCCGAGTCCGTTCATCGAAATCGGAAGCGAGACCAGGGCGGCCAAAACGGGCACGAAGAGGAAATAGTACCCCGCCTCGAGCCGAACTCCCAGGGAAACGCCGACGAGGTAGTGAACGTAGATCCGGCTGATCTGGACGATGGTGGTGGCCAGGAAGGCGGAACGGAGCGCCGCCTTCTCGTTCCGGAATCCGTGCAGGTCGTCGAGGAGGCGCCCGATCGCCTCCTCCACCTTGCGAAGCCCGAGAACGCGGAAGGGCCACTCGAAGGCCTTCAGGACCCCCCGGTGGAAGATGCTCAGGAAGAGCGCCAGCGCCGTGAGGAAGACGAGGACGACCCCCCCGTAGATGGCGTAGAGATGGAATCGGTCGAGGGAAGCGAAGGAGGCGATGACCGCCAGAAAGGAGATCGCCAGCACGCCGAGGAGCCGGTCCATCAGCGTGGCGGAGAAGACCGAGCTGACGTTCGTCGCGTATTTCGAGGCGTCGCTGATTCGGGCGATGTCGCCCCCGATGTTCGACGGGAGGAAGTTGTTGAAGAAGAGGCCGACGAAGTAATACGCGGCCGCCTTGTGGTACGGGATGGTGACCCCCTGCGCCCGGAGGAGGCGCGCCCAGAGCCACGACCCGACGAGGTTCGAGAAGATGAAGAGCGCCGCCGCCTCTCCCAGGTAGGCCGGGTTCGCGCGGCGGACCACGGCCCAGACGTTGCCGGGCGACACCTTGGCCACCACGTAGGCGAAGAGCGCGATCGAAAGGGCCAGCTTCACCGCCACCAGGACGAACTTGTAGCGATGGAACAGCTCGCGCCAGCGCGGCGTCACGCGGCGTCTCCTCGCGCCGCCGCCGCGCGAGCGAAGCAGGCGCGGCTCTCCCGGTAGCAGGTCTCCCAGTCGAACGTCGCCGCCCAGCGCCGCCCCGCCTCCGCCATCCGGAGCCGCTCGGCGCGGTCCCCGAGCAGACGCGCGATGCCGGCGGCCAGCGCCGCCACGTCGCCGTGCGGCACGAGGATTCCGGTTTCTCCCTCGCGAACCGATTCCACCAGGCCGGGGCTCCGGCTCGCGACGACGGGCGCCCCGCAGGCGTTCGCCTCAATCACCGTGAGGCCCCACCCTTCCTTGGGCGAGGGGCAGGTCGCGACCTGCGCGTCGTTCAAGGCGGCGACCTTCGCCTGGTGCGAGAGGGCTCCGAGGAAGCGCACCCGCGCCGACACGCCGAGGCGTCCCGCCAGCCGCTCGAGTTCGGGCCGGTAGGGCCCGTCCCCGATGACGTCGAGGCGCGCCTCCGGCGCCGCGGCCAGCACGGCCGGAAGCGCGCGGAGGACGAACTGCGCCCCCTTGTACTTCCGCAGCCGCCCCAGGAAGGCCACGACCGGGCCGCGCTTCTCCGGCGGATTCGTCACCGCGTACGCGCCCTGGTCGAGCCCGCAGCGGACGACGGAGATCCGCTCGCGGGCGATGCCGCGGCGGACGAGATCGTCGCGCGTGCTATCGGAGATGGCGAGGAAGGGAGTGCGGCGGTAGACGATCGGCAGGAGCGCTTCGTGCGCCCAGACGACGGCGCCGACCGGGAGCGAAGCTTCGCGGAACACGGTCGCGCCGAAGAGATGCGGCACCACCGCCAGCACCGGCGCGCGCGCGAAGAGCGGTGTGAAGAACGGCACCTTGTTGATGTCCTCGACCACCAAGTCCACGCGCTCCCTCCGGAACCGTGCGCGGTAGAGCGCGCCGAGGGCGAGGTGCGCATTGTACCATGCGCCCGCTCGAGCGATCCGGATCCCCTCCACCGCGTCCTCGGCGGGTGCGCCGGGAAATGCCTCGGCGAGCCAAGTGACTTGGTCGCCGTCGCGCACGCAACGCTTGAGAATCTCGAGGAGATGGAGTTCGGCGCCGCCCGCTTCGGGGTGCCGAGGATCGCGCCAGTTGAGGACGACGATTCTCAAGCGCGCCGCGGCGGCGCCTCGCCGCCTTCCTTCCGACCCAGCGCGCCGATCACGAAGTACGTGTGCATCGCGAAGGGAGTCCGCTCCCAGGCGCGGCGGAGCGCCCCGACGACCGGCGTGACGATCGGCACCGGTGGCGGATAGAGCGGAAGGCGCGCGACGCCGATTTTCAGGAGTCCGAGCCGAAGCGCCCTGTAGAAGAGCCCGGGAATCATCCACGCGCCGTAACGGCCGATGATGCGGACGCCGGCGCGGCGCATCACGCGCTCCAACTCGCCGATGGAGAACTCCGTCTCCCAGCCGGCGAACCACTTCCCCATCGCGATCAGGACGTGCTTCGCGAGGGTGTAGAGGTGGAATCGCTGCGGAACGTCCACGAGCAGGAGCGCGCCGGGACCCAGCACGCGCACGTTCTCGCGCAGCAGCGGGCTCGGATCGCGAAAGTGCTCCAGGAGTCCCTGATGGAAGACGACATCGAAGGCGCCGTCCCGGAACGGAAGTCGGAGCGCGTCGGCCCGGACGAAGTGCGCGCGCACTCCCTCCCGCTCGGCGACGCGACGCGCGGTCTCGAGCGAGGGGACGGAGTAGTCGAGGATGACCGCCGTGGCCCCCGCGGCGGCCAGCCGGACGCTGTCGCGCCCCGATCCCGCGCCGACCTCCATGATTCGCTTCCCCGCCACCGGGCCTTCCGCCTCGATCTGCTCGACGACGCGACCGTCCGTCGGATAGACCGCGTCGATGTCGGCGCGCTCCGTCCAGAATCGATTCCAGTGCTCTTCGGTGGAGGCGCGCGGCGCCACGTTATTCCCCCGTGGCGAGGCGGGTGGCCAGGACCTCGGGAAGGCGCGCGGCCCGGATCTTCTCCTGAGCTGTCTCGACGGGATAGGGGACGCGGACGTATTCGATTCGGCTCGCCAGCTCGTGGTAGACCACGAAGCAGGCGCGCGGATCGCGGTCGCGCGGCTGGCCGACACTCCCGACGTTCACGATGTAGCGGCGCTTCGGGTCGAGCGAGAGCGAGCCGACCGGCAGCGAGCGGCACCCGGCGGGGTCGGCCATGAAGATGGCGGGCTGGTGCGTGTGCCCGATGAAGCAGACCGGGGCGTTGAAATAGGCGAACTGCGGCTCGGCGTCGAAGCGGTCGAGGAGGTATTCCCAGTCGCGCGGCGTGGCCGGCGAGGCGTGGACGCATAGGAATCCGTCGCCGTTGTGCGTGAGCGGGAGACGCTGGAGGAACTCTCGATTCTCCCGCGTCAGGACACGGCTCGTCCATTCGGCGGCGACGCGCGCGTGGATGTTGAAGCGGGTGATCTCGGGCCCGCCGCTCGCGGCGGCGTCGTGATTGCCGAGCAGGACGGTCTTGCACCGGGTGCGGACGAGATCGAGGCATTCGTTGGGGCTCGCACCGTAGCCGACCACGTCCCCGAGGCAGATGATCCGGTCGGGGGCGTAGGTGTCCACGACCGCGAGGACCGCCTGGAGCGCCTCGATATTGCCGTGGATGTCGGATACGAAAACCGTGATCATCCCCCGGAGGGTCGCGCGTCGTGGGCGATCCGGTCAAGGATTCCGTTCACGAACGATCCCGATGTCTCGGAGCCGTACTTCTTGGCAATCTCGATCGCCTCGTCCAGGACGACCCTCGTCGGGGTCTCCGCGTGATGCAGGAGTTCCACGACCGCCACGCGGAGGACCGAGCGGTCGGTGGCTGCCATTCGGCGGAGCGGCCAATTGTGAGCCGTTCGCGAAACGATCGCGTCGACGTTCTCGCGGTGCTCCTCCAGTTCGTCCACCAGTGTGGCGGCGAACGCCCGGATCTCGTCGGAGGCGGGTGTCTCCTCCAGGATCTCCTCGAGGCAATGCTTCGGGGTCTCCCCCGTCACGTCGGCCTGGTAGATCGCGCGGAACGCCAGTTCTCGTGCCTGCCGGCGGGAGGTCATGCCCGTCTCCTTCCCCGGAACTTCCGGGCGACGTGGGCCATCTCGATGGCGGCCCGGGCCGCGTCGGCTCCCCGATTCCCCAGCCGCCCTCCCGAGCGCTCGAGCGCCTGCCGGGCGTTGTCGGTGGTCAGCACGCCGAAGATGACCGGCACCCCGGTCTCCTCGGACGCGCGCGCGATGCCCCGCGCCGCCTCTCCCGCGACGTAGTCGAAGTGGGGCGTGCCGCCCCGAACGACCGCGCCGAGACAGACGACGGCGTCATGGCGCCCGGCGGCCGCGAGACGGCGCGCGGCGAACGGGAGTTCGAACGCCCCCGGCACGAACGCCACGGCGAGGTCCGCCGCGCGCACTCCGGACGCTTCCAGCGCTTCGTAGGCGCCCTGGAGAAGCCGGCTCGTGATCCGATCGTTGAACCGCGACACCACGACGCCGATGCGGAGCCCGCGCCCCCGCGCGTGTTCCCCGGCGACGAGGCGCGCCCCCTTCGGAATGGTGAACACGGCCTTTCCCCGGCTGAGCGGACGGATCGGGCTCACGCTCCGCGCCCCCGCCGGCCATTTCCATGCGCGGCGGCCGCCTCGCGAAGAAGCGGATTCTTCAGCAGGTGCCCCAGCCTCTCCCGTTTCGTGCGGAGGTAGCGCTCGTTCGCGGCGTTCGGAAGGATCTCGATCGGCTCGCGCTGCTCCACGGCGATGCCGTAGTCGCGGAGCGCCTCCACCTTGCGCGGATTGTTCGTGAGAAGCCGCACCTTTTCGTAGCCGAGGTCGCGCAGGATCTGCGCGGCGACGCCGTAGTCGCGCTGGTCGGGCGCGAAGCCGAGCCGGACGTTCGCCTCCACCGTGTCGAGCCCCATGTCTTGAAGCTCGTAGGCGCGAAGCTTGTTGGCCAGCCCGATCCCCCGCCCTTCCTGACGGAGGTAGAGGAAGGCGCCGACGCCCTCCTCTTCGATCCGCTCCAGCGCGGCCACCATCTGCTCGCCGCAATCGCAGCGCATGGAGCCGAAGACGTCGCCGGTAAGACACTGCGAGTGGATCCGGACCACGTCGGCCCGCGACGCGGACGGCGTCCCCTTCACGAGGGCGACGTGGTGCGCGCCGTCGAGCGGGCTCTCGTAGACGACGACGCGGAAGGTGCCGTGCTTCGTCGGAAGGCGTGAGGCGGCGATCCGCTTCACGAGCCGTTCCCGCTGGTAGCGGTAGCGGACCAGGTCGCGGATCGTGATTAGGACGAAGCCGTGCTTGCGCGCGACGCGGATCAACTCCGGTCCGCGCGCCATCGTGCCGTCCGCGGCGAGGATCTCGCAGAGAACGCCCGCCGGGCGGAGTCCCGCCAGACGGGCGAGGTCGAGCGCCGCCTCCGTGTGTCCCGGCCGGCGTAGCACGCCCTGATCGTCCGCCTTCAGCGGGAAGACATGCCCCGGCCGCGCCAGCGCCTCCGGCTTCGTCTTGGCCGACGCGAGGGCGCGAATCGTGAGCGCGCGATCCTGGGCCGAGGAGCCCGACGTGGTGCCGCGCAGGAGATCGACCGAGACGGTGAAGGGCGTGGCGAACCGGGCGGTGTTCGCCGGCGCCATGAGGCCCAGGCCGAGCTGCTCCAGCCGTTCGCCCGGGAGCGACACGCAGAGGAGTCCCCGCGCTTCCCGCGTCATGAAATTCACGTCCTCGGCGGTCGTCTTCTCCGCGGCCATCACGAAGTCGCCTTCGTTCTCGCGCTCCTCGTCGTCCACGACGACGATCATCTCGCCGCGCTTCAGCGCGCGGAGCGCGTCGTCGATCTTGTCGACGCCGTCCCCGGCGGCTGCGCGGCGGCCCACCGTCCCCGCCCCGTTCCTTCGCTTCGTCTCTCGGCTCACGATGCCTCCGTCCGCGGCGCGGCCGCGCCCTCCGCCTCGCCCGCGCGTGCCGCGAGGAGGCGGTCCAGGTAGCGCGCCACGACATCCACTTCAAGGTTCACGCGCGTTCCCGGGCGCCAGGCCGACGCGGTGGTCATCTCGAGCGTATACGGAACCAGCGCCACGACGAGGCGAGGCTCCTCCCAGGCGGCCACCGTGAGGCTGATGCCGTCCACGGTGATCGATCCCTTCTCGGCCACGTAGCGCCGGAGCGGCGCCGGCACGTCGATGGCCACGCGCACGTCGTCGGGGCGCGTCTCCACCGCCGTAACCGAACCGAGTCCGTCGACGTGTCCCTGGACCCAGTGTCCGCCGATCTCGTCGCCGACACGGAGCGCGCGCTCCAGGTTCACGAGGGCGCCCTCGGCGAGAGCGCCGAGGTTCGTCCGGCGGAGCGTCTCCGCGACCGCCACCACGTCGAAGGCGCCTTCGGAGGCGCGTTCGACGGTGAGGCAGACGCCGTTCACGGCGATGCTCGCCCCCGGCGCGGGCTCCGGGTCGAACCCGGCGCGGACGTGGAACCGAACGCCCGCGGCCACGTCGGCGCGGCGCTCGAGCGCGCCGATGCGCTCCACAATTCCGCTAAACACGCGATGGCTCCGCGGCGCGAATCGTCCCCTCGAGCCAGAGATCGCGGCCGACGCGCCGCGACCGCAGCGAATCGATCTCGATCGCGTCCTGGAGGCGCGTCCGTCCCAGATCGCCGGTCCAGGCTCGCGGCGCCGAGCCGCCGATCAGGAGTGGCGCGATTCCGACCGCCACGCCATCCGCCAATCCTTCGCGCAGGAACGAGGTGTGGACCGCGGCGCCCCCCTCGACGAGGAGCGCGTAGCGCCCCTCGCGCGTCAGTCGATTCAGGAGAGGCCGGAGCGGCACCTGGCCCGCGGCGGTCGGTTCGAAGCGCCATACTCTCGCACCTCGCGCCTCGAGGGCCGCGACGCGGCTCCCCTCGCGCGCGACCGTCGCCACGATCAGCGGCGCCACCGCGGTCGTGCCGAGAATCGCGGCGCCGTCCGGAATGCGGAGCGCCGAGTCGAGCACGACCCGCCAGGGGGTCCTCCCGCGCGCGAGCCTCACGGTCAGGAGCGGATCGTCCGCGAGGAGCGTTCCCCTTCCGACCAGCACGGCGTCGTGTTCGGCCCGAAGCCGGTGGCAGAGCCGCTGCTCCTCGGCGCCGCCGAGGCCGCGCGAATCGCCCCCGTCTGTCGCGATCCGCCCGTCGAGCGAGAGCATCGCCTTCAGCGTGACCCAGGGGAGCCCGGTGGCGAGCGCCTTGAGGTAGGGACCGTTGAGTGCCCGGCATTCCGTCTCGAGCGCGCCGACCGCGACATCGATCCCCGCGAGACGGAGCGCCTCGATCCCGCGGCCGTCGACGATCGGGTTGGGATCGACCATGCCGACGACGACCCGGCGGACACCCGAGGCGAGAATGGAATCGACGCAGGGCGGAGTCCGCCCGTGGTGGGCGCACGGTTCGAGCGTGACGACGAGGGTGGCGCCGCGGGTCTGGGAGCCGGCCTCTTCCAGGGCCCGGACCTCGGCGTGCGCCTCGCCGGCGCAGGCGTGCCAGCCGCGGGCCGCCACGCGGCCCTCGACGAGAAGGAGGGCGCCGACGCGCGGATTCGGGTGCGTGCCGCCGACGCCGCGCCGCGCGAGGCGGATCGCTTCCCGCATCGCGCTCCGCTCGGCCGGGGAAACGCCGCCGGTCGTTTCGAGAAGAGGGGCCGCGCCGCGCGCCGCCCCGGATTCAAGTCGCATAGAAAAACCCCGCAGGCAGACACCCGCGGGGCACACGCGGCCCAATGCCGCGAACGCCAACGAACGTTGCATCCTTCTTCCATCCCGACTGTAACGGTCGGCTCCGGAGTCACACCGGATCTGCCGAGGACCAGGGTCCCAGGCTCGCGGGCTATACCGCCGGTGGGGACTTACGCCCCGCCCCGAAGGATGTCTGCAGTTGTGGCCTACGAGGATACGGCCGGAGGGGAGCCTAGCGCAAGAGGGTCAACTTCCGCGCCTGGGAGGTCCCGTCGGCCTCCAGACGGCAGAAGTACATGCCGGTGACGACCTCCCGCCCCCGCTCGTCGCGCCCATCCCAGCCGATTTCGTGGTGCCCCGCCGGTCGCGGCGCGTCGAGGAGGAGCCGGACCCGCGATCCCGTCACGTCGAAGATGGAGAGCCTCACGCGCGCTCCCCGCGCCAGGTCGAAACGGATCTTCGTATGCGGATTGAACGGGTTCGGCGCCGCGCCCAGGAGCCTCGCCAGGGCGGCCGGCGCCGCGGCGGGCGTCGGGAGGACGGCCGTCGGGATCGAGCAGTAGGGCTCCTCGAATTCCTCGTGAATCGTCCGCCAGAGGAAAAGATTCCGCTGCGCCGCGCTGCTCATGCCGGCGAAGGAGAAACCGGTCGTGACCGCGCGCGCGCTATCTCCCCCGGGCGTTCCGAGGGCGGCGCGGCGCTCGGTCGCGGCGGCCAGCTGATTCGGGTAGAGGAGCCAGTTCCGGCCCGTGCCTCCGCCGCAGAGGCTCGGAGTCAGCGCGTCGAAGCGGTTGAGGCCGGGGCAGTCGCCGTTCAGGGGGAAGGGATCGGGAGCCAGGTTCGTTCCGGGCGCGCCGACGACGACGGGCCGGAGGGTGTCCTGGGGCGAACCCTCCCACACGTCCCGGACGTACGTCACGCCGGCCGTGCAGGAGAGGAAGTTCGCGATGCCGCGGCCGTTCACCGCGAGATCGAACACCAGATTGTCCCCCGCCAGGAGGAGGTTCCGGTTCCGACCCTCCAGCGCGGCCCACGTCTGGAGGAGCGCCTGATCCTGCTCGCTCAAGGTCACGTTGGAGCGCTCGCCGACGTCCCAGACGATCATGGAGTAGGCCGAGAGCGCGGCGAGCGGCGTCGCCGGCCAAATCCGGTTCGGGTCGAGCGGGTTGCCGCCCCCGGGAGCGTTCCCCAGGCCCGACACCGCGGCGTTGACGTCGTAGCGATCGAAGCGGAGCCCGAGCGCCGTGAGCCCCTGCTGCAGGCCCGGCGTGCCATCCACCGGCGCTTCGGAGTTCACGTAGAGGATCCTGGCGGAGTCGCCGGCGCAGAGCCCCGACGCCGGCTGGATCGCCGGCAGCACCGAGACCGAGAAGTAGTGCGACGCGGCCAGCGCGTCCGAGGGGAGCGTCACCACGGCGTCGAGCGAGTCGGTCGCGCTCACGTAATAGCGAACGACGGTGCCACGCGGGTAGGTCCCGGCCGGCACGTCGGCGTAGTACGCGTTCAAGGCGGTGCCGCCCGTCGAGGCGAGCGGCGTCGCTGCGAATGGGGCGCCGTCGACGCTGTAGTGGAGGAGCTTCGTCTTGATCCCCCGCGACGCCGCGACGCGCACGACGAGGCTGTCGCCCTTCGGCGTGTTGATGTTGTCGTTCGCGAAGAAGGGGGCCGTCTGGAAGGTGTCCTGGAAGAGATCGGCCTCGGTCGTCGCGATCGAGGGACCGGCCAGACCGACGACGCGCAACTCGAGATTGTCGAGCAGGAAGAGCGTGCCTGTCGCGGTCGAACTCCCCTCGCAGAAGAGGGCTCCGAAATCGCGGACCGTGAAGCGGAACTGGACCGAATCGGCCCCGCCGGCCCCCACGAGCGGAATCGTCTGCCGCAGCCACTCCTTCTCGTTTCCGAAGTAGAGGAGCCCGGTCGGATCGGTCCAGGGCGACCAACCGGGATCGGTCGTCTTTCGTTCGCGGAAGGTGACGTTGTAATAGAAGCAGGCCGGAAGCGAAAGGTTCCGGAAGACGTCGAACGAGAGGAATACCTGGTCGGGCTGGCTCATGCCGATCGGGGGACTCTGGAGGATGTCGTACGCGCGCGGCAAGAGCGCCCCGGACGTGGGGCTGGCGGCAGTCCAGACCTTGGTGACGTTCGTAGAGCAGAGCTGCTCGATGGCGCCGTTCGTCACGATGCGCCAGAGATCGCCTACCGGCGGGAAGGTGCTGACGCTCCAGGTTCCGATCCCCGCCTCGAAGTCGTCGAAGAAGCGGACGTCCGAGATCCCGGCCAGGACGGTGACGTTGTCGAGAGACCACCCTGCGCCGCTCGGATAGAGGCCGTCGGCGGACGAGCCGGAAACGTCGGAAAGGAACGTGAGGCGAAACGGAACGATCGGGCCCTTCGCGATGATGGAGTCGGGAATCTGAACGACGAAGGTGTCGCAGAGCGCCGCGCCCGGCGGATCGACGACTCCGGTGAACGATCCGAGCGGCACCCACCCGTCGTCGGGATCAAGGACCTCCACGCGCCCAAAATCGAATCCCGATTCCACGTCGAGCCGATGCGTGAAGCCGAGCGTGACCGGCGTGAGAGCGCCGGTCAGGTCGACGAAGTTCGACGCCTCCTGCGTCCAGCCGTTGTCATATCCCTTCTGATCGAGGTCGCCGGTCCAGGTGGGGTCGTAGATACCGCACCAGAACGAATTCCCCTCGCAGGAGAGGTCGGGAGCGATGTGCCAGGCCGTAGGCTGGCCCGACTTGTCGAGGTGGGTCCACGCGCCCTCGGTTCCAGGACTCGTGAACGTCTCCAGCGTCTCGCTGTAGATCGTGATGGTGTCCCCCGCCGTGTAGAGCCGGGGGGCGCCGGAAGGCAGGCGGAGCTGGCGCAGCGGCGTCGCGTCCCCCTCCGAGCGGGATGGAACGGCGCGCGAGCCGGCCGAGGCGTCGCGAGGTGCCGCCGCGAGGGCGGCGAGAAGGCAAAAGAGGGCCAGGGTGGGGCGGCCCGCTGGACGGGTCATCCTTCTATTTTACCACCGGAATCGAGCGTTGTTCCGACGAAACGACCGGGCTCGCGCCGAGGTGGCGCGCCAAGCCTCGAACCGCCTGCAGCACTTCGCTTCCGGTGACCGAGGCCCATGGCTCGAACCGGCCATCCTCGCCGCGCCCGGGTAGCCCCGCGAGGGTCGCCCGCGTCGCGGCGCGGTAGAGGTAATGGCGCGCCCCGAGGTCCGGGAAGCCGACGGCACTCGACTCCGGCGGCGCCTCGCCGGTCGCCGGCCCCCAGCGACGTTCCACGGAAGCGATCGTGAGGGCGAGGGCCGCCCGTGTCACGGGGTCGTCCAGGTGGTACTTCCGGTCGGCGAAGGGGGCGATCCACTCGCGCGAGGCCGCGGCCCGCGCCCATTTTCCTCCCCAGGCCGCCGCGAACGCTTCCTCGCTGCCGGAACGCGCGGCGTCCGACCTCCAGACGGCGCGATCGGGGTCGGCCCCCAGTTCCACCGCCAGGAGGACGGCGAGCTCTCCTCGCGTGAGCGTCTTGCGCTCCCGCAGGAGGGCGTAGTCGCCCGGAATCCCCGCCGCCTCGTAGCGGGCGCCCAGGATCGGGACGAGCGCCGCCGCCGCGGCACGATGGTCAGGGTCGAGCCGGAGCGCGAGCGAGTAGGATTCGGCCGCCGCCCCGAGATCGCCCGATTGCTGGTAGGCCTTCCCCAGCCAGTAGGCCGGTTCGGGGCTTCCCCGGTCGAGCGCGGCGGCATGCTCGAACGATTCCCTCGCGTCCTTGTACCGTCGGAGCGCCGTCTGCAGGCGGCCTAGCCCCAGGTGGACGACGGCGCTCTCTGGCGCGGCCCTCCCCGCTCGCAGGAGGAGCCGGTGCGCGGTCCCGGGATCTCCCATGGCGAGGGCCGTGTCGGCGCTCGCGACCAGGAACGAGGGGGGTGCGTTCTCGGCGACGTCCGCGACGTGGACGGAGGAGCCGGCGCCCCCTCCGCAGCCGCCGAGCGTCGCGGCGAGGACCGCGGCGAGGGCCGCGGCGAGGACTGCGGCGAGAGTGGCGGGGAGAATCGCGTGGTGGAGCCTCCCGGCGGCGCGCCTCATCCCCGGAGAAGTCTCCGCTCGCGGAACGACGCGAAGGCGTCGCGCGCCACGACCACGTGATCCACGAGTTCGATCCCGAGTAGCCTACCCGCTTCGTGCAGGCGCCGCGTGATGGCCAAGTCTTCCTCGCTGGGGGTCGGATCCCCCGAGGGATGGTTGTGCGCGAGGACGAGGCTCGCCGCCGACAGGGCGATCGCCGGCAGGTAGACCTCGCGCGGGTGAACGATGCTCGCGTTCAAGCTGCCGATCGAGATGATATCGCGGCGAAGCACCTGATGGCGCGAGTTGAGATAGAAGCCGACGAAATGCTCCCGGTTCGCGGCGCGGATGTCACGGGTCAGATCGTAGATCTGCTCCGGCCCGCGGACGAGCGGCGCCGCATCCCCGTCGGGCCAGAGCCGACGCCCCAGCTCGGCTGCCGCCAGGAGCTGCGCGGCGCGCGCGGGCCCCAGTCCCCGCACCGCCAGCAGGTCTTCGGCCGGCACCAGGTGAAGCCGCCGAACGTTGACGGTCCGCACGATCCTTCCCGCCGTCTCGAGCACGTCGGCGCCGGAGGTTCCCGTGCCGAGGATCGCGGCGAGCAGATCGACGTCGGTGAGCGCCGCGGCGCCCCATTCGAGAAGCCGCTCGCGCGGCCGCTCCTGTTCGTCGCGGTCCTGAATCGTTGGTGCATGGGTCCCGGTCATCGGATCTCCTTCCGAGCCGGGCCGCGGGGGTGAAGCGAGGCGAACGAATGCTAGGCGCGCCTGCCGCGCGCGGCAAGCGGAAAGGACGCGGCCGGTCGGGCGCCGCGCCGGCGGTCAGCGATCGAGGCCCTTCAGATCGGCCCGCCGGATCGTGACGGTAGCGCGGGAGCGAAGACGTTCCGTCCATGCCTCCATCCGCTGCTCCACCACTTCGCGCCGCAGCTCGTCGCGGCGCTTCGAGAAGTCCGAGGCGGGCGGCTCCGTGATCGCCTCCACCTTCGCGAGGAGCGTTCCGCCCGCGCCCTGAAGCGGCGGCAGCGCCGCGCCTCCCTTCGAGGAGAAGACGCGTTCCAGGTAGAGCGAGTCGCGCCCGAGGGTGGCGTCGCGCGCGAAATCGGGAATCGGACCGGACCGCCCGAACGGCTTGCTGGTCCGAAGCCCGCCGAAGGGAACCGCCAGGGAATCGAGATCGGCGCCGGCGGCGAGCGATTCGCGGAGCCGCATCGCGAGCGAATCGGCGATGGCGCGGCGGCGGTTCGCCTGGTAATCGGTGAGGACCCGCTCGCGCACGCCCGCGTAGGTCGCGGGAGCCGGCGCGACGTCGCGCAGCTTTCGCGCGACGAGATAACCTTCCTGGACGAAGAGCGGTTCGGGGGTGATCGATCCCTCGGCGACCGGCCCCAACCAGTCGCTCAGCCCGAGCACCGGGCCGACCTCGCCCATCCGGTCGTCGTTCCCCACGGGGCCGACGCGCCGCGCGCCCCCGGCGGGAATGGCGAGCGCGGCGAACGACGCGCTGTCGCGGGCCGCCTCGATCAGCGCCTCGGCGCCACGCCGGGCCAGTGTGTCGGCCATCTGCTCGGCGAGGAACTTCCGGATCTCCGAGCGGCATTCTTCGATCGGGCGGAGCCGTTCGGGACTCTTTCCATCGACACGGATCAGGTGATAGCCGTACGGCGTCAGGACCGGCTCGCTCACCTCGCCCGGCGGGAGCGAGAAGGCGGCGGCGGCGAACTCGGGGACGAGCTGGCTCCGGAGGAGTTCCCCGAGGTCGCCGCCTCGCGCCGCCGACCCCTTGTCGTCCGACGCCTCCCGGGCCAGCGCCGCGAAATCCTCTCCCTTCAGCAGCCGCGCGCGAATCGCGAGCGCCCTGGCCTTCGCCTCCTCCTTCACGCGGGCCGGATCGGCGGCGCGCGCCGTGATCAGGATGTGGCGCGCGCGGACCAGGGAAGGCTCGGTGAACTCGATCGGATGGAGGGCGTGGTAGGCGGCGACGGAGCCGTCGGGGACGAGCGTCGTGTCGGTCTTCGTCTTCGAGAAGGTGACGAGGTCGAGGACGTATCGGGGAGGCGTGAGATATCGCTCCCGCCTCTCGGCGAACCACGCCTCGGCCTCGCGCTCGCCCTTCGTCCGGCGGTTCTGTAGCGCGGCGGAGCGCGCCTCCTGGCGGACGGCCTCGAACGGCGGAATAAAGTTGGGGTCGATCGCCTCGACGCGCGCCACAAAGATCGAGTCGCGCGCGACGCGCGGGCCGATCACCGCGCCGCGGCGTAGATCGTAGAGCGAGTCGAGGAAGGCGCCCTCCGCGAGGCCGGCACGCGCCGGCGGCTCTCCCCTCCAGAGGCCGATGCGTGAAACGGAAGCGAGGCGTCGCGCTGCCACCCCTTCCGCGGCATCGCCGCCCCGCAGGTCGGCCGCGATCTCGCGCATCGCCTTCGCGGCGGCGGCCGCGCGACGTTCCGCGGCGAGGAGGCCCGGAAGCGTCGTTCGGACCGAGTCGAGCCAGACGCGCGCCGTGTCGCCGACGCGCGCCGCCTTCCGCACCCGTTCGAGCGCCTTGGCGACATCCTTCGCCGCGATCGGCTTGGGATCCTCGAAGGCCGCCAGGGGACGAGCGACGACGCTCGCTTCGAGGCGCGGGCGCCGGTAGTCGTCGGGCCGGCGGGACACTTCTTCGCGAGCCAGCGAGTCGATCAGCGCATCGCGCATCGCGGCGTCGGCGCGGCGCTTCGCCAGGGCGACCGACTCGCGGAACGGAATGGCGCGCGTCGCCTTCTTCTCGATGACGCGCGCCACGACGTGGAGCGATCCGATTCGCACCGGTTCGCGGATCCAGGCGCCCGCATCGGTGTCGTCGACCGCGCCGGTCAGGAGTTCGCTTCGGCCCAGACCGCGGACCGGATCGCCGATGCGGAAGAGCCCGCTGTCGTGGAATCCGCCGTGGATTCGCGCCGCCGTCTCCGGAGGGGCCCCGGCCTGGATCGCGGCGAGGAGCTCCTTCGCGGTCCGGAGCGACGCCTGCGCCGCCGCCTCACGCGACGAATCGCCTGGGGCCGCGTCGGGCGCAGGCTGGATCTTCACGTACTGGATTCGCGCTTCCGCCGGCGCCTGGAATTCGGCCGGATGCTCGTCGTAGTAGGCGCGGATCTCCGCCTCGGTCGCCTCGGGATCGAGGGAGACGGCGTCGGGTCCCATCAGGAGGAAGCGGATCGTGGCGAACGACGTCCGTTCGCGGAACGCCTGCCGCAGCTCCGACTCGCGCGGCCCGAAGCGCCGTTCCATCCACCGCATGTACTGCTCGAGGAGAAGCCCCATCTCCAGTTGCGCGCGAAGCTCGGGGTAGTTGGACGCGGGCGATTTCTTGAACGCGAGGAACTTGGCGTCGTCGACACGCCCGTTCGTCCGGAAGAACTGGCTCTGCTTCATGCGGGCGTCGACTTCGGCCTCGGTCACGGCCATGCCGCGGCGCCTGGCATCGGCGAGCCAGAGACGCTCGCGGATCAGTTCGTGAAGGACGTTTTGGCGGAGAAGGCGCTGTTCATCCTCCGAGAGCTTTCGCCCCGCTTCGGCCTCCACCTCGCGGTAGTACGGAGCCGCGAGGCGCTCCCACTCGAACTGCCGGATGGGAATCCCCTCCACCACGCCGAGAACGTCGCCGCCCGGCGCGGGCGCCTGCCCCTGCGCGCGTGCCGGTGGCGCGGGAAGCGTCAGAATCGTGAGGACGAGAAGCGCGATCAAGTTCACGGGGAGGTGAGTCTAGGGACGCCGTGCGGCGGTTGTCCACGGAGATAAGAAAAGGCCCTCGGGAAGGTCCGCCGCGAGATGTGGGGGGCAATCCTCGCTGACGATCCCAACCATGAGGGCCAAGGGTTCGGACCGCTGAAGCACGATGTCGGGCGAGGTGAACCAGCCAGAGCCTTCCCCTTGAACCGCCTAGCTTGCAGGTCTCGTGCCATTCGTGCGGTGAAGTTACGCGAAGTGGGCCTACCTCGCAAGACACTGGTATGTATGGCGCTGCGGGATGTCATCCGAGACTTGCGGGGAGAGGGATGAGCGGGACGAAATCGGTTGTGCGCCAAATCGACACATAAATTCGATTGGATACGCCTAATAGACTGTTCCTGAGCGCCTTATGGAAACGAGACAATTTGGCTCAATGTGCCACATTGGCCCTGCCATTTCCCTCCGACCCGAACCTCTCCAGCATCCGATAGAGCGATCTCCGGGGCACTCCCAAGAGCTTCGCGGCACGCGATTTGTTGCCGCCCGCCACCCTCAACACGGCGAGTACGTGACGGCGGACGACCTCGTCGAGAGGAAGCGACTCGCCGGTCATCACGATTGCGCCCGGACTGGAGGTCGCCACGATCTCCTCCGGGATATCCCCCACCCCCACCAGGCTTCCCGGCGCGAGCGCGACCGCCCGGTCCACCACGTTCTCCAGCTCGCGCACGTTTCCCGGCCAGCGGTAGGCCAGCAGGGCATTCATCGCCCCCGGCGAGAATCCCTGGAGCCGGCGCTGCGAGAGCGCGGCGAAGCGTCGGAGGAAATGCTCCGCCAGGAGCGGAATGTCCTCGCGACGTTCGCGGAGCGGTGGGACGCGGAGCACGACGACGCGAAGCCGGTAATACAGGTCCTCGCGGAAGCGCCCGGAGGAGACGAGAGCGCTCAGGTCCCGATGGGTCGCGGCCACGATGCGCACGTCGACCGGAATCGTCTCCCCACCACCGACCGGCTTCACTTCCTGTTCCTGCAGTACGCGGAGGAGCTTCGCCTGCATGGCGAGCGACATGTCGCCGACCTCGTCGAGGAAGATCGTGCCGCGGTTCGCCTCCAGGAAGAGCCCGGGCCGTCGTTCCACGGCTCCGGTGAAGGCGCCCCGCACGTGGCCGAAGAGCTCGCTCTCCAGGAGGGTCTCGGCGAGACTGGTGCAATTCACCGCCACGAAGGGACGCCCGCGCCGCGGGCTGTGCTCGTGGATGGTCCGCGCCAGGAGCTCCTTCCCGGTTCCGCTCTCCCCCTCGATCAGGACGGGGCTCTTCGTGCCGGCGACGCGGAAGACCAGCTTGTAGAGATCGACCATCGCGGGATGAGAGCCGAGAATGGCGCGGACTCCGGGCGCCGCCTCCGCGGCGAGCGCGGCGGGAATGGGCGCTTGGCGGCGGCGCTCCACGGCGCGAGCCACGCAGGTCCGCACGGCCTCGATGGCGAAGGGCTTCCGGACGTAGTCGAAGGCGCCCTCGTCGAGCGCGCGCATCGCCATCTCCACGGTCCCGAAGGCGGTCATGATGATGACCGGGGTGTCGGGATCGATGCGGCGAAGGCGGCGGAGCACTTCCACGCCGTCGATGTCGGGAAGGAGCACGTCGCAGAGAATGGCGTCGTAGGGGCGCTCCGCGGCGAGGCGAAGTCCCTCGGTCCCGGTGGCGGCGACCGCGACTTCATAGCCGTCTCCGTGGAATAGCTCGCGAAGAAGTCCCGAAGTCCCCTCGTCGTCGTCGATCAGGAGGAGCGAGGGCGGGCGTCGAGGCGTCATGCGCTCCACGGTACCACCCGGCCCCGGGATCGTCCACGAGACGGGCGCTCCCCCGCGGCGATGGCGGGCGCGGGGCCGCTGCGGCGGGGCGGCCGGCGGCCCCGCCGCGCTTGCCGTCGCGGCCCCGCCCAGCGTAGCATGACCGCCACGCGGCGCCGCCTGTGCCGCCGCGCTTCCCCATCGGAGATTCGATCGCATGCCGGCATCGGTGGACCCCGAAGCGACCGAGCAGCTCTCGCTCGAGGATCTCCAGGACGCCTGGTCGCTCCTCGTCCATGAGGATCGGCTCGAGGCGTTCCGAGTGCTCGAGCGGACGGACGCAGAGGACTTCTTCCTGGGGCTCTCCTCCCTCGACCAGGCCGACCTCCTGCTCGGGCTCCCACCGACCGAGCGCCGCTCGTGGTTTCGGCTCCTCGCTCCGGACGACGCGGCCGACTTGATCCAGGAAGTCGCACCGGAGGAGCGGGAAGGCCTCCTCGGCCATCTCGACGAGCCGACACGCCGCGACGTCGCTGCCCTCCTCGCGTACGCCGAGGACGACGCCGGCGGGCTGATGAATCCGCGCTACGCGCGCGTTCGGCCCGACATCTCCATCGACGAGGCGATCATCTACCTCCGGCGCCAAGCCGCCGAGCGGACCCAGTCGCTTCCCTACGCCTACGTCCTCGATCAGGAGCAGAGACTCCTCGGAGTGGTGTCATACCGCGAGCTCTTCACCGCCAAACCGGGTCAGACAGTGCAGGAGGTCATGGCGACCGATCTCGTCACCGTTCCGGAAGCGATGGACCAGGAGGACGTGAGCCGCCTCTTCTCCACGTACCGGCTCCTCGCCATCCCGGTCGTCGACGCCGGCGGCCGGATGAAGGGTGTCGTCACCCTCGACGACGTCGTGGACGTGGTCCGCGAAGAGGCCACCGAGGACATCCAGAAGATGGGCGGTACCGCGGCCCTGGAAGCGCCCTATCTCCAGGTGAGCGGCATGGAGATGATCCGAAAGCGCGCCGGATGGCTGTCGGTCCTCTTCCTGGGCGAGAGCCTCACGGCGGTCGCCATGGGCCATTACGAGGCCGAGATCGCCAAGGCCGTGGTTCTTGCCCTCTTCGTGCCGCTCGTGATCTCGAGCGGAGGCAACTCCGGGGGCCAGGCGACGACGCTCGTCATCCGCGCCATGGCGCTCGGCGAGGTGAAGCTCCGCGACTGGTGGCGCGTCATCAAGCGGGAGTTCTTCGCGGGTCTCGGACTCGGCGCGATCCTCGCTTCCATCGGGCTGGTTCGCATCATCGTCTGGGAGCGCCTCTTCCACACCTACGGCCCACACTACATCGGCGTGGCGATCGCCGTGGCGGTGAGCCTCCTCGGCGTCGTTCTCTGGGGCACGATGGTGGGCTCGATGCTACCGTTCCTGCTGCGCCGCCTCGGACTCGATCCCGCCACCGCGTCGGCTCCCTTCGTCGCCACGCTGGTCGACGTGACCGGGCTCATCATCTACTTCAGCACGGCCCGCTTCATCCTGGCGGGGCAACTCCTCTAGAACGACGAAGGCCGCGACGCCCTGGAGCGCCGCGGCCGATTTTCCCTTCGTTCGATTCCCCGAACGCTACCCCACCCAGACGGTCTCTCCCGCCTGCTCCTCCGCGTGGAACGACGAGCGGACGAGCGGCGACGATGCCACCTGGCGCACGCCGGCCGCCATGCCGTAGTCGCGGTAGTGCGCGAATTCCTCCGGCGTGACGTAACGCTCCACCGGCAGGTGCGACGTGGAGGGGGCGAGGTACTGCCCGATCGTGATCATGGAGACGCCGTGCGCGTGGAGGTCGCCGATCAACTCCTCCACTTCCTCCCGCGTTTCGCCGACGCCGACCATGAGGCCCGATTTCGCGGGAATGCCCTCCGCGAACGTCGAGACATTTCGTAGCAACTGAAGCGACCGCTCGTAGCGCCCCGCGGGGCGGACGCGCTTGTAGAGTCGCTTCACCGTCTCCATGTTGTGGTTGAGGACGTCGGGCCGCGCCTCCAGCACGGTGCGGAGCGCCGCCTCGTCGCCCAGGAAGTCGGGGATCAGCACCTCGACCCGCACGCCCGGGTTCTCGCGATGTAGCGCGCGGATGGTGGCGGCGAAGTGGGAGGCGCCTCCGTCGGAAAGCTCGTCGCGGTTCACCGACGTCACGACGACATAGCGGAGGCCGAGCTGCCGCGCCGCGTCGGCCACGCGCTCCGGTTCCTGTGCATCGACCGGGAGAGGCTTCCCGTTCCGGATGTCGCAGAAGGGACAGGCCCGCGTGCAGACGTTGCCCAGGATCAGAAACGTCGCCGTGTGCCGCGAGAAGCAGTCGCCGATGTTCGGGCAGTTGGCGCTCTCGCAGACCGTGTGGAGATCGAGCGTGCGGAGGATCTCCTTCGTCTCGAGGTACGCCTTCCCTGTCGGGATGCGCGCCCGGAGCCAATCGGGGCGCCTCAGCGGGGCGGGGGCCTCGCTGAGGCGCTCGTAGGCGCGGAGCGGCTTGCGCTTCTCCCCCGCCTTCAGGCGGCGGTCGGACGGAAGCGAGAGACCGATCGGCTGCGCCGCGCCCGTCACGGGCGTCGCTCCCGGCGAAAGCCCGGCGCCGCTCTCAGATGTGAATGCTTCGGCCTTCGGCTCCAAACATGGCCTCCATGGTGGCTTCGGCAAGCGTCGGATGCGCGTGGACGACTTCCGCCAGTTCCAGCGCCGTCGCCTCGAAGTGGCGCGCGACGACCGACTCGGCGATCTGTTCGGTGGCCCGGACGCCGATGATGTGGACTCCCAGGATCTCGCCCGTGGCGGCGTCGGTGACGGCCTTCACGAATCCATCCCCCTCGCCGAGAATTCCGGCCTTGGAATTCGCCGTGAAGGGGAACTTCCCGACGCGGACCTGCCGCCCGGCCGCGCGGGCCTGGGCCTCGGTCATCCCGACGCTCGCGACCTCGGGGTGGCAGTAGGTGCACGACGGAATGGCGTGGTAGTTGACGGGATGAGTCGGCTGCTTGGCGACGCGCTCGGCCGCGACGATTCCCTCGTGCGACGCGACGTGCGCCAGCGCGGGACTCGTGGTGATGTCGCCGATGGCATAGAGACCCGGTACGTTCGTCTCCTGATATCCGTTCACCTTCACGAATCCACGTTCCATGGCGACGCCGAGCGCTTCGAGCCCGATTCCCTCGGTTACCGGCTTCCGCCCGGCGGCCATCAGCACCCGCTCGGTGCGGATCCGCTTCGTCTCGCCGCCGACTTCGAATTCGCTCCAGGCCGCGTCCGCCTCGACGCGAACGCTCTTCAGATTGGCGCCAGTGTGGACCTCGATCCCCTGGCGCGTGAAGGAGCGCTGGAGCGCCTCGCCTAGATCGGCGTCCTCGATCGGAATGAGCCGAGGCTGGTACTCGATGAGGACCACCTTCGAGCCGAAGGTGTGATAGATCGAGGCGAACTCCACGCCGACCGCCCCGGCCCCGATGACGAGCAGCGATTCCGGAACGCGGTCGAGCCCGAGAATGTCGTCGCTGGAGATGACGACGCGCCCGTCTACCGGCGCCATCGGAAGCCCCCCGACCTTCGACCCTGTCGCCAGGATGACCGCGCCGGCATCCACCGTGGCCAGGCCCCCCGCCGGCTCCCGAATTTCGATCTTGTCGCGCGCGGTCAGGCGGCCGGTCCCCTTCACGATGACGACCTTGTTCTTCTTCAGCAGCGACTCGGTCCCCATCGTGTTCTTCTTCACGACGCGGTCCTTCCGCTCCTGCGCGGCGCGGAGGTCGAGGGTCGCCTCGGTGACGCGGACGCCGAACTCGCCGGCGCGGCGGGTCATCCTGAGAATTTCGGCCGTCTCCAGAAGCGCCTTGGTCGGAATGCATCCACAGTGGAGGCAGGTCCCTCCGACCTTCTCCTTCTCGATCAGGACCGTCTTCAGGCCGAGCTGTCCGGCGCGGATGGCGGCCACGTAGCCGCCGGGTCCGCCGCCGAGGATCGCGACATCGTACCGCGGCTGGGTCACTTCGCTTCCTCCACCCCCGGACCGACACGCGCGGCAGCTGCGGCCCGCTCGCGCGCCTGGATGAACGGCGCGAAGAGATCGATCGGCACCGGGAAGATGGTCGTCGAATTGTTCTCCGTCGCGATCTCCGCGAGCGTCTGGAGATAACGAAGCTGCATGGCGAACGGTTCCTTCGCGATGACGACGGCTGCTTCCATGAGCTTCTGCGAGGCCTGGAGCTCGCCTTCGGCATTGATGATCTTGGCGCGCCGTTCACGCTCCGCCTCGGCCTGCCGGGCGATGGCCCGCTGCATTTCCTGCGGAAGGTCGACGTTCTTCACTTCGACCGTGCTGACTTTGATCCCCCACGGCTCCGTGTGGCGGTCGATCACCATCTGGAGTTCCTGGTTGATCTTCTCGCGCTTGGAGAGGAGCTCGTCCAGCTCAGACTCGCCGAGCGTGGAGCGGAGCGTGGTCTGGGCGATCTGCGACGTGGCGTAGAGGTAGTTCTCTACCTGGAGCACCGCCTTCGTCGGATCGAGCACCCGGAAGTAGACCACCGCGTTCACCTTCACGGAGACGTTGTCGCGCGTGATCACATCCTGCGACGGCACATCCATGGTCACCGTGCGGAGCGGAATCTTCACCATCTTGTCGATGATGGGGATCAGGAAGATGAGCCCGGGACCCTTCTGGCCGATGCAGCGCCCCAGCCGGAAGATCACGCCTCGCTCGTACTCCCGCAGCACCTTCACGGCGCTCGTGACGAGCATGATTCCCAGGAACAGGACCGTTAAAAACGCATAGGAGAACATCCCTGCCTCCGCTTACGACGCCTTGCGAACGTGCAGCGTCATGCCGTCCACGCGCTCCACGATGACCGGGGCGCCGGTGTCGATCACCTCGCCCGATTCAGCATTCCAGTACTCTCCGTGCACGGACACCTTCCCCTGCGGCGCGAGCGCCGTCACCGCCACGCCGCGCTCTCCGACCAGTCCTTCCCATCCGGTACTGCTCTTCAGCCGCTGCGCGCGCCACCCGGCGCCGACGACGAATCCGAAGAAGAGAATCGTCGAGCCGGCGACCGTGGCGACCACCGCCAGAGAGATCCTTCCGACCCCGGTGTCGCCGCCGAGAAGAATCAGCGAGCCGAGGACGAGGGCGACGACGCCCCCGATGGCCAGGAGCCCGTTGCTCTGCACCTTCACGTCGACCAGGAAGAGGACCATGGCGAAGAGGATCAGGAAGACCCCCGTCATGTTCACGGGCAGCGCCTGGAAGGCGAGGAAGGCGAGGAGGAGGCAGATGCCGCCGACGATGCCGGGCAGAATCGCCCCCGGATTCGAGAGCTCGAAGATGAGGCCGTAGAAGCCGAGAATGAAGAGGATGTACGCGACGTTTGGATCGACCAGCCGCGAGAGGATCGCCTGGCGCCAGCTCGGCTTGATCTCGTTCGTCGTCGCGCCCTTGGTGTGGAGGGTGCGTGCCAGACCGGCCACCATCACGGTACGGCCGTCGAGCGCCGCCAGGAGCTCGTCGATGTCGCGCGCGATCAGGTCGACCACTTTCATCCGGAGCGCCTCTCGCTCGGGGAGCGATCCACCCTCGCGCACGGCCTTCTCGGCCCAGTCGGCGTTTCGCCCGTGCTGCGTCGCGAGCGAGCGGATGTAGGAGACCGCGTCGTTCTTCACCTTGGCGCCCAAATCCTTCTGGACGTCGCCGCCCCCGACCTGCACCGGCGTCGCCGCACCGATGGAGGTGCCGGGCGACATGGCCGAGACGTGGGCGGCGTAGGCGATGAAGGTGCCCGCGCTCGCCGCGCGCGCCCCGGGCGGCGCCACGAAGACGATCACGGGAACGTCCGAGACGAGGATTCGCTTGATGATGTCGCGCATGGAGGAGTCGAGCCCGCCCGGCGTGTCGAGGCGGACGACAAGCGCCTCCCGCCGGTTGCGCTCCGCGCGGTCGATCGCCTTCACGAAGACCTCGGCGCTGATCGGCTGGATGGCGCCCTCGAGCGTGAGGACGTCGATGACCGGCCCCGTGGGGACAGCGGCCTTGTTCGCCTGCGCCGAGTCGGCGGCGGGCGGGGCCGTCGCCGCCGCGACCGATACCGGGCGCGAGAAGAGACTGAGCGCCAGCAGGCCCGCGGCGACAAGAAGCCCCGCGGCGAGCGCCAGGCGTTCCGCGTGCTTGGAACGGTGGATCAACGTCCCCCCCCTTTGCCCGGATCGCCGCTCGGCGGCGTCGAGGCATGCTCCCTGGAATGAATGTGGTTTCGCTCGTCCACCATCACGACCTGCGGCGTGTGCCGGGCCAATTCCTCCCGCTCCATCGTGGCGTAGGTGAGAATGATGACGAGGTCGCCGACGTGCGCGAGGCGCGCGGCCGGGCCGTTGAGGCAGATGACGCCGCTCCCACGAGGACCGCGGATGGCGTACGTATCGAAGCGCTTTCCGTTGTTCACGTTGAGCACCTGGACCTGTTCGTGCGGCAGGATGTCGGCCGCTTCCATCAGGTCGGAATCGATGGTGACCGAGCCTTCGTAGTTCAGGTTGGCCTCGGTGACCGTGGCGCGATGGATCTTCGACTTGAACGCGACTAGGCGCACGCGAGCGCGACCTCCCGGACGGCCTGGAAATGCGCGAGGGGCGCCGC
>JBBTHR010000013.1:0-26276 GCA_038060295.1 Candidatus Eiseniibacteriota bacterium
GATGGTGTCAATACTTTTCCTGCGTTAGGTTTCGCTCTACCACACGATTGCAACGTTTGCCCGTGCAAGGAGCGGCTCGCCGGGAGGGTTCGCGAAGTCTGGCACGGTGGCTCGATGCGACACGGCCATAATGCGCTGCGACACAACAATTTATGGAGATCGAATTGACCCGACAAGCGGAGCTTCGTGGCACGCTGGTTGCCCTTCTCCAAGGGGGAACGAAGCCATGGGAGCCACCTAGCCGCGGTCCTGATTCCGCGTCGCTGGCCCTGCACCGACCGCACGCTAGCTGTATGGCTCCCTTTTCGTTTCCCCGATGACCGGCGCCCCGAGACACTTCCTCCTCTTCTTCATCGACGGGCTGGGCGTGGGCTCGGACGATCCGGACGTCAATCCGCTCGCCACCGGGCTCTTCCCCTCGCTCTCGCTCACCGAGACGCGCACGCCAGAGGCCGAGGTGGGCCCGCCGGGCCTTGCGGGCGGCCTCGACGCCTCGATGGGCGTGAAGGGGCTCCCGCAGAGCGCCACCGGCCAGACCGCCATCCTGACTGGCGTGAACGCCTCCGCCGCCATGGGACACCACATGTCCGGCTTTCCCGGGCCGACGCTTCGAAAGATCCTCCTCGAGCACTCCATCTTGAAGCGACTCCTCGCCGCCGGCGCCTCGGCCGAGTTCGCCAACGCCTTCGGCCCCCGCTTCTTCGAGCGCCCCGAGGCGGAACGGCGGATGTCGGCCACCACGCTGGCGACGCTCGCGTCGGGGCGTTCCTTCCGCACCTGGAAGGACCTCCTGGCGGGGCGCGCGGTGGTGCACGACCTCACGCACTGGCGGATGCGAGAATGGGGCTACGACCTGCCGCTTCGAACGCCGGAGGAGGCGGGGGAAATCCTCGCGCGGCAGAGCGCTCCCGAAGGCGCCGCGCGGAGTTTCACCCTCTTCGAGTACTTCGAGACCGACCGCGCCGGGCACGCGCGGGATCGGGAGCGCGCGCTCCACTGCCTCTCCGACCTCGATCGCGCGCTCCGGAGGGTGCTCTCGACCGTCGATCTCGCCACGACCACCGTCGCGGTCGTGAGCGACCACGGAAACTTGGAGGACGGGCGCGTCGGCACGCACACGACGAACCCCGCCCTCTTCACCGCCTGGGGCGCCGGCGCCCGCGGCCCGCGCCTGGAGCGGCTTACCGACGTCGCGGGCTTCGTCTTCCGCGCGCTGGATCTGGCGGAACCAGAAACGGGCGCCCCCGATTCGTGATCGGGAGCGCCCGCGCACTTCTTCGACGTGACGGCGCTCGCGCCGTCCGCCCTTACTTCAGTCGCTTGATGATGTGCCAGCCGTAGGGGCTCGTCTGCGGATCGTAATCGGCGATGCCGATGTTCCCCGGGCTGATCGCGAAGCCGACGTTTCCGAAGGCGGGGACCATCGTATCGCGCGCGTATTCGCCCGCTCCCTTCGCCACACCGAGCCCCGACATTCCGTAGATTCCCGGGGGGGAGTCATCGGTGTATTGCTTCACGAGCGCGTCGTAGTCCTCGCCCTTTTGCGCGCGCGCCAGAATTTCATACGCCAGCTTCTTTGCCTCTTCCATGGGCCGCGAGGCCCGCGTGCCCGAACCGGCGAACGCGATGAGGATGTGCTGCACCTGCACGTGCTGCGGCTCCACTGCCGGCTTCACCGGCATGGTGCCCACCGCCGCCTTCGTCCCCTCGGTCACGGATCCTCCCTTAGCGGCTTTCGCCTGCTTGGCCTTCTCTTTCGATTTCTCGCGCGTCACCTTCGACTTCTTCGACTTCTCATTCGCCTTCGCCTCTTCCGCCTTCCCCTGATCCGCTGCCTTGGCCACTTCGGCGCTCGCCTTGGCGGAATCGGCCGTCGCTTCGTCCGCGCGGGCCGGGATCGCGCCGAGCGCGACGCCGAGCGCGACGCCGAATACGAGAAGACTCAATACCGCGCGGCTCGCCGCGCGGCGCGTGCTGCGTCGCGTCATGGATTCTCCTTGGTAGTGATGCGGTTCGCTAGAAGATGAGGACGCCGGAGGCGACGACCGTCGTCCAGCCCTTGCCCGAGCAGACCGCCGACTGGGTGACGTTGAACGTGCGAACGATCTCGCTCGCCATCTTGAAGACCTGCTCCTTCTCGTCCCACGCCGCGTTCTCGTCGAACTCCAGTCCGAGCGTCGTGGCGAGCATGGAGGCCGCCATGTCCTCGGCGAAGTCGCCGGCGAACTCGTCGGTCTCCCCGTAGGCGTGGTGCTCGCTCAGATAGCCGTACTGGCTCTTGTCGGCCGGAATGGCGCAGCCGATGGAGGAGGCGATGAGACGCGCGCGCTCGTTCGACGCCTGTCGGGCCATCACGCAGAACGCGATGCTGCCAGGGGCGATCAGCTTCACGCCCTCGTCCTTCCCAATGATCTTGCAGTGCGGCGGAAAGATGCTCGATACGTGCACGAGGTTCAGGCGCTCGATTCCCGCGTCGCGGAGCGCCAGCTCGAACGACCGGAGTTGATCGCGGTGTGTCCCCACGCCCTTCGTGAAGAAGATCTTCGTGGGTACGGCGGATAGGCCGTGGAACGGGCGGGCCAGCCCTTCGCTCGACGCACCGGGAGCTTCGGCAACGGCACCGGCGGATGTGGCATCGGTCGTTCGCTTCATTTCGTTTCGGTCTCCTCCAATCGATGTTCTTGGCGCCGCGCTCAGGGTCCCGCCGCGACGCTGTCTGGCGCGGCGCGCGCGAGACGGAGCGTGACGACGATTCGCCGCGGTTCGGGAATCAATGGCGCCGTCCCGGTGTCCACGGAGACTTCGCGCTGGATTTTCTCGCGTTCTTCCGTGATGTCAACCGGAAGCGTGTTCAACGTGTCCGCCGCGTCGACGGCGGAGCGGGGTCCCGACACTAAGATCGACTCCGGCTTCACCTCCGGCGCGGCCACGAGCCGCCATCCGGGAGCCAACTCTCCCGCCAGGCGGGCCCGGACGGCCACCCACTTCTCCGCCTTCGGCTCGATGGCGAAGGCCACCTCGCCGGGATCGCCGATGGCGGTCACCTCCACCAATTTGGCCAGTTCGGGCGGGAAGGCCCGCTCGGCCACCTTCTCCGCCGTGATCGCCTCGATGTAGGGACCGGGACCGATCCCCGCCAGATCGAGGGAGAGGAGCGGATTCGAAAGCCCGAGGCGGATCAGGTCCTTCCATTTCCCCCGTACGGTCACGTCGACGTGCCCCGGGGGCGTGCCGCGGATGGCGAGCGTGTCGGCCAGCCCCGAGAGGCCGACCGATACGCGCAAGACCGATTCGCGCTGCTGCTCCGTCACGACGTGGGCGTAGAGGAGGAGCGCCAGGAAGAACGAGGCGAGCTTGAGGCCGATGTTGTTCAGGAAGAGGCTCCTCAGCCATTCCCCCACCGCGCCTATCAGGGAGGCGGCCACTAGAACCCTCCCGCGCCGGTGGCGCCCAGTTCGACCCAGTAGCGCGTCTCGCGCGGGTCGACCCGGTCGACCGAAGTACCGCTCACCACCGAGACGCGCACTCCGCGGTTCTCGGGGATGTCGGGGAAGTAGAGCCAGCCGCGGTCTCCCCCCTTCCCCCAGCGAAGCGTGAAGGAATCGAAGCGGATATCGCCGCCGTCAGTGACCGTGCGGACCCCGCGGTCGCGTCCTCGCGGGATGAACCAAAGGAGCGGGCCGCGCTCCAGGTACCAGAAGTACTGAAGCGAGTCGGGCGAAGCTTCGCGCGTCTCGATCGGGAGGATCGCCGCGAAATCGCCTTCGCGCCGGACCAGCACGACGAACCCCGGCTCGAGTCGGAGGCGGACATCGTGAAGCGGCCCGAAGCGGGCACGATCGGTCTCGGAGACCTCGTCGAGGAAGCGAACCAACTGGACGCTGGCTCGGCCGGTGGTGGTCCCGGGGCTCGCCTGCGCCTGCGCCGCGGCCTCCGCGCGGGGAACGGAGGGCGCCGACGGCGCGGCAATCGCCACCGCGGCCCCTAAGGCGGCAGCAAATCGTCGCGTGCGCGACCACGATGAATGCGAACGGTTGGGCATGGGCTGACCGCCAGTTTCCCACGCGATGGAAGAGGGGGTCAACGCCGGAGGCGGGCGCGAAGTTCTTGACGCGCCCCCGCGCCCGCCGCGACGCTCGTCCCATGAAGCCGCGCCGACGTTCGCTCCCCGTGGAAGGACCCCTCGATCTCCCGCTCACCCTCTCGTGTGGGCAGGCCTTCCGCTGGCGGCCGGAGGGCGCGGCCGGCGTCTGGAGCGGTGTCGTGGGGGGCGCCGAGATCCGCGCCGCCGCGCGCGGCACGTCGCTCGACCTGGAGGTCTTCGGTCGCGATCCCGGTCCCGAACCGCTTCGCCGCTACTTCCGCCTCGACGAGAACCCTGAATCGCACCTGGCCCATGCCGCGGCGCTCCGCGCCATCCCCGGATTCACGGAACTCCTCGGTATGCGCCTGCTCCGCCAGGAGCCGTGGGAGACGCTCGTGTCGTTCATCTGCTCGGCCGCGTCGAATGTCCGGAAGATCGCGGGAGGCGTGGAGGGGATGGCCGAGCGCTGGGGCGAGCCGATTCCGGGGAGCGAGCGGCGCGCCTTCCCGGCTCCGGATCGTCTGGCGCGCGTGCGGGAGCGAGAACTCCGCGCCCTGGGAATCGGGTTTCGCGCCCCCTACGTGCTGGGCGCGGCGCGGCGGCTCGCGCGCGAGCCGTGGGAGTGGGACGCGCTCCGCCACGCCCCGATCGAGGAGGCGCGCGCTCGGCTGCAAGAGCTTCCCGGCGTCGGCCCCAAGATCGCCGATTGCGTCCTTCTCTTCGGCCTCGATCGGCTCGACACCTACCCCGTGGACCGCTGGATCCGGCGCGCCACGCTGGAGCTGACGTCGCGCCGCTCGGCGAGCGACGAGGATCTGGAGCGCTGGTCCAGAACGCTGGGGCCGTCGCGGGGATATCTGCAGCAGATCCTCTTCCACCTGCGCCGCACGGGCGGGCCGCTCCCCGCGATCGCCGGGCTTCCCGCCGTCACAGCCGCGCAGCGTCCGCGAAAGCGGAAGGTCTCGTGAACGGCTCCCCCACGGCGGCCGTCGCTCTCTTCGCGAAGGCGCCTGTTCCCGGGCAGGTGAAGACGCGCCTCTCGCCACCCCTCTCGCCCGAGGAGGCGGCCGAGGTGGCCCGTGCCTGCCTCCACGACACGCTGGAGCGCTTCTCCCGAAGCCGCGACGTGGCGATGACGCTATTCCTGGAGGGAGAGCCGGACGATGCGCTCCGCGCCCTCGCCGCGCGGCACGCCGTCCCGATCCGGCCCCAGGCATCGGGATCGCTCGGCGCGCGGCTCCGCGCGGCGCTCGGCGCGCTGCTCGGCGAAGGGCACGCCTGTGCCATCGCGATCGGCTCCGACAGCCCCACGCTCCCGCCCGCCAGAATCGCCGCGGCAATCGGAGCGCTCCGCGCGCACGACGCCGTTCTGGGACCGACGGAGGACGGAGGCTATTACCTGATCGGGGTATCGCGCCCGGCGTGGGCGCTTCTGGAGGGAATTCCCTGGAGCACGAGCGAGGTGGCGCGGGCCACGCGCGAACGCGCGGCGAGCGCGGGGATCTCGCTCGCGGAACTGGAGGCGTGGTACGACGTGGACGACGCGGAAACGCTCCGGCGCGCCCTCGCGGATTCGGATCCGCGGAGCGCGCTCGGACGGTGGGGTTCTAGGACCCGGACTTGAGCTTCGCCAGCTCTCCGCGGATGGCGTCAGAGTGGGGCCCGGTCGGCTCGAGCTTCAGGTAGCGCTCCCAGGCCTCGATGTTCGACTTCCTGTCTCCCATCGCGCCCGCCACCACGCCCAGATTGAGCCAGGCGTTCTTGTGGTCGGGCTTCTCCTTCGTGACCCGCTTCATCTCCCCGAGCGCCTTGTCGTTCTGACCGAGCGTGTGGTAGGCGATGGCGCGGTCGACGCGGACGTCGGCGTTCGTGGGTTCCTTCCCGAGCGCCGCCGTGTAGTGCTCGATCGCCTTGTCCCACTTGCCGGAATCGAACATGAGATTCCCGATTCCGATGTTCGCCTCGAGATTCGTCGGATCGTCGGCCAGCGTCGCGCGGTACTTGCCGAGCGATTCGATGACCCCCGGCAGCATCTGCGTCTGCTCCATGCCGCCGCCCATGCCGCCGCCCATACGGCTAGCCATGTCTCCGCCCATTCCGCCACCCGTCCCGGCTCCCGTCTGCCCCGCCATGATGTCGGCGGGACCGGTCGGCATGCCGCCGTCGTCGCGAGGGGCCACCGCCGCGCGGAGCGCGTAACCGACCGCGCCTCCGACGACGAGGCCGATCAGGAGAAAGGTCCAGGGTGGAAGCATCCCGCCCGAGCGCGAGCTGTGCGCGGGACCGTGCGAGGCGGCCTTGCCGGAGCGCGACGCGCCTCCGGCATGCTGCCCGCCGCTGGAGGATCCGCCGGAAGAAGGAACGATGTAGGCGCCGCACGCGTCGCAACGAGTCATGCCGGCGGGCAATCTCTCGCCACAGCGGGGGCACGTGAAGGTGTTCGCAGTTTGGCTCATGGGCGAGAGTTTACGGTGAAAGGTCCCGCAGGGGCAACCTGCTCCGTGCTGGTCCGCTCGTACCAGTGGGACTACCACAGGGCTACCACGAAGGCTTGCCGGACCGCCACGCGCTGGCCTATTCTCGCCTCACGCGTGACTTCTCCTTCTTTCATCGTCGCACAGGTCATGGGGCAATCGGCCCTCCTGTGGGACGGGCGCGCCCTCCACGAAGCGACCCTCGCCGGCCGCATGAAGACCGGCGCCGCGAAATCGCGCACCAACACGCTGGCCGTCGGCGACCGCGTCGAGGTCGACGTCTCGGACACCGGCCGCTGGCGCATCGTCGGCATCGGGCCGCGCGAGACACGCCTGGAGCGAGCCGCCGGAGGACAGGGCGCCTATCAGCGGACGCAGATCATCGCCGCGAACGCCCAGCAGGCCCTCATCGTCGCATCGCTTCGCGATCCTCCCTTCCGTCCAGGCCTGGTCGACCGCTGGTCGCTGCTGGCGCGACGCGGCGGGCTGGTTCCGCTCCTCGCCCTGAACAAGGCCGATCTCGGGACCGTGGAGGAGGCCGACCAGGCTGTCGCCGAGGCGTGCATTCCGCTGGAGGCGATCCGCGTCAGCGCCGCCACGGGGTTTGGAATCGACGAGTTGCGGCAGCACCTGATCGGCGAGACCACGGTGCTGGTCGGCCATTCCGGCGTCGGAAAATCGTCGCTCCTTCGCCACCTGGTCCCCGAGGCCGACATCGTCACCGGAGAAGTGAGCGCGAAGAGCCACAAGGGGCGGCACACCACCAGCAGCTCGCGGCTCTACGTGCTCCCCGAGGGGGGCTATTTGATCGACACTCCCGGCGTGCGGAGCGTGGTCTTGGGCGACACGCACGCGTCGGAAGTGGCATCGGTGTTCCGAGAGATCGCCGAGGCCCCTCCCTGCAAGTTCCGCGAGTGCACGCACCGGATGGAGCCGGGCTGCACGGTGCTGGCCGGACTCCAGAGTGGCGCCGTACCCCCGGTGGTCTATCAGCGCTACCGGAAACTGCTCGAAGAGGCGGACGTGCTATGAGGGATGCCACGCGATGACCCGGGACGAAATCCTCGACCGCCTGGGCGAATTGATGATCGTCGGCGTACCGGGCACGTCGCTCGACGCCGAGACCGAGGCGACGCTCCGGCGCATCCGCCCCGCGGGCGCGATTCTCTTCTCCGAGAACTACGCCGACGCGGCCGAGGCCGCGCGCTGGACCCGTTCCCTCCACGCGCTCCTGGGGACACCCGAACTCCCCGCGCTCCTGACCGTCGATGAAGAGGGCGGCATCGTCTCGCGGCTCTCCCACTTCTGGGAAGTGCCGCCCCCGGCGCGCGCCGTCGCCTCCTCGGGCGGGCCGCCGCTGGTTCGCGATCTCGCGGCGCGCACGGGACGGCGCCTCCTGGCGCTCGGCTTCAATCTCGATTTCGCTCCCTGCCTCGACATCGATTCCAATCCCAAGAATCCCGTGATCGGCGTCCGCTCCTTCGGCGAGAACCCCTCGCAGGTGACCGCCTGCGGGCGCGCCGCCATCGAGGGATTCCTCTCGGTCGGCGTGATCCCGGTGGCGAAGCACTTCCCGGGGCACGGCGACACCTCGCTCGATTCGCACGTCGCGCTCCCCCGCGTGGAGGCCGACGAGCGATTGCTGGCGCGCCGCGAGCTGAAGCCGTTCGAGGGGGCGATCGCCTGCGGCGTCCCGATGGTGATGACAGGGCACATGCTGGTGCCCGCGCTGGAGCCCGACCCGAACACGACCGCGACCCTGTCGCGCGCCATCGTGACCGGGCTGTTGCGAGAGCGGATGAAGTTCGGCGGCGTGATCGTCACGGATGCCCTGGAGATGGCCGGCGCCACGTCGCTCGGTTCGTACGGCGAGGTGGCGGTGAGGGCGCTGGAGGCGGGCGTGGACCTTCTGCTCTACTCCAAGCTCTCGCCCGGTCCCGAGGAAGCGCTGGCCGCTCTACGTGAGGCGGTGGTGGGCGGGCGATTGTCGGAAGCGCGGATCGCGGAATCGTTGGAGCGGCTACGGCTGTTGCGCGCAGGCAGTGCCGCGCAGGCTGGAACGTGGTCCGCGGAGTTGGAGCGGCAGGCGCGCGACTTGATCCCGGGCGAGGAACTGGCGCGCATCTGCGAGGGAGCGATCCGCGTGATCAAGCAGGGCGCGGGCGGCATCCCGCTCAAGTCGCCGATCGAGGTGCTGGAGATCAACCACCCCGAGGGACGGGAACCGATCGCGCAGCTCTTGCGAGTGCTGGGAGTCGACGCGCGGGAGCACCAGGCGTCCCCCGGGGGCTGGCCGGCGCGAGTGACGGGGAGCGCGCTGATGACCGTCGCGGCGCGGGCGGATCTTTCGGACGATCACGCCGCGCTGGCCCAGGAGTGGCTTCGTCGATTTCCCGAGACCGTGACCGTGGCGCTCCTGAATCCGCACGTCTGCGACGAGTGGTCCGACGTGAGGACGCTCCTCGCCACCTTCGGAAACAGCCCCGCCGCGCGCCGCGCGCTGGCCCGCCGGCTGCTGGGCCGCGTCACGGCTGCGTAGGCCCCCCTGATCAGCGACAATTGGAACTCCCGGCCGGGAATAATAGTCGTCGTCGATCACGCTAGAATTAGACCTTGTAAATTGTAACCCAAAGTTCAAAACTGCAAGGTATGCGATACGTCCATCGGCTGCAGGAGGAGCGGCTCCGCTCACTTCTCAAGTCGTTCCCGGCGGTCCTTATCGTCGGGCCGCGGCAGTGCGGCAAGAGCACGCTCGCGCGGCATGTACTGCCGGATTGGACCCATCTCGATCTTGAGCGACCGGCGGATGCCGACCTGCTGGCCGCCGACCTGGAAGGCTACTTCGACGCACATCCCCGATCCGTCGTGATCGACGAGGCGCAGCGACTGCCGGAGATCTTTCCGTTCCTGCGTCACGTCATCGATCGTTCCCGGACCAAGGGACGGTTTGTGCTGCTCGGGTCAGCCAGCCCCGACCTCATGCGGGCCGTCTCGGAGACTCTGGCCGGCCGCGTGGCAATTCTCGAACTGACACCGTTTCTGCATTCGGAGCTGGCCGGGAAGCATCTCGCCTCGGACCGCTGGTTCTGGGGTGGTTATCCCTCGGTTCTTGGCCTCCGTGACGCGCGGGCCCGTGGAGAGTGGTTTGCCTCCTACGTCTCGACGTTCCTCGAGCGCGACCTCCCGGCGCTGGGCCTGGCGTTGCCGGCACGACGCCTTCGCCAGCTATGGACGATGCTCACTCACGTGCACGGTAGCCTCCTCAACGTGTCCGACCTGGCGCGTTCGCTCGCGGTGGCATCGCAAACGGTTTCCCGGGATCTTGACGTGCTCGAAGGCAGCTTCATGATTCGCCGCCTTCATCCGTTTTACGCCAACGTGCAGAAACGACTTACGAAGAGCCCCAAGTTGTACGTGCGGGATACCGGGCTGTTGCACTTCCTGGCTGGTATGCGGGGTCCACGCGATCTCGATACATGGCCGAGGCGCGGCAGTTCGTTCGAAGGCCTCGTGATCGAGGAGCTGATGGCGCTCGCCGGCACTCAGTTCGTTCGCCCGGAGTTCTTCTTCTGGCGCACGCAGGCAGGCGCCGAGGTGGATCTCCTGATCGTAGAAGGCCGCCGCATTCTCCCGGTCGAGATCAAACTCGGAACTGCGATCGGCCCCCGCGAAGTCACCGGGCTCCGTCAGTGCATGAAGGACTTGGGCCTGAAGCGAGGCATCGTCGTGTCGCGTGCGCCCGAGCCACGCCGCCTGAGTCCCTCGATCGAGATTGTTCCTTGGGCAGAGATCGTATCGGGCCGATTTGGCCTGAGATGACATGGCGTGCGTGCACCGAAACTCCGCCGCTAGCGAGATGTGAGGGGCTCCCACGCCCAGATACACCAAGACACCGGCAGCTCTCGCCACCGGGGCCCCGCACTCTAACGCGAACCCGAAAGTTCGCGATTCGTGATCTGGCTCCCCGAACGTAACCCTGTTCGAACTCTACTCGGGCCCGCCGGCCATACCTAGGACCCCTCGCCCAAAACTGGGACCACCACCTGTTCCCACCGCGGCACCTTACGAATCGCTTCGATCATGGCGAAAGCTTCTGCGTCGTCGGGGCGGAGGGAGATTAGTTTCTCCGCCATGCGCATCGCCTGGGTCAATTGAGTTTGGTCGGAGAAGTAATTCATGAGGAATCTATATGCTTCCGAATCCTGCTCGGACACGCCAAAGGTCCGAAACGCAGCCTTCTCGAAACTGGTTCCCGGCCTCACCGGTCCCAGCACCGCTGCGATTGCGTTCAGGGCATTGCCCCTCTCCAACGGTGGAAGCCTCGCGCACAATTCCTCCGCTTCCGAGGATCTCCCGGTCGCGCTGAGCATGGTCGCCGCCAGCCGGCGATCGAACGCCCACGTCAGGCTATCGACTTCCTGCATGTTGAGGAGCACCGACGTGGCGCGCTCGACCTCATTCGCGGCGAAGAACCCGTACGCCAAGCTGCGGAGGGCCTTCTGATAATCGAGGATGTCGGGTCGGGGACCGGGCGAGCGTACGCGGAGATTGTCTAACGTAATCTCAAAAACGTCACAACTCGGAGTAACCCAGAAAAGGTACTCGGGACCCCGACCGGGCCGGAGGCGCATGGGGTCGTGGGTCTGGATCGTGGGATTGGAATACCACACCCTCGCCGCCTGAAGCGTGAGCAGGTGGCTATGAAGAGACAAGTCGTAGGGAGCCTGGATCGTGACATGCAGTCGACTGCTGTCGGGAAACCACGGGTGCAGCTTCTTCAACTCCGACTCCACACGTCCGAGGTTCCTGGAAATGGTCCTGAAGTTTCGTTCAGTCGGAGTTCCGCGCGTACCGAGGTCGATGCCGCGTGACCAAACGCCGAGAACGAGGAACCCAACTGCCGCAGCCCGAGCAAAACGCCAGCCGAGCTTCTCGATACCCATGGCCAGAAGGAGCGAGGTGCCCATCGCGGGCATACACGCGTAGTAGGGAAACCAGTGTTTCGCTGATGCGGCAGTGAGCACGGCGGGCGTGACTCCCAGGAGCAACCCGAATAGGAGAGCCCGTTCTCGTGGAATCGCTCGTGCACCCTCTTTGCGCCGCACAGACGCTTCGATCCAGAATGCCACCAGCACGATCGCAACTCCCGCTGCCGCGACCAGATTGAGTTCCGACGGCCAATGGGTTGCCGTGTTGCCGACGGGAATGTTGAGCAATGCTGCCAGTTCGCGGACGAGATTGCCTGCCGCGTGCGGATTATCCATGCCGACATACCCGGCCTCGCCCGTCGAGACCCCGTGAGTGACAAAGGCCCGAACCTTCGGATGCAACACTGCCCACAACCCACCAAGTGTTGCGTACTGAAATACGTTCTTCCGGAGCATTGATCGGTCGCGGTAAAGAACGCCACCCATCGTCGCGACCGCGGGTAAGAAGAAAAGCGTTGTCTCCTTGGAGAGGAGAGCCGCGGCGGTGCACACCAGAGCTGCCCCCGTGCGGCGGCCCAATTGGAAGTGAATGGCGGCCGCGATGAACACCATTGCAAATAGATCCTGAGACCCAGAGATCCATCCGATGAGAAGCGGAAACGGCCCGAGCGCTGCGAACAGTAGGCCCGTCAAGAAGCCGACTCTGGAGCCGGCGACACGCCGCGCGAAGAGCGTCACCAGTGCTACCGACAGAGCAGCCAGGCAGCCATTGAGGACGTGTCCCCAAAGCGGGTCGTTGCGACTCAGAAACGTTAGGACTCCGAAGTAGAGTTCACGCGGGATGGGTCGGTAGAATGCCGAACGCGGATCTGGAAGCAGGTCCGCGGGCGTGAGGTGCCAAGCCCGGAGCACGAAGTTGAAGTCGTCGGACAGGTACGTGAACGAGATTACCGGTAACGCGAGGATCAAAAGCAGTAGCGAGGGGCAAAGTAAGAGAAGGGCTCCGAATCTTCGGTGCCGTGTCTGAGTCGAGTCGCTCACCTCGTCGCCGTGCCGGTCAGTCACGATTCGATCTTACCACCCGCTGCGCTCGGGGGACCGGAAGTAGGGGACGTTCAACCCACGAATCAGGCACACGCACAACCTCCGTCCTTGCCAAACTTGGTGTAGGATTGGGAGATGCAGACTCATCCACACCCGTTGCCCACCTCCGAATCACCTCCCAAAGCCGCATTCCTCGACGACCTCCGCGCCGGGCTTCCCTGGGGGACATGGGCCTTCCCTGGCATCCTCGTCTTGCTTCTCTCCATTTCTTGCATCGGACTGACCTACCTCTGGGACGACTACGCCTTTCTCAACAATGCCCTGCGCAATCGACTCTGGGATTTCCTTCCCGATCCGAGCGATGCGTTCTATCGGCCCCTCTCCCGAGGGGTCTACTTCGCCATTCTCTACATCGCGCGGGATTCCGGTGCCTTGCTTGGCCACTGGATCAACGTCGTCACGCTGTCACTGACCGCATGTCTCGTCGGTGCGGCGGGAGCAAGGCTTGGCGGTAAGCAGGTCGGCCTCTGTTCCGGCGTCGTTTTTGCGGGTCTTGCCTGCGTTCCGACGCTCGTCGCGTGGACGTGCTGCTCCCAGGACCTTCTCGCCATGCTTTTCGTCATGCTGGCGCTCCATTACCGAATGTCTGGTCGCACGATGGCGGCGCTCTTCTGCATGGCGTTCGGCATTTTGAGCAAGGAGACCGCGCTCGTTACCATCCCCGCGATCCTGGCGGTCGATTGGGTGAGGGGTCGGCCCACGAAGGGCCTCTGGCGCGAGACCGGACTATACGCCCTCTTGGTCGTGGCTTGGGCCTCGATCCATCCCGCGATGAGGATCCTCATCGCACGCGGTTTCAGACCCGGCGGAACGGGCTACGTCGGGCTCGCCGGCCTCACCGATACGCTGAAACACGCCGGCACGTACGTGCTGGAACTCTGTAATCTTCGAGTCGGAGTCCTCGATCTGACGTGGTCCCCATGGGAGATTGTCGTACTCATCGCATCGGCCATAGGGGGGACGGCGGCAACCTGGTATCTCCTCGGCGAGCCGAGCCGCCACCCACACCGCCGGCAGGTCGTGGTCGTCGGAATCCTCCTCGCGGTCGGCCCGTGGCTCCTGACTTCGGCGATGGTCCTCGGCTCCTCGCAGTACTACGCGGCTTTCCCCGGGCTAGGCACGAGCTTGATTCTCGGCTCGTGGCTTGCCCGCAGGTCGCGTCGCGTGGCGGTCGGCTTCGTGGCGCTGTTCTTGGTTCTGGGCCTTTGGAGCCGGGCCACGGAGATGAAAACCGCCTACCTTACCGAAGGCGATCTCCGGATCAGCAGCCGAGCACACGTGGAGTTGTGGAGGGCGATGCTACGACTTCAGCCGACGCTTCCCGCCGGCTCGCAAGTTCTCATATCCGTGCAGGCACACGGACGGCTCCGCGTGTATCACCAAGTCTACAATTACCAGATGCCGTGCCTCTGGTATCGGGATCCGACGCTGGAGATCGGGAAGCCAGAGAATCGAAAGGCCGTGAATGCTCCGGAGTTCTTGTTCGCCGTGCCTCAAGACCTGGACATCGTGCGAATCGACCCGTTCACGTTTCGGACCACCACGGCCAGTGGACGGCCTCCGGCATACTTGACGGTGGAGCAGGCGCTCCGTACTTACGCGATGGGACTGGCGGGATGCGGCGAGACGGATGCCGCGGCCCGCCTCCTCGTGGGGATGCCCGAGATCGACCGAAACTTCGAAAGTCTTCACCACAGGATGGCCGTCATGTTCTTGATGGCCGATGGACGTGAGGAGGACGCGAAGAAATTGCTGTCTGGAATCCCGCCCGCTACGCGGGACTGGGCCCTCGATAATCTTCCGGCCGTGCTAGCGCAACAGCCGGCCATGCGGACCTTCGACGCCGCGGGACTAAGAGCGTTCGGAGTCGACTCCACCGACGTCGACGCGCTTCGCCGCCTGACGGGTTGGTACCTGCGGCGGCGCTATCCCGACCCCGCCGGGCGATTCGCCGACCGGCTCTTGGCGCGCTCCCCCCACGATAGTACTGGACTGGCAGCCGCGGCCGTTCGAGATAGTGCATTCGCGGCTCGCTCGAAGGCGCGAATTCGCGAGGACTAGCCTCCCCCTCCCCCCGCATCGCGACAACGAAGAAGGCCCCCCAGGCACAACCCCGGGGGGCCTTCGCGTTCGTCAATCGGACCGCACGGCGCGCGCAGCGCCGGCGCTACTACCTCAAACCTTCTCCTTAGCCTTCGCGGCGCAGCACGCGTCGCCCTTCCCGTCGGAAACCGTCATCATCTTCGTGAGCTCGGCGCGGACGTTCTTCCCGTCGCCGCGATAGGAGTTCTTGAAGCCGGCCGTCTGGATGGACTTGGTCAGCGCCTTCTTGTCCATCTTCCTGTCGGCCACGACGTACGCCACGCGCGTCTTCAGATCGACGTGCGCGCAGTGGATGCCGCTCTGCGCCATCAATGCCTTGGTGATCGCATCGGCGCAGTGATCGCACTCGGCGCTCGGAACCGCGAACGAATAGACCATCTGGTTCGCGCCGATCGTGCAGCTCTTCCCTTCGGCCATGGCGTTCGAGCCCTTGCCCATGTCGCACTTGCCGCCCTCGGCGCTCACCATCTTCGCACCGGTCGGACAAGCCTTCGCCGATGCCTCGGCATCCTTCCCTTCGCACTTCTCGCCGCCGGCCCATGCCGTCGTCGCCGTCAGGAGGGCCACCATGCTCAAAGCTGTCAACACGTTCATACGCTTCATGTTGCTCTCCCTCTGGGTTGGTTCTCGTGGATCGGACGCTTCAATCGTACACCGGGAGGTTCGCATCGTCTCCCGTCAATTCGTGAGTCCGCCGAACGTCTTGTCTCGCTGTGACTTGAACGATTGGACCCCGTCCGCCAGCATCTCCGCGAAGCGGCGCTGGAACTGGACATCCTTCAGCATCGCCGCCTCCCGGGGGTTCGTGATGAAGGCCACCTCCACGAGCACGGAGGGGATCTCCGGCGCCTTCAGGACCACGAAGCCCGCCTGCTTGACACCCCGGGTCTCCAGCCGCGAATCGGCGTCGAGCGCGTCGATCAGGACCTCCGCCAGCTCGCTGCTCCGCCGGACGGTGTCGTTTTGACGCAGGTCGAAGAGAATCGATAGCAACTCATCGCCGGTCTCGGGCGGAACGCCTCCGATCAGGTCCGCCGCGTTTTCCTTCTCGGCCACCGACCGGGCCGCCTCATCCGTGGCGCCGGTCATGCTCAGGAAATAGACCTCGGTCCCGGTCGCGTCGCGATTGCGGCTGGCGTTGCAGTGAATGCTCATGAAGATATCGGCCTGGTAGCGGCGCGCGAGCTCCATCCGCTTCCGAAGCGGAATGAAGTAGTCGTCGGTCCGGGTGAGGACCGCGCTCACACCAGGCATCTGATCCAACTCGGCCTTCAGCTTCTTCGCGATGGCGAGCACGATGTCGGCCTCCTGGAGCCGGCGGTACCCGATCGCCCCCGGGTCGTCGCCGCCATGCCCCGCGTCGATCGCCACGATCAGCCGCCGCGATCGCTTCATCTCCGCCACCCGCTGCGCCAGGGCCTGCTCCGCCTCGGGATTGACCGGCGCCGGCACGTCCACGACGACCCGGTCGGGCTGGCCGTCGGCGGGGGCCAGGACGAAGCCGAGCGGCGTGGTCGGTTTCTTCAGGCCGATCCGGATGGAGGTCCCGGAATCGGAGACCGCCGTGAAGATGTCGCTGACCAGGCTGTCGCCGACGAACTCGGTCGTGATGGCCGGCGCCTTCCGGCTCCCTGGCAGGTAGACCTCGAACGTGAGGGAGTCGGCCATGCGGAAGCGCGGCTCGCCCGGGCTCGCCGTCAGGTCGAAGACGAGCCGCGTGTGGTCGGGCGCGGTCCAGAAGCGGATGCGCGCCAGTTCCGGCACGGGCTTGGTCTTCTTCGGGACGGGAGCCTTCGCCGGCGCCGCTCCGAGCAGACCGAGCGCTAGGGCAGTCAACACGAGAAGGCCCGTGCGCGCCCCCGGAATTCGGGGGCGCGACGCGGGCCTGCGATTCAGCGTCTGGTTATTCGCCAGGATCGACCGCGATGAATTGGGTCGCATCGCCTCGCTTGATGAGGAGGACCACGGGCTTCTTCGAATTCTTCGCCTTCGACTTGTCGACGGCGTCATTGTACTCGAAGGTGTCCTTCACGGGGTGATCGTTCACTTCCTTGATGATGTCGCCGCGCTGGAGCCCCGCGTCGTCCGCGCCGCTTCCCTGCGCCACCTCGACGACGACGACCCCTTCCTTCTCCCGAAGGCCGTTCTCCTTCGCGAAGTCGCCGGCGAGCGATTCCACCGCGATGCCGAGCCACGAAGCCGGCGACTGCGACTGGGCGGCGAGGCGCTCCTCGGCGGGGCGCTCCGCCAGCGTCACGAGGATCTCCTGCGGCGAGCCCTGCCGCAGCAGACGCACGCGCACCTGCTTGTTCACCGGCGTGTCTGCGACCAGGAGGCGGAAGGTATGCACGTCGCCGACCTTCTTCCCGTCGAACTCGGTGATGACGTCCTTCATGCGGAAGCCCGCCTTCGCGGCCGGCGTGTCGTCGCTGATGCTGCTCACCAGGACTCCCTTGGTCCCCTGGAGTCCCCACGTGTCGGCCAGTTCGGGCGTCAATTCTTGTGGAACGATGCCGAGGTAGCCGCGCGTCACCTTGCCCGAGGCGATGAGCTGCTTCGAGATGTTTCGCGCCAGGTTGATCGGGATCGCGAAGCCGATTCCCTCGCCGCTCGGATTGATGGCGGTGTTGATACCGATCGCCTCGCCCCGGATGTTCAGGAGCGGCCCGCCGCTGTTGCCGAAGTTGATCGACGCGTCGGTCTGGATGAAGTTCTGGTACGAGGGCGCGCCACCTGCGATGGCGAGGTTGCTCCGCCCCTTCGCGCTCACGACGCCGACGGTCAGCGTCCCGTCGAGTTCGCCGAGGGCATTCCCGATGGCGATCGCCCAGTCTCCGATCCGGATCTCGTCGGAGTCACCGAGCGGCACGACCGGAAGATCGCCGCCGTTCTCCACCTTCAGCACGGCCACGTCGGTGCCGCCGTCGCTTCCGACGACCTTCGCCCGGAGCTTCCGGTGGTCGCTCAGGATGACCATGATGTCGGAGGCGTCGCGGATGACGTGATTGTTCGTCAGCACGTAGCCCGCCCTGTCGATGATGAAGCCCGAGCCGCTGCTCGGGATCTTCATCCCCCGGTGCGGCGACTGGGGATTCTGCGGATTCTGCGGCGTCTCCGGGAACATCCGCTTGAAGAAGTCGCCGTAGGGGCCGTCGAAGCGGAACCCCTGGCCGCCGGCGCCTCCCGCCTCGCGCTTCACCTCGATTGTCACGACGGCCGGAAGCGTCTGGTCCGCGATGACGGTGAAGGGGCTGGAGAGCGGCGAGGAGACCGCGGGCCGCTCCTTCGCGGCGAGCATCGCGGTGCCGCCGCCCTGCCCGCCTCCCGCGAGGATGAAGCCGGCCACGATTCCAACGGCGAGGAGCGAGCCGGCCACGACGAGCGTCTTGGCGGCACGAACAGTTTGACGAGGATCCATCCTTCTTTTCTCCCGCATCGGCGGCCATGGGCCGCCGGCAACGTTACTCCGGCGTCGGGGCTTCGGGAGCGGACGCGTGAGGCGCCTTCTCCGTGGCGGCGCGAAGGTGGGATAACTCCACCTCCTTGGCCGCGATCGCCGCGTCGACGCCTTCGACGCGAGCGCGAAGCCGAATCATCTCGGGGTCGCCCTCCATTCGGGAGAACTCCCCCTTGTTCCACACGATCAGAGTCCGCTCGCCGAGATCCGCCAAACCCCTCCGGCGCTCCCGTCGGAGCGAGACGAGATCGACGCGGAGAACTCCCTCGTCGAACGCCCGGCGCGCGCCCCGTCGAGTCCGGTCGGAAACCGAGCGGACCTCGTCGCGGATGCGGCTCCACATGCTGGTCGGGGCATTCATCGTTTTGTGCCGGTGCAAGTCGTTGGCCTGGTGGACTCTAGGAACGCGCTCTGGTGCTGTCAAGTCGGTAGTACCCCCACCGCTGTCGAGGGTTCCCCCGCCCTCACCGGGCCTTCACACGTTGCAGGCCCGGCTCCGGTCCCTATACTGACGCGCCATGCCCTCCGAACGACCCGTCTTTTTCATCGCCGACGCTCATTTGGGCCAGGGCTCCCCCGAATCGAACCGCGAGCGGGAGCGCGACCTGCTGGCTTTTTTCGACCACGTGGGAGCGTCCGGCGCGGCGCTCTACGTGAACGGCGATCTCTTCGACTTCTGGTTCGAATACCGTCACGCCATCCCGAAGCGTTTCGTTCGGGTGCTCCTCGCCCTCGGAGCGTTGAAACGGCACGGGACCCCTGTAACATATGTCGGCGGAAATCACGATTTCTGGATCGGCGATTATCTCCGACGGGAACTCGAGATTCCCTTCCACGACGAGCCGGCGCCGCTGGCGCTCCAGGGACGCCGAATCGTGCTGGCCCACGGCGACGGCCTCGGCCCGGGAGACGCCGGCTACAAGCTCTTGAAGGGCGTCCTCCGCGCGCCGCTCTCGCGCTGGCTCTACCGGTGGATCCACCCCGACATCGGCATTCCGCTCGCCACCGCCACGTCCCACACCAGTCGGCATCACGCGCCGCGCCTGGAGCGAAGCGACGAGGAACTGGAGGCGGCGCTGGGAGGGCCCTTCTTCGCGGCGGGATACGACGCGGTGGTGCTGGGGCACTATCACCGCCCCGTCCACCGAAACATCGGGGGGCGCGACTTCCTGATCCTGGGGGACTGGATTCGCGGGCGGAGCGTCGTGAAGCTGGAGGAAGGGCGCTTCACGCTCCTCGAGCGCGCACCGGGGATTTAGGAGTCCTGGAACTTCTGTAAGTCCTGCGACGCCACGGCGGCGGTGGGCCGGCCCGGCCCGGAGCGCTAGAGCTTGGCGCTGATCGAGAAGAGGTGGCTGGAACCGAGATTCGCGCCGATCGGCAAGAGCGCGTAGTCGAACGCGATCGCTCCTCGCGTGATCCCCAGCCCGAAACTCAGGTCCTGGTCGTCGTAACCGAACTTCGCCCCCGTGCGAAACGCCAGCCAGTCGTGATAGGCGTATTCGCCGCCCAGATGGAAGCGGCTCTCCTCGCCGCGAGCCTTCCGGAATTCGGTGGAGATCAATCCCGTACCCTGGACCGCCTTGATCTCCCGGCGATAGGCCGCGCCGCCGCGGATCGTGAGCGGGAGCGGGAACGACTCCGCCACGAACTTCGCCTGGCCACCCACGTTCTGGACCGCCGCGCCGAGCGAGAGTCCGCTGATGCCGACCGCATAGCGACCCCCCAGATCGAAGGCGATCGAAGAGGCGCTCTCATCGGCGATCATCTCGCGGATGTAGCGCACCGAGAGCCCCGCCGCGGCACCGGGCGCCACATTCACGCCGTAGCCGAGCGTGGCGGCGATGTCGTTAAATCCAAAATGCCCCGTCAGAACGCCGGTCTCGTCCCGCCGCTCCAGCTCCGACGTGTAGAAGCCGGTGAACGAAGCGCCGAACGTACCCGGGCCGAGCGGCCCCGAGACCGCCGCGTACTCCTGGCGGAAATCGTCGAGCCACTCGTTGTGCATCGCGGTGAGGCGAATACCCTCGTGCCCGGAGGCGAGTCCGGCCGGGTTCCAGTGGAGAGCCGTCGGGTCGTCGGCGACCGCGACGAATGCGCTCCCCATCCCCATGGCGCGCGCGCCGACACCGATCTTGAGAAACGCGAATCCGGCTTCGCCGCTCGCGGCATGCGCGCGTGGGGCGCCTGCAAGGCCGAGCGCGACAAGGGCCAGAAGAGCGCCGATCCGGAGCGGAGGGGCGATTGTTCGAAGGGAGCGGCGCATCGGTTTCTCCTCGGCCAGGACGACCCGGGACGGCTGCATCAACGGACCACCGCCAGCCGGACCACCTTCACTTCGGTCCCGGCCGACGAATTCACTGCCACACGGCAGACATAGAGGCCGCTCGACATCGCGGCGTGATTCCAAATGACGGCATGTTCGGCGGAGCCGGCTTCGTCGGCTGCGTCCACGGCCGGCTCGGCCACCAGCGCGCCCGCGGGATCGTAGATCGTCACCCGAACGTCCGTCGCCGGCCCGCTCAGGCGGTAGTGGATCGTGGTCGATCCCCCGCTAGCCGGGTTCGGATAAGCGTACACCTCGGAGAGGATCTGGGTCCCGCCCGAAGGGGCCGCCGGGCCAGTCGGAAGTGCGGCGTTTCGGGTCGGTCCCAGGCGCCACTGGCTCCAGGAGAGCGTCCCGGGCCCAACCGCGATCGCCGTGTTCCGCACCACGATGGCGCACTGGGCCGAGAGGTCGAACGTCTCGATCCACTCGGCCAGGCCGTCGTTGTCGAGGTCGGCCAGGATCGGGGGCGCCGAGAGCCCCGTGCTCCCGAGTTCCGCGAACGAGGGGATCGGAGCGCCGTCCCGGCGGTAGGCCAGCCGCCTGCCGTCGGGCAACACCACGATCACGTCGAGAGCCCCGTCGCCGTCCACGTCCGCGATCATCGGCGCCCAGACTCCCACGCTGTCGGCGGGAGCGAGCGGGTCGCCGGCGCGAACGGGGAATCCCGAACGCGGGGCGCCGTTCCAGTGGAACGAGGCGAGGCGGCAATCGTCGCCGGTCTGGAAGAGTTCGGGATATCCGTCCCCTTCCAGGTCCGCGGCCGAGACCTCGACCGCGCGTCCCACCGTGGTGAGGGCGGCGGGCCAGCCCGGCAGTTCCTCGATGGAGATGTAGGACGAGGGCGGATCGCCGGGGATGTGCGTCGCGAAGACGAAGCGGAAGGCATGGAAGGCCCCGTTCTTGTCGGCCATCAGTGCCTCGTATTTCCCGGTCGCGTCACGATCGAGATTCGCCAGGGTCGGCGGGCCGAAGGGACCTCCGCTCCGGATCATGTAGTAGGCGGTGCTGATGTCGTCGAGATCGCGTGGAAGGTTCGGGTCGGTGAAGATCTCCCAGTTCGCGACCGAGATTCCACTCACGCTCAGTTCCTCCCCCTGTACTGTCGCGACGTTGGCGACCACCACCTCCGGGAGTCCGTCGCCGTCGAGATCGGCCGCCGCCGGCGGATCGTCGGTCGCGCCCCTCATCGGGACCGTGTAGGTCGTGACCACTCCGCCCGAGACCTTCACGGCCGTCAGGAGCGACCCTCCGAGAGGGCTGGCGCTCGAGCCGAGCACGATCTCCATCCCCCCGATCCCGTCGAGGTCGACGAGGATCGGCTGCGCCCGCGTCGGGAATCCGCCGCCGCCGACCAGAACGCCGATCGTCCCGACGTTGTTGTCACCGTCGAGCACTTCGCTCCCGTCGGCATGGAGGGCGTAGATCGCCCCGTTCAGCGTCTGGAAGACCACCTCGTTCCCCGCGACGCCGTCGATGTCTCCCACGCAGGGGCTCCCCGCGAGCGGCGAGGGGGTCCCGATGAAGGGGGTCGGCGTGGCGTCTCCATCCAGATAGTCGGTTCCGTCGGGCTCGAAGATGTAGAGCTCACCCGGATTGCTGGTCCGCCGCGCGGGGACGATCAACTCGAGCGTGCCGTTGCCGTCGAGGTCGGCCGCCACCGTCGCGCCGACGAGGAGCCGCGTGTTCAGGATCTTGGGGAATCCGGGCCGGTTCCGCGCGATGGAGACCGTGAAGCTCATGACGCTGTCGGCGACGCTTATTCCGGTGATGGAGATCCCGCTGCGAACGCCGCCGTAGGCCTCCGTGGACGGGTTCGTGTCGGGAGTGAGCGCGTCGCGGCCGCCACCCCGGAAGACGTCCGCCGGGCTCCCGGCCGTCAGCGACGTGGGCGGCGCGTCGAGGTCCTGCACGCCGTCCGCCTCCACGAGGTCGACTCCCTTCCGCTGCGTGTCGCCGTTCACGACATTGTCCGCGAGGCCGGCGGCGACCTTGGAGTCATCCACGTGATAGACCGTCATGCCGGAGCCGGTCCCGTCTCCCGGGAGGAAGAAGTCGAACTCGGCGCCGAGATAGCTGTCGGTGTAGAAGTCGAACATGAGGTCGCCATTCGAATCGCGGGCGCCATCCAGATCGTCGAAGTCGAATTCCCCGTCTCGATTCGGATCCTGATCGCGATTCTCCAGGAGGAGATACTCGCTCTGCGTCTGTTGGATCAGGATCGCGCGCGGGTGCGGCGCCACGGCGCGGTCGAGGCGCGAGAGCTGGAACGCGCCGTCCGCCAGGACGCGCTGCGGCGCCAGGGCGCCGAGCCTGGCGCGGGACCACGCGCTGGGGCTGGAGGGAACGAAGCCGTTCGCGTTCCAGACGCCGCCGGCCATGATGTCCCAGGCTCCGAGTCCCTGGTTGTTGCCGTTCGTGTCGGGGGTCGTGTCGTAGAGATCGGGCAGGCCCAACTGGTGCCCGTACTCGTGGCACGCGACGCCGATCATGCCGAAGACGTAGCCGTCCTGCGTCTCCGATTCGGGGAGTTCTACCGCCTCCTTCACGCGCCACGGCACGCCGGGCGATATCTCGTCGTTCGTCGGGATGCCGGGGATGCCGCTCGGGTCGGGGAGGATGAGCGCGAAGTCCTGGGCCGTCACGAAGGCGGACCAGATCTGCCCGCGGCTGTTGTCCAGAACGTCGGCTTCCTGCCCCTGTCCCGCGTGGAAGATCACGAGCTCCTTGTTCCGGAAGTCGAGCACGGGGTCGGCGGCCGCCACCAGGTCGCGCACCATGAAGACCAGGCGCTCCTGGAAGAGATCGTCGTTGCCGTAGTAGCTCATCGGCTGGGGAAGCGTGAAGACCGAGTCGGCGAGGGTCGCATTGATCACGTGGAGCCCGCCGGTCGACTGGCTCCAGTATTGATTCATGAAGAAGAGAAGGCGGTTGTAGTAGGTCGCGCTCGACTCGACGGGCGTGTCAGAGAAGGCGACCCGGATCGCGAGGACGTTGTGCGTGATCTGCGCCGCCAGCGGGGCCCGCGTCCCGCCAGGCCCGGCGGGAAATTCCGGCGCCGGGAGCCGCGGGGCGGCGAAGCCCTCACGCGGGCCCTGCGTGCCTTGTTTGCCGGGGACGGGAGGCACCGGCTCCGCGGATCGCGCGGGAGAGGCCGCGCCGGCAAGAAGGGCCGCGGCGACCAGAAGCATCGCGGCGGCGCGCGGACAGGCGGCGGAACGGATCAAGGAAATGGAGCGGAGCGCGCGGAATCGCACTCAGAGAGTGTATCCGCGCGCTCCCGATGCGGTCAACGTCGGCACGAGACTCAGCGCCCGCGGCCGGACCGGTCCTCCCGGTCCTTTCCCTTGGGCGGGGGCTCCGACCGGCGCTCCGAGCGGCCTCGGTCCTCGTCCCGCCCACGCTCCTCCGAGCGTCCCCGCTCCTCCCGAACCTTGGAATCGTCCTCGTTCTTCTTGGGGGTCTCCCGCTCGCGGGCCTCGGGCTTCTGCTTCGGCTCGGGGTCGGGCTTCTGCCTCGGCTCGGCCTCGGGCTTCTGCCTCGGCTCGGGCTGGCGCCGCCGCTCCTGTTCACGGACGACGGGAGGCGGGTTCTGGTCCCGGCCACCGCGGTCGCGCCGTTCGCGCACGTCGTTCCCCTGGCGCCCCTTCTCCTCGGACTTCGAGCGTTCGTTCTGGCGCTCGCGGATCTTCTCGAGCACCCGTTCGCGGCGATCGCGAAGCGGAATCACCTCGTCGCGTCCCTTCCAGAGGCGGCCGGGGCGGTAGCGGCGGAGATCCTTGAACTCGGGCGGCGACTGCCGGCGCTGCGACCCGTCGCGAAGGCGCCGGTCACGCACCTCGCGCTCCAGGACGAACTTCGTGCGGAGGTTCGAACTGCCGTCGAGCGAGGACCAGCGTTCCTTCCACGCGCGATAGCGATCGGGCGCGCCCGAGCGGACCTGATAATAGTAGCGTGGCCGGGCCGAGCCGACGCGGAGCGGCACGTAGCGCGCCCAGGTGGCGTCGATCCGGATCTCGATCACGTTGCAGACGTTGGTGTAGGGATTGAACCAATAGGTGCGGTGGTGGCAGTCGGCGCAGACGTAGCGCGGGTACTCCACGCGCCGCTCGATGTAGAAGTAGGTATCGGCCGTGGCGACCCGATCTTCCTTTCCGCTCGGCACGATGCGGCGATGGAGCCGCTCCATCCCCACGAACGGATCGCCGACAATGACGCCGTCCTCGAGGTCGTCGTCGGCATCAGAATCGGCGTTGCCGCGATCGCGAGACTCGTCCGAGAGCCCTGGAGCCAGGTACCACGGAAGGTCCTGGAACGGGACCGGACTCGCCAGCGCGACGACGTATTCCACTCCCTCGGGGCCTTCCGCCACGAGGTCGTAGGGATCGTGCCGGGAGGGGACGCGATAGGTTTCGCCCCCTTGAACGTGCACGGGGTCGCCCGGGCGGAAGGGATAGATCAGGTGGATGTATCCCTCCGTGTCGATGTTGTAGAGGAGCACGTAGGCGTCCTGGCTGGCGCGGAAGTAGACCTGCATCTTCTCGCCCGAGCGGAAGACCCCGCCCTCTTCCTTGTTGATCCAGACGTCGACCGTGAGGCGGCCGCGCCCCGCGGCGACCTGGTTCGCCGCGGAGGCGGTCGGCGGGGCGAAGAAGGCGAGCGCCGGGGCGGCCGCCAGCAAGGCCGCCGCGAGCGCCGTGCGAATGCGAGGGATCATGGCAGCCTCCGCGCGAGTTCCGGATTGTCCGGGTCGATCTGATAGGCCCAGTCCATCGTCAAGGTTCCCGAGCCGCGCGCAATGACCTCGAACTTCGCGTAGTGCCCGTCGCGCGTGTAGACGATGTAGGAGTGTCCGACGATCGCCTCGACCGTGCCGTCCGCGGACCAGCCGGCGGGCGGGGCGAAGTCGACGTCGCGAAGCGTCACGAATCCGGCGTCCTGGATCTGGGTGTCGGTCGGCGCGTAGATCAGGTAGCTGCCGCCCTGCGCGTCGTACCAGATGTCGGTCCGGGCGTCGAGCAACGCACGCGTCGTGTAGGCCGAGAAATCCCAGCCGGCGTTCGTCGTGTTCGTGAACGCGTTCGTCAGCACGGCGTCGATCCCCTCGGGGCGCGGCGTATCGAAGACGTTCTCGTAGGAGAGCGCCGCGCTCTCCTGGCCGGCGTCGTCGACCGCCGAGACCGCGTAGAAGTACGTATTCCCGTTCACGACGTTATTGTCGACGAAGCTCGTCCCCGGAGCGGTCCCGATCAGCGTGAAGCTACCGGTCGGGGCGCTGTTCCGGAAGACTTTGTAATAGGCGATGTCGCTCTCCTGATTCGGGCGCCAGTAGATGGTGACTTCCAGGTCGCCGGTGACGCTGTAGACCCCATCGACCGTGAAGGGGACCGCGTCGACCGTGATGATCCGGTCTTTGCTGTCGTTGCAGCCGGTCGCGCCGAGAAGCGCCAACACGGCAAGTCCTGTCAGCGTCGATTTCAGGAAACCGTTCATGGCTCTTGCCCTCCTCGTACGGTCGCACTTCGGGTCGTTCACGTATCGATGCTAGGGCAATGCACGTGCCACTCCGGAGCGTACGTCCAAAACGGGCGCAACTCCGTATGGCGAAAGCGCTTTCGGAATGGCTGAATTCGGCCTCGGGGCGGTCTGGGGGTGTGACTGGGCGAACAGTGTGACGGCGCGGATACAGGATGAAGCAGGAGGGGAGCGCACGCGCACGGCTTGGGCTCGCGCTCGGAACCAACGATCGGGATAGGGGGTAGCGGGATCGCCCCGCTACTCCCCTCCCACACCACCGGAC
>JBBTHR010000014.1:0-11619 GCA_038060295.1 Candidatus Eiseniibacteriota bacterium
GCGTGAACTTTCTCGTCGTCGGGGGCGCCGGCTACATCGGAAGCGTCGTCTGCGAGGAGCTGGTTCGGGCCCGGCACTCGGTCATCGTTCTCGACGACCTCTCCACGGGGCATCGCGACGCCGTCCCGGCGCTGGCGTATCTGGTGGAGGGGAGCGTGAGCGACGAGGCGGCACTACACGAGTCACTCACTGTGAAGAGCATCGACGCCGTCATCCACCTCGCGGCGAAATCGATCGTCGGCGAATCGGTGAAGCAGCCCGAGGCGTATCACGAGGCGAACGTGGTGAACGGAGTTCGCCTCCTCGACGCGATGCAGCGCCAGGGCGTCCGCACCATCGTCTTCTCCTCCTCCGCGGCCGTCTACGATCCGATCGCGGCCATGCCGCTCCGCGAGTCGTCGTCGCTCCGCCCCGGGAATCCCTACGGCGCCACGAAGCTCGCGTTCGAGCGCGTGCTGGCGGAACGGGCCGACGCCGGCTCCATCGCGCACGTCACGCTTCGCTACTTCAACGTCGCCGGGGCGAGCATCGACCATGGCGAGGACCACCGAGACGAGACGCATCTGATTCCGCTGCTCTTGGACGCGGCGCGCGGCGCGCGCGGACCGGTGCCGGTCTTCGGCACCGACTACGCCACGCCCGACGGCACGGCCGTGCGCGACTACGTCCATGTGTTGGACCTGGCGGAGGCGCACGTCCGGGCGGCGAAGTATCTGGCCGAGGGCGGGGAGTCGGTGACGCTCAATCTGGGATCGGAGCGGGGAGCGTCGGTGCGGGAAGTCATCGGCACGGTGCGCCGCGTGACCGGGCGCGACGTTCCGACCGCCGACGCCGGCCGCCGGGAAGGCGATCCGCCGCTCCTGATCGCCTCGTCCGAATCGGCCCGCCGCGTGTTAGGCTGGAAGCCACAATTCGGAGAACTCGACACGATCGTCGAGACGGCGTGGGCCTGGCGCCAGCGCTACCCGGAGGGCTACGAGTCATGAGCGAAGACGAACGCCTGGTGTCGGTGCGGCGCGTCCAGGACGAGTCGACGGCCACTCTCCTCGTCGATTTCCTCCGCTCGAACGGCGTGCCCGCCACGGCGGTGGCGATGCAGATTCCGTGGCTCCCCGGCGTGGGGACATTTCACCAGGGCTTCTGGGGGCACGTAGAGGTGATGGAGCGCGACGCCGATCGGGCGCGCGTGTTGATCGACGATTTCTACGCCGGCGACGTGCAGGACGAGCCGGGGTTGCACGCAGGCACGAACGGCGCCGACTCGGACGAGGGCGGCGAGGACCGGGAATGAATCCGGCATCGATGGCCACCCGCCGCGCCCCCACGTTTACCAGGAGTGCCCTCGCCGCGCGCGTCCGCGAGTTTCGCGGCAAGCGAGTGCTCGTGGTGGGGGACGTGATCCTCGACCGCTACCTCTGGGGGCGCGCCACGCGCGTCTCGCCCGAGGCGCCGGTTCTGGTGGTGGACGTGGAGCGGGAGGAGTTCCGCCTGGGCGGCGCGGCGAATGTGGCGCACAACGTGGCGTCGCTGGGCGCGGTGCCGGTTCTGTTCGGCGTCTGCGGGACCGACCTCGCGTCGAGCGGCTTGGCATCGTTGCTGCGCGAGCGCGGCGTCGATCCCGAGGCGGGGATGATCTCAGACGCGGCGCGGCGCACCACCGTGAAGACGCGCATCATCGCGCACCACCAACAGGTGCTCCGAGCCGACGAGGAGACGCGCGACGCGCTGGCCGATTCTTCGCGCGCGCGGCTTCTGGAGCGGGTGGAGGCGGCTTTGGCGGGCGCCGACGCCGTGATTCTCTCCGATTATGGGAAGGGCGTCTTGTCGCCGCCGCTGTTGGACGCGCTTCTGCCCGAGTTGTCCCGCCGCGGCATTCCCACCGCCGTCGACCCGAAGGAAGAGCAGTTCTTCCGCTACAAGGGCGTCACGATCATCACACCGAATGTGAACGAGGCGTCGCAGGCGTGGGGCCGGCGCATCCGGAACGAAGTCGAACTCGCTGAGGCGGGGTTCGGCCTGCGCGAGAAGTTGGCGTCGCGCTCGGTGCTGATCACGCGGGGCGAGGATGGAATGTCGCTCTTCGACGAGGAGGGCCACACCCACATTCCCACGAAGGCGCGCGAGGTCTACGACGTGACCGGCGCCGGCGACACCGTGGTGGCGACGATGGGTGCGGCGTTGGCCGCGCGCGCGCCGCTGGCTGAGGCGTGCGTCCTGGCAAATCACGCGGCGGGGCTGGTGGTGGCGCATCTAGGAACCGCCGCCGCGACCGCCGACGATCTCATCGCTTCACTTCAAGATCTGGAAGCCTAGGAGGATCGCTCGTGGGTGAAGTGTTGAGCTTGGACGATGCGCTCCGCCGCCGCGCCTCCGCGCGGGCGCGGGGGATGACGTTCGTGTTCACGAATGGATGTTTCGATCTCATTCACCCAGGGCACGTGACGCTCCTGCGCGAGGCGCGCAAGCAGGGACATTTCCTGATGGTCGCGATCAACAGCGATCGTTCGGTGCGCGGATTGAAGGGCGAGGGAAGGCCGGTGCAAAACGAGGCCGACCGCGCCGAGGTGCTGGCCGCGATGCGCGACGTGGACGGGGTGGTGGTGTTCGACGAGGAGACGCCCGCTAAAGTCATCGAGGCGCTGAAGCCCGATGTCCTCGTGAAGGGCGGCGACTATGCGCCGGAGAAGGTAGTGGGGCGGGATGTCGTGGAGAAGGCCGGCGGCCGCGTCCACATCGTGCCGCTGGTGGAAGGGAAGAGCTCCAGCGCGTTGGCTGGCAGGACGTAGCGCTCTGACGTAGAGTTCGGAGGAAGGAGCATTCGATGGACAAGCAGCAATTGATGAAGAACCTGAACGAAGACTACGCCGGAGAACTCGGCGCGATTATCCAATACCTGACGTACGCGGCGAAGGTGACAGGGCCCTACCGGCCGCAACTCGCCACGTTCTTCCTCACCGAGGTGGCGGACGAACAACTCCACGCCCAGTTCCTCGCGAACAAGATCGTGGCGATGGGCGGCGATCCAACGACCGTTCCGCGGCCGGTTCCGGCGGCGAAGTCGAATCGCGAGATGCTCGAAGCGGTGCTGGCGGCCGAGCGCCGCGCCACGAAGGACTACACGCAGCGCGCACGGGAGGCCGACGAGCTGGGCGACAAGGGTCTGGCAGTCCAGCTGGAGGACATGGTGCGCGACGAAAGCGGGCACTCGGACGAGACGGAGCGGATTCTTCGCGACTGGCCGCTCTGAGCAGTGAGGGGAGGAGGCCGCGTCCGCATCGTGCCGCTGGTGGGAGGGAAGACTTAAAGCGCGTTAGGAGGGCGCGGATGAAGGGCCCGATGGTGTACGGAGTTCTGGTCGGTGCTTCTTTTGTTCTGCTCTCAGGGCCTCTCTCGCCGCTCTGGGGTCCCGTCGTATGGTGGGGTGTCAGCGCGGTGCAGTTGGGGATGGGATCGGTGATTTCATGGCGCCGGATGGGATTGCCATTCGCGACCGCCTCCATGGTAAGCGGGGCGGTGACATCCGGCATGATCTCGCTGCTTGCGATCCAGGGGCACCGGTTTCCCTTCGTGCCTCGGTCGTGGTGGCTGCCGCTCGGGATCGGGTTGGGCGCCGCACTACTCTGCATGCTGATTGAATCGCGTCTGAATCGGGAAAAGTGGAACGCGTGGCGGAAGAATGTCCGTGAGTCGAGCGCACTCGACATCTTGTTGGGCCGCCACTTCCCGAATTTGCGCGGCACGGGAGGGTCGGGTACTTAGGCTGTCGGGCCTGTGGAGAAAACTACCTACTCATACCTCAAACTATCGATCGGATTGAGCCCCGCGGCGGTCTTCGCCGGGTAGAACCCGAAGAAGATCCCCACCAGCGCGGAAAATCCGAACGCGAGCGCGATCGCCTGGGGCCCGATCATCGTCGGCCACTTCGCGAAGTGGGAGACCACGTAGGCGATCCCCATCCCCAGCGCAATCCCCACGGCGCCCCCCACTAAACTCACGAACGCCGACTCCGCCAGGAACTGCACCATGATATCCACGCTCCGCGCGCCGAGCGCGCGGCGAACGCCGATCTCGCGCGTTCGCTCGGTCACCGAGACGAGCATGATGTTCATGATGCCGATCCCGCCGACCAGGAGCGAGACCAGCGCGACGCTCGACAACAGGAGCGTCATGATCTGCGACGTCCCCTCGGCCGTGGAGGCGATCTCCGACTGCGACCGCACCATGAAATCGTCGGGCTGACCCGCCCCGATCCGGTGGCGCTGGCGGAGCAACGTCGAAATCTCTTCGATCGCGTTCTCGACGACCGCCTCCGACCGCGCCGAGACCAATATCGCCCCAACCCGAAGCGGAGAGGCGAGGATCTTTTTCTGCACGGTGGGAAGCGGCGCCACGATCATGTCGTCCTGATCCTGGCCGAACGAGTTCGAGCCCTTCGACTTCAGAACGCCGATCACCTGGAACGGAAGGCGGCGGATCCGGATTGTGCTCCCGACGGCCTCGCCGTCGCCGAAGAGTTCCTTCTTCACCGTGGCGCCGATGACGCAGACCTTCGCCGCCGCGCGGACGTCGGAGGCCGTGAAAGTGCGTCCCTCGACCACGGGCCAGTCGCGGACCACGAGGAAATTCTCGTCGCCGCCCTGCACCGTGGTGCTCCAGTTGGCATCGCCCGCCACGACCTGCGCTTGAGACCGCACGGTGGGGGAGGCGATCGCGACGGAGGGGCACTCCCGCATGATCGCCTGCGCGTCCTCGACGGAAAGCATCTGTACCGTTCCCGTGCCGGTCCGCACGGCACCCATCATGCCACCCGAGAAGACCATGATGACGTTGGAGCCGAGGCTTCGGATCTGCTCCTGGACGCTCTGCTTCGCGCCCTGCCCGATGGCGAGCGTGGCGATGACCGCGGCCACTCCGATGATCACGCCGAGCATGGTGAGAAGCGTGCGGACCTTGTTCCGGTCGAGGGCTCGTAGCGCCTCGCGGAGGACTTCGCTCCAGACGACCATCGCGCCCTACCGCCCGCCGCCCGTGCGACCGCCGCTGGTGCCGCCGCCGCGCGGCCCGCCCATGCCGCCGCTCGGCTGGAAGGGATTCGTCGTTTGGCGCTTCCCGTTCTCCTCTTCCTGGCCGATGACGACCATGGCGCCCTCCTCGAGCGTGCCGGGGAGGAGTTCGGTCAGCGTGCCGTCGGTGATGCCGACGCGAATGGGGACCAGCTTCAGCGACTTCTTGCCGCTCGAGTCGGCCAGCACGTAGGCAGTCGCGGGGCGCCCGGGGCCCTCGTCGCGCATCGCGCGACCTCCCTTGCCGCCCGCGCCGCCGGCGCCCGCCGAGCCGGCGCGCGTACGGCCGCTCATCCCGCTTTGGCCGGTCCGACCGCTCATCCCGCCGCCGCCGCTGCCTGTCGCGGCAACGGTACCGCCGCCGCCATTCGCGCCGGCCCGCCTCTCGTCGCGCGGTCGGAATCTCAGCGCCGAGTTCGAAATCTTCAGCGCGTCCTCGCGCGAGGCGGAAACGATCGTCACGTTCGCCGTCATCCCAGGCAGAAGCTTCTGGTCTCGGTTCGGCACGCGCGACACGACGACGTACGAAACCACGCCCGCCTCGGTGATCGGCTCCGCACGGATCTGTCGCACGTTCCCTTCGAAGACGCGATCGGGGAAGGCATCCACAGTGAACGAAACAGGCATCCCCTCCTCAACCTGGCCGATGTCGGCCTCGTCGACCCGCGCCTCCAGCTCCATCTCGGTGAGGTCGCGCGCCAGCGTGAAGAGATTCGGCGCCTGAAGGCTCGCCGCCACGGTCTGCCCGACGTCGATGTTCCGGGAAATCACGGTGCCCGAGATCGGCGCCGTGATCGTCGTATGGGCCATGTTGACGCGGGCCCGCTCCGCGGAAGCCTCGGCTTGGCGGAGATCGGCGCGGCGGGAATCGACCATCGCCTGCGCCGTCTCGAGATCGGTATTGGAGACGAGTCCTTGCGCCTTGAGCTCGCCCGCCCGGCGGAGACCGCGCTCCGAGTCGGCCAACTGCACCTTGGCGCGTTCGATCGCGGCCTCGGCCTCGCCCAGCGCGGCCCGGAAGAGCGACGGCTCGATCTGCGCCAGAACCTGCCCCTGGCGGACGCGGTCGTTGTAGTCGACGTTCACGCGCGCCAGGGTCCCGGAGACCTGACTCCCGACCTCCACCTGGTCAACCGGGTTCAAGGTCCCGGTGGCCGAGACGCGGCTCTCGATCGCGCCGCGCGAAACAGCCACCTCCCGGTACCTCGCCGGCTTCTCCTTCGACCTCCAGGGGCCGAACCAACCGAGCGCGACCGCCACTCCGATGATCACCGCGATCCATGCACCACGCTTCATCCGCACGACAAGACCTCCATGGGGCCCGGAAACCTAGTCCGGGCTCACCCTTGACAGCCCCCTCGGGGGGCGGGTAACGTCCATTGATTTCTTAGGGTTTACAAAACACCGACGTGCTTCGTCCGGGGCCGTCCTCGCCGTGGCGAGCGCCTCGAAGCTCCCGCCGCACCGATGCCGTTGTCAGTACCCGGCGGCCCCCGGTCCATCTTCCACCTTTGAAGGAGGCATGCCTCGAGTGAAACGGACACGCCGTGTCGTCATTATGGGCGCCGGTGGGCGCGATTTCCATAACTTCAATGTTTTCTTCAAGAACCGGGCGGAATACGAGGTCGTGGCGTTCACCGCTTCGGCCCAAATTCCGGGGATCGACGACCGCCGCTACCCGCGTTCGCTCGCCGGCCCCCGGTACCCCAAGGGGATTCCGATCTGCTCCGAGCAGGAGCTCCCGGAGCTGATCCGCGACGAAAACGTCGACCTGGTCGTCTTCGCCTACAGCGACGTCTCCCACGAAGACGTGATGCACAAGGCCTCTTGGGTCCTGGGCCTCGGTCCCGACTTCATGCTGATGGGACCGGGAACCACGATGCTTCGAAGCAAGGTCCCGATCATCGCGGTGAACGCGGTCCGGACCGGCGCCGGAAAGAGCCAGACGACCCGGCGCGTCTGCGAAGTGCTCAAGTCGATGGGGAAGAAGGTCGTCGCCATCCGTCATCCGATGCCGTATGGAAATCTCTCCCACCAAGGCGTCCAGCGCTTCGCCACCTACGCCGACCTCGACCGCCACAAGTGCACGATCGAGGAGCGCGAGGAGTACGAACCGCATCTCGACCGCGGCACCATCGTCTACGCCGGCGTCGATTACGGCGAAATCCTGGCCAAGGCGGAGAAGGAGGCCGACGTCATCGTATGGGACGGCGGGAACAACGACTTCTCCTTCTACAAGCCCGACCTCCAGATCGTCGTGGCCGACCCGCACCGCCCCGGCCACGAGCGGACCTATCACCCCGGCGAGACGAACATCCGGCTGGCCGACGTGGTGGTCCTGAACAAGATCGGCACCACCGACTACGCCAATGTCGAGAAGGTCCGCGCCTCGGTGGCCCAGATCAATCCGAACGCCGTGATCATTGACGCCGCCTCGCCGATTTCGGTCGACCGGCCCGAGTTGATCAAGGGCCACCGCGCCCTGGTCATCGAGGACGGCCCGACCCTCACGCACGGCGAGATGAAGTACGGCGCCGGCGTCATCGCCGCCCGGAAGCACGGCGCCCGCGAGATCGTCGATCCGCGTCCCTGGCTGGTCGGCTCGCTCCGCGACACGTTCAATCAGTACCCCAACATCGGCGCGCTTCTCCCGGCCATGGGCTATTCCAACGAGCAGATCCGCGATATGGAGCGGACGATCAACGCGACCGAGTGCGACGTGGTCATCGTCGCCACGCCGATCGATCTCCGCCGCCTGATCAAGATCAAGCATCCCGCCGTCCGCGTCGGTTACGAGCTCCAGGAGATCGGAACGCCGACGCTGCAAGACGTCATCACCGACGCGCTCGCGCGACTGGCGAAGGGCCACGTGCCCGCGCGCCAGGGCGCCGCGGCCAAGGCGGCCACGAAGAAGGCTCCCGCGAAGAGGGCGCCCGCGAAGGCAACCCGGAGAGGGAAATGAACCTCCACGAATACCAGGGCAAGGATGTCTTCCGCGCGGGCGGCATTCCGGTCCCGCCGGGCGAGGTCGCGCGCACGGTCGAAGAGGCGGAGACGTTCGCGGCCCGCCTCGGATTCCCGGTCGTGATCAAGGCGCAGGTCCTGATCGGCGGCCGCGGAAAGGCGGGCGGCGTCAAGGTCGTGAAGAACGGCCAGGAATTCACGCGGGAAGCGGGCCGCATCCTCGGTATGGACATCCGCGGCCACGCGGTCCGGAAGATCCTCGTCACGCCCGCGATGGAGATCGACAGGGAGTTCTACGCGGGGATCGTCCTCGACCGGAAGTACGAGACGCCGCTCCTCATGGTGAGCCCCTCCGGCGGCGTGGACATCGAGGACGTGGCGCGGCAGACGCCGGAGAAGATCCTGCGCCTCCATCTCGACGGGCGCGGGCTCCCCGCCTACCGGGCGCGCGCCGCGGCGCACTTCCTCGATCCGCGCCCCAAGGTCCAGAAACAACTCGCGAGCGTGATCGCCAAGCTGGCGCGGATCTACTACAGCCAGGACTGCTCGCTGGCGGAGATCAACCCCCTCGTCGTGACGCCGTCGGAGGAGGTCTGGGCGCTCGACGCGAAGGTCGTCATCGACGACAACGCGCTCGACCGTCACGCCGACCTGGCCGACATGCGCGATCTGGGCGCCGAGGACCCGGGCGAAGTCGAAGCGCGCGAGAAGGGGCTCTCCTACGTGCGGCTCGACGGTACCATCGGCTGCGTCGTGAACGGCGCGGGGCTCGCCATGGCGACGATGGACCTCATCCAGTTCCACGGCGGCAAGCCGGCCAACTTCCTCGACATCGGCGGCTCGTCGAATCCCGACAAGGTGACGGCGGCCATGAACATTCTCACGAGAGACCAGCGCGTCCGCGCGGTTCTCTTCAACATCTTCGGCGGCATCACGCGCTGCGACGACGTGGCGCGCGGGCTCCTCGCCGCGCTCGACCGTATCGGCACCAAGCTCCCGATCGTGATCCGGCTCACCGGCACGAACGAGAAGGAAGCGCGCGAGCTGCTGAGCGCGCGAGGCATGATGGCGCTGAGCGACATGGACGAGGCGGTCCGGGCCGTGATCGCCCGCGCGGCGGAGGCGGCATGAGCATTTTCATCGGACGCGATTCGCGCGTACTCGTGCAGGGAATCACAGGCCGCGACGGCTCGTTCCACGCGCGCGGCATGAAGGAATACGGCACCAAGGTCGTCGCGGGCGTCACGCCGGGGAAGGGCGGGACGAACCTCGACGGCATTCCGGTCTTCGACTCGGTAGACGAGGCGGTGGCGCGGACAAAGGCGAACGTCTCGGTGATCTACGTGCCGGCGCCGCTGGCGCAGGACGCGATCTACGAGGCGGTGGACGCCGAGATCCCGCTCGTCGTCTGCATCACCGAGGGAGTCCCGGTCCGCGACATGATCGAGATCGCGGGCTACCTGCGCGGCAAGTCGACGCGGCTCATCGGGCCGAACTGCCCCGGCCTCATCACGCCGGGCGAATGCAAGGTCGGCATCATGCCGGGCTTCATTCACGCGCCCGGCCGCATTGGGCTCGTGAGCCGAAGCGGCACGCTCACGTACGAGGTGGTCTGGCAGCTGACGCGCGCCAAGATGGGCCAGTCGACCTGTATCGGCATTGGCGGCGATCCGATCGTCGGCACGCGGTTCGTCGACGCGCTGGCCCAGTTCGAGGCGGACGAGAACACCGACGCCATCGTCCTGATCGGCGAGATCGGCGGAACCGACGAGGAGGACGCGGCGGCCCTGATCGAGGAGCACGTCTCGAAGCCGGTCGTCGCCTTCATCGCGGGACGAACCGCGCCCGCCGGGAAGCGGATGGGCCACGCCGGCGCCATTGTCTCGGGTGGAGCAGGGACTGCGGCGGAGAAGATCGCGCGCTTCGAGCGGGCGGGGGTGCCGGTGGCGAAGGTGCCGTCGGAGATCCCGGCGCTGGTCGCGAACGCGCTGGCGAAGCGCCGGAAGAAGGCGTCGCTCCACGTGGTCATGGGCGGGCTGAAGAAGGGCGCCACGAAATCCGCTCCCAAGCCGTCCAAGAAGAGCGCCAAGAAGGCCGTCAAGAAGTCGGCCCCGAAAGCCGCGAAGAAAGCCGCGAAGAAGGCGGCGAAGCCGGCCGCCCGTAAATCCTCGCCGAAGAAGGCCGCATCCAAGAAGAAGGCCGGCGCGAAGAAGGGTCGGCGCTAGCCCGCGGCGAACACGAAACCATCGCCGCGGCCGGCCCGTCGCGCCGGTCGCGGCGTTTCGCATCCAAACCAGGCGACGCCAACCGGAGGAAACCCGTGTCGATGCAAGAGACCCTGTTCATGATCAAGCCCGACGCCGTCCGCGGACGGAAGATAGGCCTCATCCTCGCCAAGATCGAGGAGGCGGGGTTCGAGATCGTCGAGATGCGCCAGGTCAGCCTCACCGCCGACCTGGCCCGCCGCTTCTACGCCGTCCACGAGGGAAAGCCGTTCCTGAACGAGCTGGTCTCCTTCATGTCGTCGGGCCCGGCCGTGCCGTGCCGCCTCCGCCGCGAGAACGCGGTCCTGGGGCTCCGCGAACTGATCGGCGCCACCGATCCGAAGGAAGCGAAGCCGGGGACGATCCGCGCCCTCTACGCCGAGAGCAAAGGGTTGAACGCGGTGCACGCCTCGGACTCGCCGGAGAACGCCGCGATCGAGATCGACTTCATGTTCGGTGCCGTGGGGGCCGCCCGCTAGGGCCAGGTGAGACCCGACGGACGAAACGTGCAAATCGACCTACGAGAACTCCCCGACGGCCTCAGCACCCTCGAACTCGATCTCCCGGGCGAAACGTTCGGGCTGGCCAAGGCGGATGTCGATCTGGATGGCCCCCTTAGGGTTCAGCTGATCCTGGACCGCCGAGGGGAGGAGATCTGGATCCGGGGGAAGGCGCAAGGCACGGCACGCCAGGAGTGCAGCCGCTGCCTGGTCGAATACGCCCAGAATCTCGATTTGGAGTTCGATGTTTTCTGTGCTAAGGTACCTAATCCCAACGTGGTGAGCCACAAGGCCGTGGACGAGGAAGACGGGGGCATTCATCCCCACGACGGCCGGGTTCTCTCCATAGACGGCGAGATCCGGGAGGCCGTGATTTTGGCTCTCCCGATGAAACCGCTCTGCCGGGAAGCCTGCGCGGGACTCTGTCCCCGCTGCGGCGAAGATCTGAACCAGGGCCCTTGCCGCTGCGCCCGCGCCGCGGCCGAGGGATGAGACGCGCCCGGACCGGCCCGGGACTAAACGCGCCCCGCAACCAGAGGATGTAGCGAATGGCAGTTCCCAAGAGACGCCACTCCAGCACCCGAGGCAAGAACCGCCGCGCCAATTGGAAGCTGCGGAAACCCTCGCGGTCGCTCTGCTCGCACTGCAGCCAGCCCAAGCTCCCGCACCGGGTCTGCGCGCACTGCGGTTATTACGCCGGCGAAGAGGTGATCGTGCGGGAGTCCGCCCGCACCGCGTAGCCGCCCGACGACGATGGACCAGGGACGGAAGCGACCGGTCATCGGAGTGGACGCCATGGGCGGCGACCTGGCACCCCGCGTGAACATC
>JBBTHR010000015.1:0-1066 GCA_038060295.1 Candidatus Eiseniibacteriota bacterium
GCGCTGGCCATCCCCGTCGGGCGCGTGCGGGGATCGTCGGGACGGGTGGTGGACCAGTCTCCCGAGCCGGGGCGGGTCGTGCGTCGCGAGACGCGAGCCGTCTTGACGCTCGAGCCGCGGGGCGCGTGATCGGCGCGATCGCTCGAGAAGCGGCCGCCGTGCCGCGGATTCTGAACGCGCTCGAGACGCGCGGAGCCGCCGCGGGAACGTGGGGCCGTGTGCAGTACGACTCCCGCGCGGTGGGCGCGGGTGACCTCTTCGTCGCCATTCCCGGAGCGAAGGTGGACGGGCACGCCTATCTCGGCGCGGCGCACTCCAAGGGCGCGCTCCTCGCCGTCGTGGAGCGATTCGTCCCCGGGGAGACGCTGCCCCAGGTGCGTGTCGCGAGCGCGCGGCGGGCGCTGGCGATCCTGGCGGGCGAGGAGAACGAGCATCCCTCGCGAGAGCTGACCATGGTCGGCGTGACGGGGACGAACGGAAAGACGACGACCACGCATCTCGTGCGCGCCGTGCTGGAGCGCCACGGCGAGCGCGTCGGAGTGATCGGCACGGTCGGTTACGAATTCGCGGGCGAGCGGCACGCCGCCGCCCACACGACGCCCGAGGCGCCCGAACTGGCGCGCCTCCTGCGCGCGTGGCGGGACCACGGCGCCGACGCCGTGGCGATGGAGGTCTCCTCGCACGCGCTGGCGCTCGATCGTTCGTACGGAATCGCGTTCGACGCGGGAGTCTTCACGAACTTGACGCAGGACCATCTCGATTTTCACGGAACGCTCGAAGCGTATCGCGACGCGAAGGCGCGGCTCTTCCGCGCCGACACGCGCGGCGACCGCTCCAAGCCGTTCGTCGGCGTCGTGAATTCCGACGATCCGGCCGGACTCTGGATCCGGGAGCACGGCGACGGGCGGTTCCTCACATTTGGGCGCGGCGCAGCGGCGGAGGTGACGGCCACGGACGTGCAGCTGGATCCGTCAGGCACGAGACTACGGATTCGGCACCCGCGCGGTACCGAAACGGTCGCCCTCCGCCTGCGCGGCGCCTTCAATGTGATGAACGCCCTCGCGGC
>JBBTHR010000016.1:0-12436 GCA_038060295.1 Candidatus Eiseniibacteriota bacterium
ATCGCCCCCGGCTACTCGGAGAACTTCGAGACGTCGCCCTTGCGCGAGTCGCGAGAACTCCTCATCGACGGCCGGGCCACCGACATCGAGTGGAACGGCACGGGGGACCCTGCCTTCGTGATCGCCCGCGGTGACGGCGGCAACTACATCGTGCTCGTCCGCTCCCTCTGGACGTTCGATGCCCGGACCAACGAACCGCGCGGCATCTACTTCATGCTGCAGTGGCCCGACCGGGCAGAGGATCGGCTCGAAGAACCGCTGATCACGGCGCTCGACACCGGCGACGCGAAGGGTCTCAACACCATCGACTGCATTACCGACGACCGGGTCATTCGCCCCGCCTCGTGGAGCCGGTCGGATCTGCACGAGGACCAAGTCTTCGTGGAACTCTACGGCGATTCCGTCGGCAACTATCCGGCCGACGCGTGGCGCTGGGGCGCCGGCACGACCGATCCCGCCGTTCCGGTGAATCCGACCGAGTATCAGGGGGCCGACCTCGACGAGACGCGCGGCGCCGCGGAGCACCCACTCGGCGGCGCGGTGGAGGACTATTACAGCACCGGCGGCCCCTGGGCCCTCGACGTCGGACTGCTCCCGAGCGTCCCGAACGTCGTGACGGGCACCGAGGTGCCCCTCCTAAGGCCTAACAAGGCGACGCGCGACGTCCGCTTGAATCGCGGCAAGCCGACTTCGTTCGTGCTCTGGAAGCCGGTTGCGTCGAACCTCGTCCAATGCGATACGCTGAACCCCATCCGGGTCGACGACGCCTCGGCTCGCGACAAGACCTGGAACCCCGGCGACTACCTTCCGTCCGTGGCGATCCGGCTCGCCGACCAGAGCCAATCGGACGTGGTCGCGCGAGGCAGCTGGCTCGAAGGCAAGTGGTCGCTCGAGCTCCGGCGCGAACTTACCGCGCGGCCCCCGCTCGGCGAGGGTGGCGTCCAGCAGCCACCGCGTCCCGACGACATCGCGCTCCAGGAAGGTCGCCGCTACGTGGTCCGCTTCACGTTCTACAACGCGACCAAGGCGCGCTACAGCCAGACCGAGTTGCTCCCCCTTTATCTCAAGCCGAGGAACTGAGCGCTCCATGAATCCGACGACTTGCGTGGCCCCGAACCTTGCCCGGCGCACCGCCGCGGGGTTCCGCCTGCTGGCTGCCTTCGCGGCGGCGGCGGCCTTGGGCTCGTTCGGTGCGTCCGTCGCCAGCGCCCAGGTGGCGCGGGCGTGGTCCAACGATACTCCCCTCGATCCGTACACGGCCTGGCGCGGAGCGCGGGTCCTGGCCATGGGCGATCTCAGCGTCGCCGTGGAGGACGATCGAAATCCACTCAACGCCTACGGCTTTTCCGGGAACCCGGCCGGTTTCCTGACCTCCCGCGACACCTCGTACGTCGAGCAGGGAACCATCTACCGCGACTACTTCGACAGCTACTATGGCCGCGGCCACAGCGTTCTGAGCCGGGCGAATTCGGTGCGGGTCGGTTGGCTCCAGGGGAGCAAGTGGGCGATCGGCGCCGATGTCCGCTATGCGACGATGCGCGCCAGCCGGCACGACCAGGGGACGCTGGAGGACCGCAGCCGCTTCATCCGGGACTTCGACGTCTCGCTTCCCGACTACTTCATCCCGCGGACCGGCGATCGGACGATCGGCGCCGGAGTCGATTACCCTTCGGCCTCGGTCATCTACGCGCGTCGGTTCCGGTCGTGGTTCACACTCGGTGGCCGCTTCACGCAGCGTAGCGAGAAGGAAGACCGGACGGTTTTGAACGACCCCTACGACTTCGACAACCAATCCTCGGCGAGCGAGATCGGCGGAGGGATCGTCCTCCATCCGGCCATGATCGCCGATAAGATGGAGCTCGGCGTCTACGCCTCGCGGACTGGGAACAACCTCAAGGGAATCAGCAGCTCCTCCTTCAACGAGGACACGTACGAGTTGAAGCGGCCCGAGGTCTCGTGGGGGACGCAACTGCTGACCCACCTGGGGTGGCTCGACGGGATCGTCGAGGGGCACCATCATTCCTACGACGGCGAGCAGATCGCGCGGGTCAACTGGGCGCCCCAGTTCTTCCTCAATCCCCTTCCCTCGGAGCTCGACCAGAACTCCGTCTTCAAGAAGCGCTGGACGTCCGCGATCGTCGGCCTGCGCCACAACGAGTTCCGCACCCGCTGGATGGCCGGCGTTCCCGGAACGCCGATGCACGTCGGCGCCCGCTACGCCTATTACCGCGAGTATCAGTGGTCGTTCCCGCTGGACGACGTCCTCTCGCCGATGCTTCCGCTCGACGTGCGGCGCCTCGGCTATCGGGCCGCCGGCGGCCTCTCGTTCGACCTTCCCGATCAGTCGGGCGTCGTCGCGCTGGAGGTCCAGGCCGCGCGGGAACAGCGCGCGGACTGGCGGGTGGAACGGGGTTCCTCCTTGCCGCCCACGACCGTTCCGGACGTCGTCATGGGCCAGATCAGCTACCACTTCGGGGCGGAGTACAAGGCGCGTCCGTGGCTCCCGCTCCGCGCCGGCGTCGCGCTCCGCCGCTACGATCCCGACCGCCGGGACGGTCAGCCCCCGATCCGGGGCATCCGCCTGAGCGCGGGCGCGTCGTATCGCTGGGACGCCGTCGGGCTTCTCTTCGACGGAGCATGGGCTCACGAGCATTTCCGCTACACGCCGCTCGATCCCTCGATCGAGATCGGCAAGAGCGACGAGCTCACCGTCACCATCCAGCACCTCTTCTAGCCGTACGGCCGTGAACGACATTCTCCGCCTCGCGCTCGACACCGCGGTCCAGCGCGGGGCGGAGTACGCCGACGCGCGCCTCGTCGAATCCCGGCACGAGGACATCCACGTCAAGGACCGCGAGGTGGGGGCGCTCGACCGGAGCGAATCGGCCGGGATCGGTGTGCGCGTCCTGGTCCGGGGCGGTTGGGGCTACGCCGCGACCGACGAGTTGACGCGCGAGGGAGTCTCGGCGTGCGCGGCGCGCGCCGTCGCCATCGGGGAGGCGAGCGCCGGCGTTCTGGTGGATCGCGTCCGGCTGGCCCCCGAGCCGCCGCATCGCGCGGTCTGGAGCAGCGACTGCGCCGTCGACCCCTTCTCGGTCCCGCTCGAGCGGAAGCTCGATCTCCTGGTTCGCTGCTCCGAGGCCACCCGCGGCGTCCGGGGCGTCACCACGGCGGAGTCGTTCCTCTCCTTCCTTCGCCGCCGGACCCGCTTCCTCTCCTCGGAAGGTGCCGATCTCGACCAGACCTCCACCCGCTCCGGCGGCGGACTGGTCGCGCTCGCGGTCTCGGGGGACGGCGTGCAGCGCCGCAGCTACCCGCAGTCGGAAGGATTCTTCCTCTCCCGCGGATACGAATTCATCGACGAGATTCCGTGGCTCGATAACGCGGGGCGGATCGGGGAGGAGGCCGTCGCCCTCCTGACCGCCGATCGCTGCCCGCAAGGGGAGCTCGACGTGATCCTCGAGGGCTCCCAGCTCGCGCTCCAGATCCACGAGTCGTGCGGCCATCCGACCGAACTCGATCGCGCGCTCGGGATGGAGGCGAATTACGCGGGGACTTCGTTCCTGACTCCCGAAAAGCTCGGATCGCTCCAGTACGGCGCCCCCGGCGTCACGCTCATGGCCGACGCCACGCTTCCGCACGGACTCGCCACCTTCGGGTTCGACGACGAAGGGGTCGCGGCGCAGCGCTGGCCGATCGTGAACGCGGGCCGCTTCGAGGGATATCTGACCTCCCGCGAGACGGCGCACCGCGTCGGCGAGTCGCGGAGCCGCGGCTGCGTGCGCGCGGACGGGTGGCACCACATCCCGATGATCCGGATGGTCAACCTGAGCCTCATGCCCGGGCGCGGATCGTTCGAGGACCTTCTCGCCGACACCGATCACGCGATCCACATGGAAACCAACCGCTCCTGGTCGATCGACCAGCTCCGCTACAACTTCCAGTTCGCGACCGAGATCGCGTGGGAGATCAAGAAGGGGAAGCGCATCCGCATGCTGCGCAACCCGACCTACCAGGGGATCACGACCGGGTTCTGGAATTCCTGCGACTTCGTTTGCGGTCCGGAAGCGTGGAAGCCCTGGTCGGTCATGAATTGCGGCAAGGGCCAACCGGGCCAGGTGGCGGAGATGACGCACGGCGCGGCGCCGGCCAGATTCCGGAAGGTCCGCGTGGGAGTGGCCCTCGATGACTAGGGAAGAGGCGCGCGCTCCTCGATCGTGTCCTCGCGGCGGCCGGGCCGAGGGAACTGGAAGCGTCGATCGGCGGCGGAGAGAACTTCCTCACGCGCTTCGCCAACAACGAGATCACGCAGAACGTGGCCGAGCGCCGCTACGTCCTTTCGGTGCGCGTGGCGCGGGGGAGGCGGAGCGGACGGGCGACGGGGAACGACTGGAGCGACGCCGGCATCTCGCGGCTCGTCGCCCGCGCCGAGGAAGCCGCCAGGGTCGCACCCGAGTCGAACGACGCCATCCCGCTCCTGGGTCCGCAGACATACCGGGAGGTAGACGCCGTCGATCCCGCGACGGCATCGCTCGGACCAGAAGCGCGCGCCCGCGAGGTCGGCCGCGCGGTCGCGCGCACCCGCGCGGCGAACCTCGACGGGGCGGGGATTTTCGAGACCGGGCACGGCACCATCGGAGACTACGGCGAACTCGGGACCCTCGCGTTGGCGAACACGCGGGGCCTCTTCGCCTATCACATCGAGACCTCGGCCACGTTCAGCATCTCGGCGCTTCGTGGGACCGAATCGGGATGGGCGCGGGCGGATGGCCATGCCGTGTCGGCGATCGACGGGGACGCCCTGGCCGCTCGCGCCGTCGACAAGGCCCTCCGGTCGCGCGATCCCGATACCTGGTCCCCCGGGGCGTACGACGTCGTGCTGGAACCGGCCGCCGTCTCGGACCTCCTCCAGGAGATGAACTACACCTCCTTCGGGGCGCTGGCGCTCCAGGAGGGTCGCTCCTTCCTGGAAGGGAAGATGGGGACTCCGGTGTTCGGGCCGGAGATCACGATTCGCGACGATCCCTACCACCCGCTCCATCGCGGCGCTCCGTTCGACGGAGAAGGCGTCCCCGCCCTGCCGGTGACCATCGTCGATCGTGGCGTGGCGCGGAGCGTCGTCTACGACCGGCGGACCGCCGCGAAGGAGGGGCGCGAGAGCACCGGGCACGGGCTCCCCTACCCGAATACCGTCGGCCCCACCGCGCGCCACCTGGTGCTCGAGGGGGGCAAGGCGTCGCTGGAGGAACTCATCGCCGGGGTGGATCGGGGGCTTCTCGTGACCCGGGTCTGGTACACGAACATCGTCGACCCCATGAGCGTCATGGTCACCGGAATGACGCGCGACGGGCTCTTCGCCATCGAGCGGGGGAAGGTGACCCGCGCGGTGCGGAACTTCCGCTTCAACCAGGGGATCGTGGCGATGCTCCAACGGGCCGACGGGATGACCCCCACGGAGCGGGCGGGCGGGACGGTCTGCCCGGCGCTCCGGGTCAGGGGCTTTCGGATGTCGAGCGTCACGGAATTTTGACCGGGAGAGGTGGATTTGGCGAAAAAGGGCTTGCGCCTCGATTCGAACCGGCTATAATCCGGCGCTAGAAGCGCTTCCCGGCCCACCAGCGCTTCGAATCGTGTCCCCCCCAAGATTCGATATTGCGTCCACCCGTTCCGTGGCTTATTTCGTGCGCCCGGTCATTTTCCCCGGAGCTGCGGAGTGCCACAAACAGGGTTGGTTCAATGATTTGCCTTGACGGAAAGCCGGTCTGGCGACCTAAAATCGGCCACTTCGTCATGTCGGTACTAGACCGGAAAGGAGCGCACCACCGTATGCCGAGCTTGACGTTTCGACTCCGCGGCGGGTTCTCCCTTCGCGCCCCCCGCCTGCGAGTAGGCTTCATGCTGCTTCTCGCCTTGGCGGTTGTCGCGGTTGCGGGCGTGGCCCACGCGCAGACAGGAACCATCCAGGGAAAAGTCACGGATCAGAGTGGGATGCCGATCCCCGGCGTCAGCGTCATTCTCGTCGGGGCGCAAACCGGCGGTATCACCAACGCGGCCGGTGAGTACAAGATCGTCCGCGTGGCGGTCGGGACGTACACGCTGCGGGCGATGATTCCGAGTCACGAGCGCCTCGACAAGCCCGTTCGGGTCGACGCGAACCGGACGTCGGACGTCGGTTTCGTCCTGCCCGAGAAGGTGACCAAGATCAAAGGCATCACCGTCACGGGCGAACTGAAACTCCGGGTAACGAAGACGGCCTCCACCAAGCAGGTCGTCACCAGCGAGGACCTTCGCTCGCTGCCGGTCGACTCCTACAAGGACGCCATCGGTCTCAAGGCCGGCGTCATCAGCCAGGGCGGCGACCTCCACTTCCGCGGCGGCCGCGCGAACGAGGTGCTGACGATCGTCAACGGGATCCCGAGCCGCAATCCGCTCTCGGCGGAGGGCGTCGACCTCGGGCTTCTCGCGGTCTCCTCGAGCGAGCAGGTGCTCGGAGGCCTCGACGCGCAGTACGGAAACGCGCTTTCCGGCATCATCAATCTCACGACGCGCGAGGGCGGCGACCATCTGGCGGGCGAAGTCCGCTACTTCACCGATCGCTACGGCGAGGCGGACAAGGCATTCAACAACTACGAGCGCCTGAGCCTCGGCGTCGGCGGTCCATTCCTCTTCCCGAAAACGAACTACTTCATCTCCATGGAGGGGACGTTCTCGGACACGTATCTGAAGAACACCTCGGACCGGAAGGAACACCGGCTCCTCGACTTCATCCGGATCGGCAACCGCCAGTCCAATCAGACGAGCATCTCGAGCAAGATCACCTACAAGGTCACGCCGAACGCCAAGCTGAACACCGAGATGATCCTGAACCGGAGCTCGCGCAGCCCGTTCCACAATCGGTGGAACCGGAAGGGTTTCGTGCAGGTCCGTTACGACTCCACGTCCCCGACCGACGGCTCGATCTCCCAGCGCTACGGCACGTGGGCCTATTACCAGGTGGACAACTCGTTCCAGCCGAGCAACACGGCGCAGCATCTTCCGGTCACGGACGAGGATTACACGCAGCTCGCGCTCACCTGGCGCCAGACGCTCTCCCCGGGCACCATCTACAACGTCCGCGCGTCCCGGCAGGAGTGGCAGACCCAGGAAGACGTCCTCGATCGGCAGCTCTGGGAATACCAGCAGCGGCCGGGCAACTACTACGATCCGTCCAACCGGGTCGAGGGCCTCTACTACGTCACGAACGGCGACTACCCGACCTACGAGAAGCGCAATACGACGACCTACTCGATGAACGGGGATCTCGCCAAGAAGGTCGGCACGCACAATGTCATGGTGGGCGCCGACGTCGCGTACAACTCGCTTCAGTCGCTGAACACCAACTTCCCGAACGTGCTCGACACGAACGGGAACTACGGAGGGACGCGCGACGATTTCAGATTCTTCAATCCGGAAGGCTCCGCCTTCGCTCAGGACCGCTGGGAGTACGAAGGAATGGTCCTGAATGCCGGAATGAGGTACGACAACTTCTCGGTGGGGAGCCAGATCCCCAGCTCGGAAGTCCTGGACCGCGTGAAGACCCAGTGGAGCCCCCGCGTCGGAATCGCCTATCCGATATCCGACCGCGACGTCATGAGCTTCCACTACGGCCGGCTCTTCCAGGTTCCGGAACGGCTCTTCATCTATCAGGGGCGGAACGTCTCGGCGCAGGCGCGGGGCAACCCGAACCTCGAGCCGCAGACGACGATCTCGTACCAGTTGGGCGTCCAGCATCTCTTCAGCAAGGAGATCTACGGCCAGTTCGGCGTCTACTTCAAGGACATCTTCGGACTCCTCACGACCATCGAGCAGCAGGTCCCGGGCTTCGCGCTGACCGTGCCGACGTACGTGAACGGCGACTACGCCTCCTCGCGCGGGATCGAGTTGACCCTCATCAAGAAGCACAGCCACGGCTTCTCCGGCGAGCTCAACTACACGTACGGAAACGCCACGGGAACGGCGTCGGATCCGAATCGCGCGCTCGTCTCGTCGGGAACGCTTCGCGACCAGTTCAAGCCGACATCGGAGCAGCCGCTCGACTGGGATCAGCGTCACTCGTTCTCCGGGTCGCTCCGCCTCGGAAACGAGAAGGACTGGGCCGCTTCGTTCGTCTATCAGTTCGGAACGGGCTTCCCCTACACGCGCCAGGAGCGCCAGCAGCGCCGGCAGGACCCGACCCTGGTGAACGCGTCCCGTCTCCCCACGACGTCGACGCTCTCCTGCCAGGCCGAGCGCTTCTTCCAGGTCTATGGTCAGAACGTGACGTTCTACCTCCAGGGAACCAACCTTCTCGACGCGAAGAACATCAGCAATCTGCAGCCGTCGCTCTGGCCCGACAACCAGATCGGCGGGTCGCCGTACAAGATCTACTACTCGGAAACGGGCCGCGCCGGCGGCGCCTTCCTGACCGCCGACCAAGACGGCGACGGCCGCGAGGATTGGTATCCGGTGAACGATCCGCGTGTCTTCCAGGCCGGACGGGTCCTTCGGGTCGGTTTGGGGGTCCAGTTCTGATGCGACAGCACTCCGAGCAGGTCGGCAGCGCGAGCCGCCCCGGGTCTGGAATCCGGCGGCTCGGCGCCGCGGTCCGCTACCTGGGCGTGGTCGCCACCGCGTCCGCGCTCTATCTGGGCGTGTGCGGTTACCACGATCCCGTGGGCGTTTCCCAGGACGATCCGCGAAATCAGCACAATCTCTTCCGCCTCGACGGCAAGTTCGTGCACAACGTCGGACGGCTTCAGCTTCAGATCACGAACCTCGGCGAGACGGGGAACCAGGACAATCCCCGCCGTACGACGGTTCCCTCGGCCGAGTGGCCGCAGGGTTCGGGCCACGACTACCTCTACGCCGCCGGCCTCTGGATCGGGGCCCTCGACGCGAGCGGCATTCCGCACGTGACGACGGCGACCTACGAGCGCGAATTCTCTCCGGAGATCTCGCCGGAGAACGTCTGCGTGAATCTCCCCCTCGACCAGGTGGCCGACGTCCGGGAAGCCTACGAGGGAATTCCAAACGGAAGCCGCGTCATCTCGGCGAGCGTCGATCCCGACGACGACGGGGACGGGCTGGTGGACGAGGACATTCTGAACGGAAAGGACGACGACGGAGACGGGCTCTGCGACGAGGACTACTCGGCCATCGGGCAGCAGATGCTCTCGACCGAGTACTTCGACAACATCCCGCAGACGCGGCAGCAGTTTCCGGAGCACGTTCCGCTGGGACTGCAGGTCCGCCAGACGTCGTACAGCTGGGCCACGCCCGGGCAGAACGACTTCGTCGGCATGGACTGGGCGATCAAGAACATCAGCGGCCGGACCATCCGAAACGTGGTGGTCGGCATCTTCGCCGACATGGACCTCGGCACCCGCGCGGTGCCGACATACTTCCTGGACGACCAGGTCGGCCTCATCAATCGTCCGATCTCGTACGTCGGCGCGAGCGGCGAGACGGTCAATCGCAATTTGCAGATGGGCTACGCCTGGGACAGTCCCGACGACCCGACTAAGCCCCAGGAGAACAAGGGCGGCGACGTGCCGGGTTACATCGGGATGATGTTCCTGAACCACACGACCGACCCGAGCGGCATTCTCGCCCCGAAAGAAGTCGGAATCACGGCCTTCAAGTTCTTCTCGGGATCGGGCGCGCCGTTCGCGGCGGGCGGCGACCCGGAGAACGACGCGCAGCGCTATCAGTTGATGACCGATCCCGCGCTCAAACCGTTGGAGGGTTTCGAACCCAAATCCAGCCGGCCGCTCGACTACCGCCTCGTGATGGCGACGGGTCCGTTCCGAACGCTCCTGCCCGAGTCCACCCTGATCATCTCGGTCGGCTGGGTCATGGGGCTCGGTCTGGGGGAGGGAAGCACCATCGGCGCGGGCGGCACGCTCATCGAAAACGCCATCGCCGCCCAGCAGGTCTTCGACGGGCTCTACACCGATTTCGACGGCAATTCGCTCACGGGACAGTGCGGCAAGGAAACGTGCCTTCGCGCCCCGACCGGCAGCTCATTCGTCTATCAGATCCCCGAATCGTCGCTCTGCCGGATGCGGTTCTGGGATCCCCCTCCTGCGGGGATCACGCCCTGGGATCCGTTCCTCCCGTGCGAGGCCCAGCAACAGGGCAAGTTCGTTTGCACCGACCCGCCGCCGAATCCCGGGGACCCGCCCGGTTCCCACTGCGCCAGCGCCGACACGTCGTCGCTTCAGGTTAACATCGATTGCGTCTACGTCGATTTCGACTGCAACGTGAATACGGGGCAAGGGGGGCGCGAGCGGCTCGTGAACTGGGTCGCGGCGGCGCCGCTGCCGGCCCCGGTATTCCTGGGGCAAGACGGAAGGACGGAGCCGAGGGACTTCCTGGAGCTCTACCGTACCGGGCGCGATTCCGCGCGCGTCTCCGCCTGGTTCTTCCCCGGCGATCGCAAGGTCACGCTGAAATGGAACAACTTCGCCGAGCTCGTGCGCGACGCCCAGCGAGGAAATCTGAAGGAGTTCGTCGGTTACCGGATCTACAAGGCCACCGGATGGGAGCGGCCGCTCGGTACCAACGGACCGTCGCGCGATCTCTGGTCGCTGCTCGGGGAATGGAGGCTCGATCCGAAGGGGACTCCGGCGCGGTCGCTTTCCGAGTTGATCGATCCCTCGTCGCCGATCGTGTTCAAGCAGGACGTCGTGGTCCGCTGGGATCCGGTGGCCCGGAAAGTCTCCACCGGCCCTCCTTACACCGAGAGCGACACGCTCTTCGCGGTGGGGCGGTACAGCTTCGTGGACGAGAACGTGCTGAACGGGTTCCCCTACTTCTACTCGATCGTGCCGGTGTCGATCGTGCCGGGTTTGACCGCGGAACAGGACGTCGTGCTGACGTCGAATCCCAGCGCTCAGAACGGCCAGGTCGTCTACCCGCGCGGCGACGCGCTGGACAATCAGAAAAACGTCTACGTCGTGCCGAATCCCTACAAGGGGCGAGCCGAGTGGGATCTGGTTCCGCGCGAGGAGGACCCTTCGGGGACCAAGGTCTCGTTCATGAATCTGCCGCGTACCAAGGGCACGATTCACATTTACTCCCTTTCCGGCGACCTCGTGCGGGATCTCCCGTTCGACGGTGGACCGCCCGCCGATCTGGCGTACGGCAAGGACCCCGTGGCGTCCGCCACCGGATCGGTCTCCTGGAATTTGATCTCGCGCAACGGACAGCGGATCGTCAGCGGGATCTATCTCTTCTCCGTCGATACGGAGCTGGGGCGGGAGATCGGCAAATTCGTCGTCATCCGATGAGACCGGCCGGAGCGACCCGTCGTTCCACGGGCCAACCGAGGAGGATTTTCGTGAGAATCGCGATTGCCATCGTCATGGTTCTGCTGCTGCCTCTCCAGGCGGAGGGGGCGCAGATTTTCGAGAAGGTCGGCACGCTGGGAGGCCAGTCGCTGAAGATCGGCGTCGGCGCCCGAGCCGCCGCCATGGGGGACGCGTACGTTGCGATCGCCGACGACGCGACTGCCGTCTACTGGAACCCGGCCGGCATCGCGCGCCTCTCGGGGCAGTCGATCAGCATCAATCACACGGCGTGGCCGGCGGAGATCCTCTTCGATCAGGCGGCCTACGTCTTCAACGTGAAGTGGATTCCCGGCATGATCGGGGTGAACGTCCGCGCGCTCACCATGAGCCGAGACAAGGTGCGGACCACCTATCTCCCGGACGGCACGGGGGAGACCTTCGACGCCGGCGAGTGGGCCTACGGCATCACCTACGCTCGTTCGCTGACCGACAAGTTCTCGGCCGGACTCAGCATCAACTACATCCAGACCGGGCTCGACGACGTCACCGGGACGTCGACCACGTTCGACTTCGGCACCCTCTACGACGTCGGAATCCTGGGCGCCAAGATCGGCATGTCGATCCAAAACATCGGAGGCGACATGACCTTCATCGACGAGAAGGTCAAGATGCCGGTCTTCTTCCGCGTCGGCGGGTCGTTCAGCATCCTGCAGCGCGGCGAAAGCCGGCTCCTCACGGCGGCCGAGTTCACGCACCCGCCGGACAATTCCGAGAAGCTGAACCTCGGAGCCGAGTACTCGTTCCACGACTACCTGTTCCTGCGCGGCGGGTACAAGATGAACTACGACACCGAGGGGATGACGGCGGGCTTCGGCGTGAAGTTTCCGCTCACGCTCGTCAAATCGTCCGTCGCGCGTCTCGACTATGCGTACAGCGACCTGAAGTACCTGTCGCAAGCGCATCGGGTGTCGGTAAACGTCAGCTTCTAGGCGGCTGGATCTCGTGCGCCGCCGACCACGAACGGGTGAGGCTGGGGCGCGGCGAGAGACGTTCTTCCTAGGCATTCTCGCGCTTCTCCTCGCGATTCTCGGAACCTCCGGCTCGGCGCGGGCCGAACGCCCGCGCGA
>JBBTHR010000017.1:0-4606 GCA_038060295.1 Candidatus Eiseniibacteriota bacterium
ATGATGAAAGCTCTGGTGGTCGACGACTCGCGCTCCATGCGAGCAATTCTCTCGAAGCAGCTCCGTGAGCTCGGCTTCACCGTGGTGGAGGCTCCCGGCGGGATCGAAGCCCTCCGCGCGCTCGATCAGGAGGGTCCGTTCGACCTCGTGCTCCTGGACTGGAACATGCCCGAGATGGACGGGCACGAGGTGCTGACGCTCATCCGTTCCCAGGAGGCGTACCGGAACGTTCGCGTCATGATGGTCACGACCGAGAGCGAGATGTCCCAGGTCTCGGTCACGCTGGAAGCGGGCGCGAACGAATACCTCATGAAGCCCTTCGATCGCGACGCTCTCGTGGAGAAGCTCGTCCTACTCGGTCTGGACCCGAGCGGCCAGACGCTCTGATGGGGGACGCCATGCGTCGAATTCGCGTGATGGTCGTGGACGACGTCTCCATCGTTCGGAGACTCGTCTCGAACGCGCTCGGCGCCGATCCCGACATCGAAGTCGTCGGGTCGGCGGCGAACGGGCGCGAAGCGCTCGAGAAGATCCCGATCGTGAAGCCTGATCTGGTCATCCTCGACTACGAAATGCCGGAGATGGACGGGATGGAGACGCTGAAGGAGATCCGCAGGCGACCCGGCGGTCCGAAGGTGATCTTCTTCTCCTCCTACACGCGACAGGGCGCGAAGGTCTCGCTCGACGCGCTCTGGCAGGGGGCCGACGACTACGCGACGAAGGTGACCGCAGACAATCTGGCCGCCGCGACTCTTTGCGTGCAGTCGGAGCTCCTGCCGAAGATCAGGGCGCTCTGCGAGAACATGACGGCGCCCCGCGTCGACGCGGCCGCGCCGGCCCCCGTCGCCTTGCCGTCGGGTGTGCCGACGCCGGTCGCGGCGGGCGGCCCCGGACCTTGCCGCGCCGAGATCCTGGCGATCGGAGCATCGACGGGAGGGCCTCGGGCGCTCTCGACGGTGATCGAGGCGCTCCCCGCCGACTTCCCGATCCCCATCGTGGTCGTGCAGCACATGCCTCCGCTCTTCACCCGCTCGCTGGCGGAGCGGATCGCCTCGCGTTCGGCACTCCGCTGTCTGGAGGGAGTCGACGGGGCGCTGCTCGAACCGGGAACCGTGTGGATCGCGCCCGGCAACTGGCACATGACGCTCCAGCGAGACGGGGCCGAGACGCGCCTTCGACTCTCGGCCGATCCTCCCGAGAACTCCTGTCGTCCCTCGGTCGATCCGCTCTTCCGGACCGTGGCCGACCTCTACGGCGCCGGCGCGCTGGGCGTGATCCTGACGGGGATGGGGCAGGACGGTCTCCTCGGAGCGCGCCGCCTTCACGATCGCCAGGGCCGAATCGTGGTGCAGGACGAGGCGACGAGCGTGGTGTGGGGAATGCCGGGCGCGGTAGCCCGGGCGGGGCTGGCGCACCGGATCGTGCCGCTTCACGAGATGTCCGGAGAGATCCTCAAGTGTGTGAGCGCCGTCGGCCAGCACCGCGCCACCGTCGCGTAGCCCGAGGGACGACCCGGACCGCTCATGGATTCCAACGGCTTCCCCACCTCCGCGGAGATACTCAGTCCGAGCGACTATGCCTACCTCCAGCGTCTCCTGCTGGAGCGAACCGGCATCGTCCTCGAGCCCGGCAAGGAGTACCTCGTGGAGGCGCGGCTTCACGCGCTGATGCGGAACGAGGGCTTCGCCTCGGTCTCGGCGCTCCTCGGCGCGCTCCAGATGGACGAGCGGAGCGGCCCGCTCCATCGCCGCGCGATCGAAGCCATGCTGAACGGGGAGACATCGTTCTTCCGGGACCACTACCCGTTCGAGGCGCTCCGAACCACGCTTCTGCCCGAACTGATGGCGGCGCGGGGGGGGACGAAGTGCTTGAACGTGTGGTGCGCGGCGACCGCCAGCGGCCAGGAGGCCTATAGCGTCGCGATGCTCCTCCTGGAGCATATGCCCTCGTGGCGGGATTGGACCGTCCGGATCCTGGCGACGGACGTCTCGGAGGCGAACCTCCAGCGCGCCCGCGAGGGCGTCTACCGGCAGATCGAGGTCAACCGGGGGCTTCCCGCCCCCTATCTCGTGAAGTACTTCGACCGGGCCGGCGAGGAGTGGCGCGTGAAGGAGCGGGTCCGGGCCATGGTCCAATTCAGCCAGATGAATTTGATCGAGCCATGGCCCAACGTTTCCCGCCCGGACGTTATTCTCCTTCGAAACGTACTCCTTTACTTCAGTACCGATGCCCGGAAGTCGATACTGAAGAACATGGTAAAAATACTCCGCCCCGGCGGCTATTTATTCCTCGGAGGCGGGGAGACGATGCTGGCCTTCGATCACACGTTCGAATCGGTGCGCGTCGGCAAGGCCATCTGCTATCGGATTCGCGGCGATCGCCGGGACGGCGCGCCAGAAACGGAGAACACGGCTCGATGAGCACGACGACCATCGATCTCCACGAATGGCTCGATTCTCTCTCCGAGATCGCGCTGCACTATGCCACGAACCATCTGCGCTTCGACCGGAGCGCCGCGCCGCCGGGTGCCGCGACGTCCGGCACACCCCGGCCCGCGGTCTACGTCACCATCCTCGGCGCGCGGAACAGCATGCATCTCGGAATCGCGACGACCCCGGACGGCGCCCGGACGCTGACGCGCGCGTTCCTGGGGCTTCGCGGTCCGGAGGAGCTGGCCGATCGTGACGTCGTGGACGGCTTGAGCGAGATCCTGAACATCCTGGCGGGCAAGGTGAAGTCGCGGATGACGGCCCGGGATGGAACGTTGAAACTTGGACTGCCGATGTTCGTCTCCGGCTCCGTGGGCCACGGCGAAGGAATCGAGAAGGCTACGGCGGACGTGATGCTGGGGCCGGTTCCCTGCCAGCTCCAGATCTTCCGCCAGAGTCGATCAACGTAGGGAGACGTCCGATGATCGCCACCATGCATTCCAAACACCAGCACGTGTCGGCAACCCGGATGGCCGGACTCCTGGCGCTCGCCCTCGCCGCGCTGGCACTCGGCGCGGCCGCTCCCGCCCGTGCGGCCGGAAGCCGCGGCGCGGCGATTTTGGCCGGCGTCGTGCCGGGCGAGACGTTCGGCTGCTCGGTCTCCACGGCCGGCGACGTGAACGGCGATACGTACACCGACGTCATCGTCGGCGCCTACCAGAGTGGGACCGCCACGAACCCCTCGGGCCGCGCCTACATCTACTTCGGCGGGCCGCGGGCGGACGACCGGGCCGACGTGGTGCTTTCCGGCGAGGCCGCGGGAGACGCCTTCGGCGTCAGCGTGGCGGCCGCCGGGGACGTGAACCACGACGGCTTCGGCGACGTGGTCATCGGCGCGTACGAGAACGACGCCAAGGGCGCGAACGCCGGACGCGCGTACGTCTACTTCGGCGGGCCCACCATGGACGGCCGTCCAGACGCCGTCTTCACGGGCGAGATGCCGGGCGACGCCTTCGGCTATGCCGTCGCGGGCGCGGGCGACGTGAACCGCGACGGGTTCGCGGACCTGGTCGTAGGCGCCTACGAGAACAGCGCGCGGGGCGCGGGCGCGGGGCGCGCGTACGTCTTCTACGGTGGGGCGCATCCCGACGCCCTTCCCGACGCGATCCTGAACGGCGAGGCCGCCGGGGACCGCTTCGGAATCTCCGTCGCGGGTGCGGGTGACGTGAACGGCGACGGCTCCTCCGACGTTGTCGTCGGCGCCTATCAGAACGATGCCGGCGGCGTGGATGCCGGACGCGCCTACGTCTTCCTCGGCGGCGTGCGCCTTGCTGACCGGGCGACGACCGTCCTCACGGGAGCCGGCGCGGGAGACGCGTTCGGCTTCTCGGTCTCCGGCGCGGGAGACGTGAACAAGGACGACCTGGCCGACATCGTGGTCGGCGCCTACCACAACGGCGCGGGCGGCAAGGACGCGGGCCGCGCGTACGTCTATTACGGCGGGAGGAACATCTCCCCGTCGCCCGACGCGGTCTTCACGGGCGAGGCGTCCGGGGACGCGTTCGGCTACGCCGTGGGCGCGGCCGGTGACGCGAACGGCGACGGCTACGCCGACGTTCTCGTCGGCGCCTACGGCAACGATGCCGGCGGCTCCGCCGCGGGCCGCGCGTACGTCTACTTCGGCGCCGCCACGCCCGATCCCGTCGCCGACTGGTTCCTCACGGGCGATCGGACGCTGGACAATCTCGGGTTCGCGGTATCCGGCGCCGGCGATGTCGATGGCGATGGCTTCGGCGATGTCGTCGTCGGTGCGCCTTACTCGGATGCTGGGCGGGTTTATATCGCCAAGACTGTTGCGGGTAAGAGTCGGCCGGTGGTGGCTCGGTAGAAGACTGCGATAGCCCGGGTCGGGGAGAGCGGGGGATTGCTACCCGCTGGCTCCGACGGAAACGACCAGTCGCCTGCGGGTAGCAATCCCCCGCTCTCCCCGACCCTGCTACCGCGGAGTTCGGGCTAGCCGCTGCGGTTCATCTCCCCTCCCGCTGACGCCTCCTCCCAATGTGACATCGCCGCTACGAAATGATTCGTGGCGAGAAGAGGTGGGAGCTAGAAATGAACTTAGGGGTTTAGTCCGTCTGCAGCGACCGTTGCGGGTCGCGGGGGGGGCAACCCCCCCC
>JBBTHR010000018.1:0-3515 GCA_038060295.1 Candidatus Eiseniibacteriota bacterium
CCGCGGCCCCGACTCCGCAGTGCTCTCCCCCATACAGAGGACGCCCCGCCAATTTATTTGATTTCAGCAGCTTCCGCTTCAGCAGCGGACGGCAGAGAGGTAAAGCAGGCGGCGTGCCTGACTGACCCCGATCGCGATTGAACGGTTAAGACACGTATTGATAACATTTTATAGTTGTGCCTAGCTAGCAATGTCCCGGCTTGTCTCGGGCGCGCTGTCGCCCGCCGTCCCCACTGCTTGCCGGTTCCACGACAAGATGTCCGTTAACTCACATTTTTACAATAAGTTGATGCGCGAACCCTCCCGGCGACGCCGCTGTCACCTCCCAGGTTCCTTCGAGCGAGGCCCCGGCCCCTCGATCAGGGCCACAGAACGCTCGCGATGATCCCGATATACGCCGGTGACCCCTCTATCCCGGCGGCGCCGGGAGACGCGACGTGGTGAACGAGCCAAAAGGAGCCCATGAGCCCCAGTGAGCCGCGCTTCATCTGGCTGGAGGAGTCGGAGGAGAAGGGGCTCGTGCGTTCGGCGCTCCAGGGCAACCGGCAGGCGTTTCTCGCGCTCGCCGATCACTATCTGAAGCCGGTCTACCGTCTCGCGTACTCGCTCACGCGCGACCGCGACGCGGCCGCCGGGATCGCGCGCGAGGCCTTCGGACGCGCCTGGTTCGGACTGCAGGGGATGCCCGAAGGGAAGCGCTTCTTCCCCTGGGTGCTCCATCTCGCGCGGAATCTCTCCGTGGCGCACGCTCGTCGTCACGCCGGCGAGGCGCTGGCCATCGCCGACGTGGCGGCGGATGCTTCCGCCGAGGAGCGCGCCGACGTGGCGGTGGAGCAGGCGACGCGAGAGGCCCTGCGCGCGCTTCGCCCCGACGAGCAGACGGCGCTGGCGCTTCGCATCGTGGAACGCCTCCCCCACGAGCAGATCGGGGCGCTTCTCGATCAACCCACCGTGATCGCGCTGGCGCGGCTTTCGTCGGCGCGCGGGTACCTCCTGCAGCGCGTGAACAGCGCGATTGAGAAGAGCGAGGGCGTGGCGTGATCCACGTCACCCTCCCGCAACTCTGCGCCTATCTCGACGGCGAGCTCGCCGAGGCATCGGCCGAACTCGTCCGCCGCCATCTCTCCGAGTGCCTGGAGTGCACTGAGCGCTTCGCGAGGCTCGAGGCGCAGGATGAGATCCTGATCCGCATTCTCGCCGACGATCCCGAGGAAGAGTTCTTCCGGTACCTGAGCGCCTCGATTCCGCTCGGCCAACCGACGAGCGCGGAGAGACCGGCGCCTGCCGCGCGGGAGAAGCCGGTCCCCTCGCATGCGGGACACCGCACCGAAGACCAGCGCCGGAACCGCCCGAGTCCGCGCGCCGCGTGGATCGCCGTGGCGATTTGCTGCATCGTGGCGGGAAGCGCCGCATGGGTAGCATTCCGGCCGAAGGAGGCCGAGCCGGTCGCGAAACCGACGGCAGCGGAGCCTCAGAACGCCGCCCCCGAGACGACACCGCGCGTGGAGATGGAGCCGCCGCCGGAACAGCCGCCGGACCCATTGGCGGAACAGCAGCACGACCCGACGGAGGCGCCGACGCAGGAGATGGCCTCAGCGTCAGAACCTGAAACAGCACCGGAGGCAACGTCGGCGCCGACGCCGGATGTGGCGGCCGTCTCGGCCACACCCGATGAAGCCACGAAGCAGCCAAAGCCCGAGCGGCTAGTAGAGCGAGCGACGCAGAACGTCGTTCCCGTGCGCACCGTCATCACGGAGACGATCGTCGAGTCGGAAGCGCAACACGCCGCACCCGTCCCGGCGGCCCCCCCGGCGCCGCGGCCGAGCACGGCGCCCGACCCCGTGGCCCTCGCGCTTCGCGACGCCAAGAGCGCGAGCCTCGAAGCCGCGCGGTCGAAACTTCCAGCCTCCTTCGACAAGTCGGCCGAGGCGTGGGAGCGCGCCCTTCCGCTACTGGAGAACGCGCCCGAGGCGCTCGCCGGGGGACGCCGGGAACTGGCACAGTCGCGCTTCCAAGCCTGGGCCGCGGAACCGACCCCCGCCCGGCGGGAAGCCGCCATCGCGTCAGCCCGGCGATACCTTCTCTACGCCCCGCCGGGGCCGGATCGCGACCAGGCCTGGACCTGGCTCGGCCGCCTGAAGCACTAGCGCCCGCATCCCCTTATCGCCGCGACGATTCGCTCAAGGACGCAGCTCCGCCCGCCGATTCATCACGCGAAGTGGGGTATCCGCGCCTACGGCGCGCCAATCGCGAGGAATCGATCGAATGGAGTCGATGGACGAGGGCATTCTCCGGGAGTTTCTCTCGGAGAGCCTGGAGAACGCCGAGCAGGTGGAGCGGGAGCTCGTCGCGCTGGAGCGCGAGCCGGGCGATCTCAAGCGGATCGCCACGCTCTTCCGCGCCGTTCATTCGATCAAGGGGACGTGCGGCTTCTTCGGATTCACCAAGCTCGCCGCGGTGGCCCACGCGGGCGAAAACCTGCTCGGGCGGCTGCGGAGCGGCGAGCGGACGCTCACGCCGGAGATCGCGAACGCGCTTCTCGCTCTGGTCGACGCTTTGCGGGCTATCCTCGGCCGAATCGAGGCGACGAAGGAGGAAGGCGACGAGGCCTTCGAGCCGCTCATCGATCGACTGAACCAGCTCGACACCGCGGCCGCGGCACCGGCCCAAGCGACGGTACCCGCGCCCGCCAACGACGTTCGCCTCGACACGGAAGGCGGAGCCACCGCTCCGGCCGAGTCGAGCGTCCGCGTGGACGTCCATCTCCTCGACCGGTTGATGAATCTGGTCGGCGAATTGGTCCTGGCGCGAAATCAGCTTCTCCTCGAGGTCGCGTCCTCGAACTTCGTCGATCTCCCCGCCACCGCGCAGCGCCTGAATTACGTGACGACCGAGCTGCAGGAGCAGGTCATGAAGACCCGCATGCAGCCGATCGGCGCTCTCTGGAACAAGCTCCCGCGCCTGACGCGCGACGTCGCCGCCGCCTGCGGCAAGAGCGTGCGGCTCGATCTGGAGGGGACGGAGACGGAGCTCGACCGCTCGATCATCGAAGCGATGCGCGACCCGATCACCCATCTGATCCGGAACGCGATCGATCACGGCATCGAAACTCGCGCCGAGCGCGCCGCCCACGGCAAGCCCGAGGAAGGGCGCCTTCTCCTCCGCGCGTTTCACGAGGGCGGGAAGGTCCACGTCGAGCTCACCGATGACGGCGCCGGCCTCCCGATCGAGCGCATTCGCGAGAGCGCCCTGCGGCAGAACCTGATCTCCACCGCGCGCGCCGCGCTCTTGACCGACCGCGAGTGGGCCAACGTCATCTTCCTCCCGGGATTCTCCACCGCCGAGCAGGTGACGAACGTCTCGGGACGGGGCGTCGGGATGGACGTCGTGAAGAACAACGTGGAGCGGATCGGCGGAGCCATCGACGTCGAATCGAGGCCGGGTCAGGGCGTGACGGTGCGGATCCGGATCCCGCTCACGCTGGCCATCGTGCCGGCGCTGATCGTGACCGCGGG
>JBBTHR010000019.1:0-71220 GCA_038060295.1 Candidatus Eiseniibacteriota bacterium
TGGGGGGACTACGACAACGACGGCGACCTCGACCTCTACCTCGCGAACTACGGCTCGGCCAACCGGCTTCTCCGGAACGACGGCGCCAGCGTCTTCACCGCGCTGACAAGCGGGCCCCTCGGCGACGCCGGAAACAGCACCGGGGTGGCTTGGGGCGATTACGATGGAGACGGCGATCTCGACCTCTATCTCGCCAACGACGGCTCCTCGAACGTCCTCATGCGGAACGATCTCGCGAACGGGAACCACTGGCTCCACCTCGATCTCGTGGGGCTGGTGTCGAATCGGTCGGCGATCGGAACGCGCGTACGCGTTGTCGCGGGGGGGCTCCACCAGATACAGGAAGTCTCGGGCGGCTCGGGCTACCTGTCCCAGAACTCCCTCACGCTCGAGTTCGGGCTCGGCGCCGCGGCCGTGGCCGACTCCGTCGAGATATCCTGGCCGTCGGGGTACGTCGAAACCTACGTCGCCGTTCCGGCCGATCAGCGGCTCACCGTCACGGAGTTGAGCGTCGTGGCCGTGGGGGAATCGCCCGCTCCGGGTCCGCCGCTGGCCCTCGCGGCGCCGTTTCCCAATCCCACCGACGGCCCCACCACGTTCCGTCTCGCGCTCCCGCGCGCCACGCACGTCCGGCTCTCGCTCTACGACGTCCAGGGCCGCCGCGTCGCGACCCCCGTCAGGGGAAGTCGCGGACCGGGGTGGCATTCCTTCACATGGAACGGGAAGGACTCCCGCGGCCGCCAGGTAGCCGCCGGAATCTACTTCGCCCGGCTCGAGACGCTCGGCGAGATCCGGACGCGCCGGATCATCGTCCTTCACTGACGGTAGTAGAACCGTCCATAATCCACTGGTACCAGCGCGGTTCCGCGCTTGCCCCGAAGCCCGTCAGATGCTAGAAGTTATACGCTCGATTTCGCTTGCCCAGGGCGGCAAGCGAGCCCGTGCTTCCGTTCACTCGGCCGGGAGGAATCGGCCGGCCGACACCCATGGACCCGGAGCACCTGATGAACGAGCAGCTCGAGTCGTTCCGATACGACGACGCGATCGTGCGGAAGTTCCTGATCGCCACGTTCGTATGGGGGCTGGTGGGGATGTTGGTAGGACTCCTGATCGCCCTCCAGCTCGCGGACCCCGCGTTCAATCTCGGCATTTCGTGGCTGAGCTTCGGGCGCCTCCGGCCGCTCCACACCAACGCGGTCATCTTCGCGTTCGCCGGGAATGCCTTCTTCTGCGGGGCCTACTACTCCACGCAGCGCCTCCTGAAGGCCCGCATGTTCAGCGATCTCCTGAGCAGCTTCCACTTCTGGGGCTGGCAGCTGATCATCGTGGCGGCGGCGCTGACCCTGCCGCTCGGGTTCACCCAGGCGAAGGAGTACGCCGAGCTCGAGTGGCCGATCGACATCGCGATCGCGATCGTCTGGGTGGTCTTCGCCGTGAACTTCTTCGGCACGATCGCGCGGCGACGGGAACGGCATCTCTACGTCGCGGTCTGGTTCTACATCGCCAGCATCGTCACCGTCGCGATGCTCCACATCTTCAACAACCTCTCCATCCCGGCTGGGCCGCTCAAGAGCTACTCCATCTACTCGGGCGTCCAGGACGCGCTGATGCAGTGGTGGTACGGGCACAACGCGGTAGCCTTCTTCCTGACGACGCCGTTCCTGGGCCTGATGTACTACTTCATGCCGAAGGCGGCCGATCGGCCCGTCTTCTCCTACCGGCTCTCCATCCTCCACTTCTGGACGCTGGTCTTCATGTACATCTGGGCCGGCCCGCATCATCTCCACTACACGGCGCTCCCCGAGTGGGCCTCCACGCTCGGGATGCTCTTCTCCGTGATGCTCTGGATGCCGTCGTGGGGCGGCATGGTGAACGGGCTCCTGACCCTGCGCGGGGCGTGGCACAAGGTGGTGGAGGATCCGGTCCTCAAGTTCTTTGTCGTCGCCGTCACCGCGTACGGCATGTCGACGTTCGAAGGTCCGATGCTCTCGGTGAAGAGCGTGAACGCGCTGGCGCACTACACCGACTGGATCATCGCGCACGTTCACACCGGGGCCCTGGGGTGGAACGGATTCCTCACGTTCGGAATGATCTACTGGCTCCTCCCGCGGGTCTTCCAGACGAAGCTCTTCAGCACCAAGCTGGCGGAAGCGCACTTCTGGTTCGGGACTTTCGGCATGCTCCTCTACGTCGCGGCCATCTACAGCGCCGGCTTGACGCAGGGGCTCATGTGGCGCGCCTTCGACGAAACCGGCCGCCTTCAGTTCCCCGATTTCATCGAGACGACCGTCAAGCTCCTGCCGATGTACTGGGTCCGCGTGCTCGGCGGCAGCCTCTACATCGTCGGCATGCTCCTCTGCGGGTACAACATTTTCCGCACCTGGATGGCGCGACCGAAGACATACGAGGAGCCGGTCATCCAGGCGCCGGCGCTGGTGAAGCGCGCTCCGGCGCCGGAGCACGCGCCGGCCGGGCAGCCGGGCAATCTCTGGGCCACCTTTACGTCGGTCCGGTGGCACCGGAAGTGGGAGGGCCTCCCCGTCACGTTCACGGTGCTGACGGTCCTCACGGTGGTCGTGGCGTCGCTCTTCGAGATCGTTCCGACGTTTCTCATCCGCTCGAACGTCCCGACCATCGCGGCCGTGAAGCCGTACACGCCGCTCGAGCTGGCGGGACGCGATCTCTACATCCGCGAAGGGTGCTTCAACTGCCATTCCCAGATGGTCCGCCCGCTACGGCACGAGACCGAGCGTTTCGGCGAGTATTCGAAGCCGGGCGAGTTCGTCTACGACCACCCCTTCCTCTGGGGATCGCGCCGCATCGGGCCCGACCTGGCCCGCGAGGGGGGCAAGTACAGCGACATCTGGCACGTGCGCCACATGGAGGAGCCGCGCTCGATCGCCGCGCGCTCGATCATGCCGCCCTATCCGCACCTGTCGCGCCAGAAGCTCGATTTCGATGGAATTCAGAGCCGTGTCGACGCGATGTCGATGCTCGGCGTGCCGTACGGCGAAGCGGTGAATCACGCGCCGGCGATCGCCCGGGAACAGGCGGGCGCCGTGGCCGCCGCCATCGCGGAGCAGGGCGGGCCGCGCGGGCTGGAAGATAAGGAGATCACCGCGCTCATCGCCTATCTCCAGCGGCTCGGCACCGACATCAAGAAGCCGACGCTCACGCTGGGAGATGCCCCGGCGGAGGGAGGCCGGTAGCATGAAGCTCTCCGACATCATGGGAAATTCGGGACTGGCGCTCTATGCGGAGATCGCGCTGGTTCTCTTCATCGTCGTCTTCGTGGCGATCGTCGTTCAAATCTTCGCCACGCGCCGTTCCGACATGGACCGTCAAGCCCGGCTACCGCTGGACGATGGCGAACGCCCGGCGAAGGAGAACAAACCGGTGAAGGAGAATCATCATGATTGAGAATCCCCCGGGCGCGCCGGAGGAGGATCGCCTCCTCGACCACGAGGTCGACGGCATTCGGGAGTACGACAATCCGATGCCACGCTGGTGGCTCTACATCCTCTACGCCACGATTCTCTATGCCGCGATCTACGCGCTGAACATCATCCCCGGCGTCGGGACCGGTCGGGGGCGGATCGCGAACTACGAAACCGAGATGGCGGCGATGCGAAGCGCGCGGGAGGCGGCCGCGGCGAGCGCCGGGCCGGTCACGCCCGAGGCGATCATGGCCGTCGTGGCGGATGCCGGAGCGCTGGCGAAAGGGCGGGAGCGCTTCAAGGCGACCTGCGCCCCGTGCCATCGCGAGGACGGCGGCGGCAACATCGGCCCGAATCTCACCGACGATTTCTGGATTCACGGCGGGCAGCCCCTCCAGATTCTCACGACCGTGAACGAAGGCATGGTGGCGAAGGGAATGCCGGCGTGGGGGCAGGTGCTGAAGCCGGACGAGATCACCGCGGTCGTCGCCTACGTGACGACGCTCCGAGGGACGAACCCGGCCAACGCGAAGGCTCCGCAGGGGGACCGCGCCGTCTCGGGAACCGCGGCCGCCGGCGCGGACTCCGCGAAGGCCTCGCCGTGAGATCGTGATGTCCGCCGCGACGGGCGCCGCGCATCCGCCCAGGGGGCCGATGGCCTCGCCTCCGGGGCGCGTCCTCTCCACGCTCAACGAAGACGGTTCCCGCCGCCGCATCCGGCCCCGCTTCTCCAAGGGCCGCTATCACCTCCGTCGCCGCCTGACGGCCTACGCCCTGATGCTGATCTTCTTCCTCATCCCCTATCTGAGGATGGGGGGGAAGCCGCTCATCCTTCTCGATCTCCCTCGTCGTGAATTCACCCTCTTCGGCACGACCTTCCTGTCGACCGAGACGGTGCTCTTCATGTTCCTCTCCATCGGGCTCATCCTGCTCATTTTCCTCGCCACGGCGCTGCTGGGACGCGTCTGGTGCGGCTGGGGGTGTCCCCAGACGGTCTACATGGAGTACCTCTTCCGTCCGGTGGAGTACTGGCTGGAAGGGGGATGGCGTGGGGCGAAGAAGCTCGATCGGAAGAAGGGGATTCACGCGAGGCGGCTGGCGAAGCAGGCGATCTACCTCGTCCTCTCCATGTTCCTGGCGCACACGTTTCTGGCCTACTTCGTCGGCATCGAGCGCTTGGCCCAATGGGTGCAGCGCTCTCCGGTGGAGCACCCGACGTCGTTCTTGGTCATGCTCGGGACGACGCTCCTCATCTTCGCCGACTTCGCCTGGTTCCGCGAGCAGACCTGCCTCGTCGCCTGCCCTTACGGGCGCCTGCAGTCGGTCCTGCTCGACCGCCGCTCCCTCATCATTGGGTACGACACCAAGCGGGGCGAGCCGCGCCAGAAGGGGATTCTGGAACGACCCTCCACGGCGGGGGACTGCGTGGCGTGCCAGCTCTGCGTCCTCACCTGCCCGACCGGCATCGACATTCGCGAGGGGCTGCAGATGGAGTGCATCCACTGCACCCAGTGCGCCGACGCGTGCGACTCGGTGATGCTCCGCGTCGGAAAGCCGCCCGGCCTGATCCGCTACGGCTCACGGGACGAGTTCGAAGGGCGGATGAGTTCCGGGTCCCGCCCCCGGGTCATCCTCTATCCGCTGGCGCTGGCGGTCACGATCGGGGCCTTCGTCTGGCTCCTCGGCACGCGCGCCGACGCCGAGGTGACGATCCTCCGAGGCCTGGGAGATCCCTACACGCTCCAGGCCGACGCCGCCGTGGCGAATCATATCCGCATCAAGGTGGCGAATCGCGGCAGGAGCGACCGCGCCTACCGCATCGCCATCGAGGGAGCGCCGGAGGCGACGGTGATCGCGCCGATGAACCCGCTCTCGGTTCCGGCGGGGGAGACGCGGAGCACCAGTGTCTTCGTGGTTCTGCCTCGCAAGTCGTTCGTGAAGGGAGAACATGCCGCCTCGGTCTCGCTGAGCGACGGCGATCGCTTCTCGGCGACTCTTCCATACCGGCTGCTGGGGCCGGAGAGCGACGATGACGACGACGACGACGACGACGGGGATACGCCCGAGGGAGGAACGACGCCATGAAACCAGCCGCGCTCTGGCCGGCCGCCGTCATCGGGGCCCTCGTCGTGACGGTTGCCGCGAACGTCGTTCTCCTGATGGCGGCGAACGATCCGCGACACTCGGCGGTCGAACCGAATTACTATCGGAAGGCGGTCGCCTGGGATTCCACCATGGCCCAGCAGGGACGGAACGAGGCGCTCGGCTGGAGCATCGCCGCGACGTTGGAGGCCACCGCCGAGGGAGCGATCGTGCGCGCCCAGATATCCGACCGCGCGGCGGCTCCCCTGTCGGGCGCCCGGGTCACGCTCGAGGGAATTCACAATCTCGATTCGGGGCGCCGCGTTCTCGGTGAGCTTCGGGAGACCGGGCCGGGCGCCTACGAGGCGGTCTTGCCGCTGCGGAGGGCCGGTCTCTGGGAGCTTCGCTTCACCGTGGATCGCCAAGGAGAACAGTTCACCGCCGACCTGAGGCGGGATCTGAACCATCGGCCATGATCGAACTCGCGGGCGCCGTCCTGGGCGCCACCCTTCTCGGAAGCCCCCATTGCGCCGGCATGTGCGGCGGGTTCGTCTGCTTCGTCACGGGGGACGCCTCGGGGCAGCGCCGCTGGCTCGTCCAGGCCGCCTACCATCTCGGCCGGCTCGTCTCCTACGGCACGCTGGGGCTGATCGCCGGGCGACTGGGAGAGGGGATCGAGGGCGCGGGAGCCTCCATTGGACTCTTCCGCGCGGCGCCGATCGTGGCCGGAGTCCTCATGATCGTCTGGGGCGGAACGAACCTGCTCCGCGCCATCGGCGCACGCGCGTCGCGTCCGGCGGCGCCGTCGCCCCTCGGCCGCCTGCTCGCGCCGTTCGTCCGCGGCATGCGCGACTGGCATCCGCTGGCCCGCGCCTCGGCCATCGGGCTCGTCACGACGGTGATCCCATGCGGATTTCTTTACGGTTTCGTCGCCGTTGCGGGCGGCACCGGATCGCCGCTCGCCGGTCTTCTCGTCATGATCGTGTTCTGGGCCGGCACTCTTCCCGTCCTGGCGAGTCTCGGCTTCCTGGCCGACCGTGCGCTTGGCGCGCTTCGCGTCCGGTTGCCGGTCGTCTCGGCGTTGATCCTGATCGTCCTCGGCCTCCTGACCCTCGCCGGGCGGATGCAACCGCTCGGCGCGCACAAGCACCACGCGGCGATTCCGGTCTCCGGATCGAATCCTTCCCTCGCGCCCAGCTTGCCGTCGCACGCCACGTCGCATGGCGCTCGCTGAGGCCCCGTTCCGCGAGGCCGCGGCGCGCGAGGGCGAGCCGGGCGTTCGTTGCACGCACTGCGGGCTTCCGGTCCCCTCGGGGATGGAGGCGGGCGGCATCGGCGAGCCGATCTTCTGCTGCGCCGGCTGCGCCACGGTCTACGGAATCCTCCGCGAGGGGGGGCTCGACGCCTACTACCAGATGGCCGAGCGCCGGCAAGCGCCGGTCTCGGCGACCGGCCGCCGATTCGAGGAATTCGACCACCCCTCCTACCACGAACTCTACGTGACCGCGCGGCCCGACGGCCTTCTCGAGACCTACTTCTACCTGGAGGGGGTCGCCTGCGGCTCGTGCGTCTGGCTCGTCGAGCGTGTGCCGCTCCTGGTTCCGGGGATGTCGCGCGCCGAGCTCGACGCGCGCCGCGCCCGCGTGCTGGTGGTCTGGGACGGCGCGAGCGTGGCGCTCTCCTCCATCGCGCGCACGCTCGACACGCTCGGCTATCGCCCGCATCCCTATCGCGGTCTTCGCGCCGAGGCGCTCCGCCGTTCGGAGGATCGCGCGGCACTGGCCAGGATCGGCGTGGCCGGCGCCATCGCCGTGAACACGATGCTCGCCGCGCTGGCGCTCTACAGCGGCTGGCTGACCGGCATGGAGCCGGCCTACGAGCGCTACTTCCGCTGGATCAGCCTCCTCCTCGTGACGCCGGCCATGTTCGGACCCGGCCTCGTCTTCTTCCGCGGCGCCTGGGGCGCCATCCGGACGCGATCGCTTCACATGGATCTCCCGATTGCCATCGCGCTCGCGGCGGGCTACGGCCGCGGGCTGACGAACACGGTCACCGATTCCGGGCCGATCTACTTCGACGGCGTCACGCTTCTCATCTTCCTCCTCCTCGTCGGGCGCTTCCTGCAGCAGCGGGCGCAGCGCGCCGCCGGCGACTCGGCCGAACTCCTCTACTCGCTCTCGCCCTCGACCGCCCGCGTGGTGGAGGGGGAGACGGCGAGAGAGATTCCGGTCGAGGCGCTCCTCCCGGGGATGATCGTCGAGGTGCGCGCGGACGAGACGCTCCCCGCGGACGGCGTCGTCGTGGAGGGCCGCTCGGCGCTCGACCTCTCGCTCCTGACCGGAGAGTCGCGGCTGGCGACGGTGGAGATGGGCGCACCCGTCTTCGCCGGCACGGTGAACCGCGGCGCGCGACTCCGGATGCGGGTCGATCGCGCGGGCGAGGCGACCCGGCTCGGGCGGATCCTCCGGGAGGCCGAGGCGGGGGCGTTGCGCCGCGCGCCGGTCGTGGCGCTGGCCGACCGTATGTCGGGCGCCTTCGTCCTCGCGGTCCTGGCGCTCGCGCTCGCCACGCTCGCGCTCTGGTGGCGGACGTCTCCCTCCTTCGCCGTCGATCAGGCGATTGCGCTCCTGATCGTGACCTGTCCCTGCGCGCTCGCGCTCGCCACGCCGCTCGCCGTGTCGGTGGCGATCGGGCGGGCGGCGCGCTCTGGGATTCTCGTGCGAGGCGGAGCGGCGCTCGAGTCGCTGGCCCGCCCCGGCACGATCTTTCTCGACAAGACTGGAACCGTCACCGAGGGGCGCACGGCGCTTTTGAGCTGGGAGGGACCGGAGGACGCCAAGCCGCTGGTTCTGGCGCTGGAGCGGCATTCGTCCCATCCGCTCGCCCGGGGGTTCGAGGCTGCATGGGCGGGAATCGCGGCGCCCGAGGCGACCGAGGCGCTGTACACGGCCGGTGGAGGGCTGGAGGGCGTCGTGGGCGGCTGCCGCGTCGTCGTCGGTTCGCCGGCGTTCGTAGCCGCGAGCGCGAAGGCCGGAGCGCAGGCCGCGGAGAGCGGCGAGGGGACTCCGGTATGGGTCGCGGTCGACGGGGAGGTGGTCGGGCGCGCGCGCTTCGGCGACAAGGTCCGCGCCGACGCCGGCGAGTCGCTGGCATGGCTTCGCGCGCGCGGCTTCACGCCGAGGCTTCTCTCGGGGGACGATCCCTCGGTCGTCGCCTCGGTCGGCGCCGCGCTGGGATTCGCTCCCGACGCCTGCCGCGGCGCCGCGACGCCGGAGGAGAAGCTCCGCGTCGTGGAGGAGGAATCGCGGCGCGGCCCCGTCGTCATGGTGGGGGACGGAGTCAACGATGCCGCGGCCATCGCGCGGGCCACGGTCGGAGTCGGCGTGAGCGGAGGCGCGGAAGCCTCGCTGGCGGCGGCCGACGTCTACCTGACCCGCCCGGGACTCGGCAGCCTCGTCGCGCTGGTCGACGGCGCCCAGCGGACACTCCACGTGATTCGCCGGAACATCGTCTTCTCGATCGCCTACAATCTGGTCGGCGCGGGTCTGGCGATGGCGGGGCTGATCAATCCCCTCCTGGCCGCGATTCTAATGCCGGCCAGTTCCATGACCGTCGTGCTGGCCTCCTGGAAGAGCACCACGTTCGAGACGAAATCATGAGCGTTCTCTACATCGTCCTCCCGCTTGCGCTCCTCGTCGTGGGTGTCGCGGTGTTCGCGTTCGTCTGGGCGGCGAAGCGGGGCCAGTTCGACGATCTGGAAACGCCGGCGATCCGCGCGCTCCACGACGATCCCGCCGCGCGGGCGCACGAAGAGCCCAAGAGCCCACGCCGCGAGAAGCCGTGACCACCTCGACCGCCTTGATCCCCACAAAGGAGGAACCGATGACGATGAGCGCACCCCGAACTCGGCGTGGGCCCGGGGCCGGCAGGCCGCTCGCCGCGATTCTCTTCTGGTTCGCCGTCGCCGCGCCCGTCGCCCGCGCGGCCAATCCGGCGCCCGCGCCGCAGGGGGTCCGCTACGTCTACCTGATCCGCCACGGCACGTACGAAAGCGTCGACTCGCTCGACGATCGCGTCGCGAACGGCGTGAACGCCCTGGGGCGGGAGCAGGCCCGGCTCCTGGGAAAGCGCCTTGCCGGACTCCCCGTGAAGCCTAGCCTCCTCGTGAGCAGCGATCTGACGCGCGCGCGCGAGACCGCCGACGAGATCGGCGCACTGCTCCACGTGACGGCGGAGCCCGACACGCTGATCGCCGAATGTTTGCCGCCTTCGTCGCGCCCGGGGTTCGACCAGGAGCACGACGCCGCCGAGATGGCGCTCTGCGCGGCGACCCTCGAGGCCGCCTGGGCCAAGTACTGCCGCCCCTCGCCCGAGCGGGATGTCCACGACATTCTGGTCTGCCACGGAAACGTGATCCGGTGGTTCGTGAATCGAGCGCTGGGGAACGACGTCCGTCACTGGACATCTCTAGACATCGGGAACGGCTCGCTGACCATCCTCGCGGTGCGTCCCGATGGAACGACACGCCTCGTGATGTACAGCGATGTGGGGCACCTGCCGGTGGAGAAGCAGACTTGGGTGGGACGCGGAGCGGGATGGGGTGCGCCGGCGAAGTAGGGCGGCACGCTGGATCCCGCGGGCTAGGTCGGTGCCTGGATCACTACCGCGGACGAAGGCGTGCGATCCCGTTCACGATCGGGTAGTCGATGGCGCAGCGACTGCAGGTCACGATCGTCTCGGACCACGTGACGTCGCCCCTGCAGGCGGGGCAGACGACGACCTCGCGAAGATCGACCCGGCGCCGGGGTCTCGTACGGGCGACGACCGACTTCCCCCAGGCGGCAAGCGATCGCGGAACCAGCCGCTTGATCTCCGAGATCCAGCGGCGCGGCCAGCGTGACGGCCTCTTCCGCTCCCTCAGTTCGCTCAGCACGGCGAGGAGCGCATCGCTTGCTCCGGCGGCTGTCGCGGTCGTTTCAGCCATCCGCTCCGCCTCGACTTCGTATCGGATTCGCCCCTCCCACTCGTGACGCACGAGGAGCACGTGGCCGTGGGTGTCGTGAAATCTCCTGAACTCCGGATCGATGCGTGCCAGTTCATGAAACAGCTGGCCGAACGGAGAGGTGAAGTCTTTCCTGCGGACAACGAGCTTGCCCTGATCTTCCCTGACGACCGAGCGATGGAACTCCCATCCATAGAGCCACTCCGCGATTTCCGAGGGCGTCTCGATGTATCCCTTGGAGGCGACGCGCATCAATTCCCGAAGCATCCGCTCCGGCTCCGGCACGTGCTCCAAGACCTGGGCGGCGATCACATAGGCGAAGGCGCCGTCACGGAAGGGGAGAGCCTGGGCGTCTCCCTCCACGATCGGCCGATCCGCGACGATCTGCCCGCCTCGCTCTCCGTCGTCTTCGATCGCGAAGTCGCAGAGGATGTCCGATCGAGTGCGGGGATTATTGCCGCTCCCGATCTCCAAGACCAAGTCGGTCGGGCTGATCCTCAAGGTGGCGCCTCCAGTAGCATGGCGAGCGAACTCCGAGCCATCATGTCGCTGCGAGGTGTATCGCAGTTGCACGCCGTTTGCCAAGGGGAAGTCCCCGGTTGGCGGCCCCAGGGGCGGGAGGGGGTCAGGGGCTCCAGCGCTCGGGGCCCCAGCCGAGCTTCTTCATCTTCTTGTAGAGGTGGCTCCGCTCCAGGCCGAGCCGCGCCGCCGCCTTCGTCATGCTTCCGCCCTCGGCCAAAAGCGCGCTCTCGATGCGCCCTCGCTCGAACTCCCGCACCGCCTCCGCGAGTCGCGCCGGCCCCGGCGGAGGGCCTACGGCGGCCTCATCCGCGCGCGGAAGGACCGCGGCCACCTCCTCGGCGCCGATCCGGGGGCCGCGCGCCATGATCAGGAGACGCTCCACGAGATTCCGAAGCTCGCGCACGTTTCCTGGGAACGAGTAGCGGCGAAGGAGATCCAGGGCGGCCGGGGCGAAGCGGTGCGGCGGCGCCCCCGCCTCCCTGGCGATCTGACTCGCGAAGTGTTCCACGAGGAGCGGCACGTCCTCGGGGCGATCGCGAAGCGGGGGCACAGTGATGGGCACGACCGCTAGGCGGTAGTAGAGGTCCTCCCGGAAGCGCCCCTCCTTCACGAGCGTCGCCAGGCCGCGATTCGTCGCCGCGATGACGCGGACGTCCACCTTGATCGCGCGATTCCCGCCGACGCGGGTCAGTTCCTGCTCTTGGAGAACGCGCAGGAGCTTCGTCTGCGCGCGCTGGCTCAGATCGCCGACCTCGTCCAGGAAGAGCGTCCCGCCATGGGCGTCCTCGAAGCGTCCCCTCCTCGCCTGCGTGGCCCCGGTGAAGGCGCCACGCTCGTGTCCGAAGAGTTCCGACTCGATCAGCTCGTCGGGGATGGCCGCGCAGTTCACGGCGACGAAGGAGCGGTCGCGGCGGGGGCTCGCGGCGTGGAGGGCGCGCGCCACGAGCTCCTTGCCGGTTCCGTTCTCCCCCTCGATCAGCACGCGCGCGCCCCGCTCCCCCGCGACCTCGATCTCCCGTAGGAGCTGCCGCACGGCCGGAGAGTCGCCGACGATCGGATGCGACGCGTCGCTTCGCAGTCGCCGCAGTTCCGCGCGGAGCGTCAGCGAGGCCGTCGCGTTTCGAAGGAGGATCAGGAGCCGCTCCAGGGAGAGCGGCTTCTCGAGAAAATCGAACGCCCCGAGCCGTGTAGCCCGCACCGCGGCGTCGATCGTCGCGTGCCCCGACATCATGATGACCGCCGTCTCGGGATGTCCCGCCAGGATCTCCGGGAGAAGGTCGAGCCCGCTCCCGTCGGGGAGCCAGACATCGAGGAGGACGACGTCGTACGCCTCGCGGAGCCGCGCCCGCGCCTCGGCCAGATTCGCCGCCACGTCGGTCTGGTAACCGTCCCGGCCCAGCGCGCCTTGCAGGCTGGAGCGGATGTTCGCTTCGTCGTCGACGAGGAGAAGGGTCGGCACGATCAGGCCCCTCGCGCGAGGGGAAGGCGGATCTGGAACGTGGTTCCCTGACCGGGGGCCGTTTCGACCGCGATGGAGCCTCCATGCTCGCTGACGATCCGCTCGACGATGGTCAGACCGAGGCCGCTCCCGTGCGCCTTCGTCGTGAATCCCGGAACGAAGAGGCGAGCCCGCTCCTCGGGAGCGAGCCCCCGGCCGCTGTCGCGGACCAGGAGCAGCGCGTCGCGTCCGGAGCGCGCGGCCGAGAGTGTGACGGTCCCCGCTTCGCCCGCGGCATCGAGTCCGTTCAGGATCAAGTTGAGCAGGGCCTGGCGAAGCTGCCCGCGATCGGCGGAGAGTTCGAGCGGTTCCGCGGGACGCTCGATCGCGAGGCGGCCCTCGGTGATCTCGCGGGCATGGAGCGCGGCGAGATCGGCGAAAAGTTCGGAGAGCGCGCACGGGGCCAACTGCGGCGCGGGGAAGCGGGCGAATTCCGAAAACTCCTGGAGCAATCGCTTCAGCGTCTCCACCTCGTCCGCGATGGTGCGGGCCGCCTGATCGAGAATCTCGGGGAAGTCGGGGCGCTTCTGCTCGTAGCACCGCTTCAGGTCGGCGATCGAGATGGCGATCGGCGTCAGCGGATTCTTCACCTCGTGCGCGACCGCACGCGCCATCTGGCTCCACGCCGCGTGGCGCTCGCTCACGACCAGTTTCTCGCGGTAGGCGCTCAGGTCGCGGCGCATCCGATCGAGCGCCTCCACGAGCGTCTCCAGCTCCCGCACGCTCCGGAGATGGAGCGGCTCGTCCCACGCGCCCTCCGCCACCTGGCCGGCGAAGGCAGCGAGGCGCTCCACCGGCTTCGAGACCTGGGAAGACCAGAAGACCCCGAGAATCACGGCGATGGCGATGCAGAGCACCGCCAGCACCAGCGTGGCCGCGCGAAGCGCGCCGATCGCGCGATCCGCCGGCTCCGTGGAGGCGAAACCGGTGAGGGTGGCGGATCGCTTGGGTCCGATCTCGAGCGCGATCTGCCGCCCCCAGAACCAGCGACCCCCGATGGCGACGCGAGCGTTCGATTCCACGTCCGTGCGCCTCGGTTCGATCCGCGGATCGAGCGTGTGGGCGACCACGGCGCCGGAAGCGTCGCGGAGGATCAGGTCGATCCCTCCGTTCGTGCCGAGACGCTCGAGCACGGCCCGATCGAAGAGGATGCCGCCGTGGACGATCCCCACGACGTCACCCTGGTAGCGGATCGCGGCCTCGGCCTCCTGGGTCAGGCCGGCGCCCGGCCTCTCGCCCGCGACCACCGTCGCGGAGGCGTCGGTGACGTAGAGAAAATCGAACCCGAGTAGGAACCGCCGTTCGGCCACGTACTCCGACAGCTCCTGCTCGCTGCCGGGTCGGAGGAGGTAGAGACGCTTCAGTTGCGGATCGCGCCCGAGGATGGCGAGCCGCTCGGTGAGACGCTTGCCTTCGGTCTCCACCTGCTGCTGAAGCGTGCCGAGCGTGGCGCCCAGCCGCTCGCGTGCCTCCTCCTTCACCATCGACTCGATTCGTGAACCGAGGAGCGCCATCGCGATCGCGAGCGGCACCAGCGCGACGACCGAGAAGGCGACGATGAGCCTGGCGCGAAGCGAGTTCACGGCCCACCGCCTCCCGCGCCGCAATCGACCATGGCGAGGAACGCCGGCGCGCCGAGGGCGCGAACGTAGGGGCCGAATTCCGGCGGGGTGAGAACGGGACAGTCGGCGGCCAGGTGGATCTGCCAGCGCGGCGCCGCTCGCGTCCGCGCGGAGAGTTCGCCCGGTTCGAAGAGGGCCACGTCGAGGTCGCCTCTCTCGAGCGCGATCTCTTCCTCGGCCGCGTCGTCGAAAAGGCTCGCGACGATCGTGTCGGGCCAGGAGGCGGTGCGCCCGAGAGCGCCGCCGCCCGAGGCGGAGACGCCGGAGAGGCTGTCGGTGGAATCGCGCGTCAGCCGGTAGCCGAGCCGTCCCATCGGTTCCACTCGATAGGCCATGCCCAGGGGCGGCCGGAGCGTCCAGCGGTCGCAGCCCGTGCGATTCGCCGCGCGCCGTCCCGAGGGAAATCCCACGCGAATCGTGGAGGGCGAGGGAAGCGGCCTGCGCGCCGCCAGAACGCGCAGGCGGTCGAGCTTTCGCTCTCGCGCGAGCGTGCCCGAGACGAGGCGGGCCACGGCCAGCCCTCCCTCGGCGATGCTCACGATCGGCGCCGCCGCGACCTGCTTCTTGCCGGATCGAATGAGGAGCGTGTCGCCGGGCGCCACGCTGCCCGAATCGCCGAGGACGACGTAGACGTGATCGGCGCGGTGCCAGACGACGCGCGCGTCGAGCGGCTCAGGAAAACTCGGCGCGGCCGAAGCGGGAAGGGACAGAGAGACGAGAATCGCGTAAATCGCGAACGCGACCGAGATGGAGAATGAGCCGCGCGATCCGATCCGGCGCTCGATCCGGCGAGTGGACGCCAGGGGACATCGCGTGTCCAAATTGCCACGCGAACGCAAGGCATTGCCAACACTCGTCTTTGCCATGTTCATGAGCCTGCTCCCAAAGTTTCTCCGTGTCAAGGTTGACACGAAATGGCTCTGCCGTGGCAGCAGCATTTCACGTAACTCGTTGTGAAATAATCAAATAAACGCACGGCACGGCGATTGAATAGGTGTCTGATCACCGGCCGCGCCAGAGCGGCGTTGCCGGAATCCGGAGTGCGGGAGTGAGAGTCCGCGCCGGACGACCAGAGGCCACACGCCGGCGGCATCCCTCTGGTTGTACTCCGCGGTCGCCGGCTGGGAGCAGGATCATGATTCGCCAGGAGAAGAAGTCGAACGTGCTGGGCCTCACGCGTGGGGACGTCGCTGTCGCCGCCTCGTTTCTGCTGCTGCTGGTGGCGCTGGGATGCGGCAAGGAGGAGAAGCGGGTTTCTGCGTCCACCAGCGACGCGCGGGGCTTGGCCGTGGTCGCCGCTCCGGTCTCGACCCCCGCCCAGGGGGACGGCGCCTCCCGGACGACGCTCACGTCGGGCGTCGCGGAGATCCAGGGGGGCGTGAGTCACGACGAGGCGTCGAGCGAGGCGCCGGCGGCGGAAGGGGACGGCGCGCTCCCTCCGGAAGTCGTCGTGAGTGTTCCCGACTCCCTCGCCGTGCCGGGAAGCATCGTGGAGATCACCGCGGAGGGATCGGCCGACGTGACCGCAATCACCTTGTCGGATGGTCGTGGTCAGACGCGACCCTTCGCCTATGACGCCGGGGCGAACGTCTGGCGCGCCTCCTACCGCGTGCCGCTTCGGAGCGCGACCGAACGTCTCGGGCTCTCGGCCACGGCGACGAACGGTGGAAATCGCTGGAAGCGGGTCTGGATCTTCCTGAACGTGCTGCCGAAACAGACGACCGCGGCGGTCGATTCGAGTGGAGGGTGCTGAGTGGCGGAGGTCTCGTCCGAAGCGTGGTCCGGAGCCCTCGGGGTCATGACCCCGGGGGCTCACCCCTATCCCGATTGGGGGAAATCACCTCCAGGCGGACGCGAGCCACGCCCGCCCGTAGGAATCCCAGATCGCGCGCCGCGCGCCGCGAGACGTCCACGATGCGACCTCGACGGAAGGGGCCGCGATCGGTGATCGTCACGACGACGCTTCGCCCGTTCTTGAGATTCGTCACCCGCACGCGCGTCCCGAAGGGAAGCGTGCGATGCGCGGCGGAGAGTTCGTCCGAGTCGTAGCGCTCGCCGCTTGCGGTGGTCCGCCCGTGGAACTCGGGGCCGTAATACGAGGCGAAACCCACGATTTCCGAACCGGCGCGAGACCCGTCACCCGATCCGATCGCCGGATGAGAGCCGGCGCAACCGGTGGCGAGGAGGAGCGACGCGAGCAGGGCGGTCGGAAGCAAAGATCGCATCCTCGACCCATCGGCAGAAACAGCGCGTGACTGTAGGCGGTCGAAAGCGGGAATCGATCGGATGGTCGTATTGGGCCATCTCACCCGCCATGTGGGATGCGCCGCCCCGGAGTCCGGCTCCCTACCGATGCACCCCCGCGGCCTCGCTCCCGGTGCGCTCCACGAATTCCACGTAGGAGCCGCCGTAGGCGAAGGGGGGGAGTCCCGGCGCGCCATCCCCGTCCCCGGGCCGGAGCTCCAGCACGCGATTGCTGAGCCCCTTCAGGAATGTGCGATCGTGGCTCACGAAGAGCATCGTCCCCTCGAAGTTCCCGAGCGCCTCCACCAGCATCTCCTTCGTCTCGAGATCGAGATGATTCGTCGGCTCGTCGAGGATGAGGAAATTCGGCGGATCGAAGAGCATCTGGGCCAGCACGAGTCGCGACTTCTCGCCGCCGGAGAGAACGCGGACCGGCTTCTCGTGGTCGGCGCCGGAAAAATGGAAGGCGCCGAGAAGGTTCCGAAGCACCCCCTGGCCTTCCATGGGGCAGCTCTGCTGGATCTGCTCGAAGACCGTGAGCGACGGGTCGAGTTGCTCCAGCGACTGCTGGGCGAAGTATCCCACCTTGAGGCCGGCGCCTAGTCGCACGGAGCCGTGGTCGGGATCGATCGCGCCGGCGACCAGCTTCAGCAAGGTGGTCTTGCCGGCGCCGTTTCGGCCCATGACGCACCAGCGCTCGGTCCGGCGGATCACGAAGTCAAATCCGTCGTAAAGAACCCGCGACCCGTAGGCCTTCGACACGCCCGAGAGCATCGCGACGTCCTCTCCGGAGCGCGGCGGCTGGCGGAAGTCGAACTGCACGACCTTTCGCCGCACCGGCAGCTCGACGACATCCAGCTTCTCGAGCTTCTTCACGCGGCTCTGCACCTGGGCGGCCTTGGCCGCGTGCGCGGCGAAGCGCTCGATGAAGCGGCGCTCCTTCGCCAGCATCGCCTGCTGGCGCGCGTAGGCCGCCTCGCGGTTCGCCTCGGCGATCGCCCGCTCGCGGACGTAGTAGTCGTAGTTCCCGGTGAAGGTGCTGAACTCGCCGCCGTCGATTTCCACGATGCGGCTCACGACGCGGTTCATGAAATCCTTGTCGTGGCACGTCATGAGCACCGCGCCGGGGTAGTCGCGAATGAACTCCTCCAGCCAGAGAATCGATTCGATGTCGAGGTGGTTCGTCGGCTCGTCCATCAGGAGGACGTCGGGCCGGCCCAGGAGCACGCGGACCATGCCGACGCGCATCTTCCAGCCGCCCGACATGGCGCCGACGTCGGCGTCGATCTGGCGGTCATCGAAGCCGAGCCCATGGAGCACCTCGCGGGCGCGCGCCTCCAGGTCGTAGCCGCCGCCGTCCTGATAGGCCCCCTGCACCTCGCCGAAGCGCTTGAGGATTTTCTCCATCTCGCCGGCGCGCTTCGGGTCGGCCATGGCGTGCTCGAGGTCCTTCAGCTCGTGGTGAAGGTCTCCCAGCTTCCCGCTGCCCGCGATCGCCTCGTCCAGCACCGAGCGGCCCGACATCTCGCCGACGTCCTGGCGGAAGTAGCCGATGGTGGTCCGCTTGGGAATCGAGATCTCGCCCTCGTCGGGGATCTCCTCGCCGACGATCATCCGGAAGACGGTCGTCTTCCCGGTGCCGTTCGGCCCGACGAGGCCGGCCTTCTCCCCGGCGTTGAGCTGGAAGGAGGGCTCCACGAAGAGAACCTGGCGTCCGTACTGCTTGCTGATGTTGCTGAGGGAGATCATGGGCCGGGAATTGTAGCATCGATGGCTGGCGCGGGGCGGCCGGAACCGGTACTCTCCAAGCAGAGTTTCGAATCGAGAGCCTAGTCGGGGGGCAGGCGACCGTTCTCAGCGCTCCGTCGCAACAAATTCGCCAGGGTCGCTCCCCCACGGGAGTGGGCGGTTCGGGAGGAAGCCATCAACAACGCCACCGCAGGAACGAATCCCGCCACCTCTCGAGTCATCTTCGCCCCCGCCCAGGCCGCCGGGTTCGGCGAGGATGTGAATCGCCGCGTCGCCGCCTACTTCGAGTCCCGCGACCTTTCCCCGAAAGCCAACGCCTCGATGGTGATCAAGACCATCGTCATCCTCCTGGTCACGTTCGGGTCGTACGGCATGATCCTGAGCAATCAGTTCTCGCCGTGGCAGATGCTCGGCCTGGCGGTATTGATGGGGGTGGGCACCGCGGGCATCGGATTCAGCATCGCGCACGACGCGCTGCACGGGGCGTACTCCTCCCGGCCCTGGATCAACAAGCTTCTCGGATTCAGTTTCGAACTGGCGGGCGCGAGCGGATACATGTGGAAGATCACGCACAACGTGATCCACCACACCTACCCGAACATCCACGGTCTGGACGAGGATTTGGAGGTCTCGCCGCTCCTGCGACTATCTCCCGAGGCGAAGCTGAAGCCGATCCACCGATTCCAGCATCTCTACGCCGTCGTGGCCTACAGCCTCTCGACCCTCAACTGGGTCTTCGTGAAGGACTACAAGTACTTCCTGATGCGGGAACTGGGTCCGTTCCACGGTAAGCGGCACCGCTTCTCCGACGTCGCCACGCTCCTCGGGTCGAAGGTCTTCTACTACGGCTACACGATCGCGATTCCACTCCTCGTCCTGGACGTCGCGTGGTGGCAGTTCGGAATCGGATTCCTGATCATGCATCTGACCGCGGGGTTCATTCTCGGAATCGTCTTTCAGCTGGCGCACGTCGTCGAGGAAACCGAACACCCCATCCCCGCGCCGGACGGCACGATGGAAACGGCGTGGACGATCCACCAGATGGAGACGACGTCGGACTTCGCGACCTCGAATCGCTGGCTCTCGTGGTACGTCGGCGGGCTGAACTTCCAGGTCGAGCACCATCTCTTCCCGAAAGTCTGCAGCGTCCATTACCCCGCGATCAGCAAGATCGTCCGGGAGACGGCCGCGGAACACGGGGTGCCGCACCACCATCACGAGACGATGCGCGAGGCGGTCCGGTCCCATCTCCTGACGCTCAAGAGACTCGGAAACCCGACCGCCTCGGCCGCGTAAGTCGGACCGGGCGGGCCGGGGCCTACTTCGCCCCCGCCTCCGCCTTCTCCGCCTTCTTCACCTTCGCGAAATCGCCCGCCTGAACCATCGTGATCTTGTTCAAGTCGATCTTCTTCCGCATCGCCGCGAGGATCTGCTCCGCCGTCAGGTTCTGAATCGCCTTCTCCACGTCCCGGTCGAAGGTGAGCGCGCGGCCCTCTTCCAGCCTGCTGGCGAGGGTCCCCATGAGTTCGCGATCCTGGGACCGCGATACCTGCCGGGCCTGGAGCCAGCCCTTCTTCGCCTCGGCGATCTCGTCGTCGGCGAATCCGGTCGCGAGCATCTTCGCCATCTCGTCCTTGAAGGCGGCCTCCAACTTGGTCGCGTTTTCGGGAGCGTAGAGGGCGATGGCGAAGAACCGAGCGTCGTCGTCCCACGGGCCGGCAATGAAACCGGAGCCGACGCCATAGCTGAGTCCCTCGACGCGGCGGATCCGGGTCGCCAGGCGGGAGTTGATGAATCCTCCACCCGTCATGAAATTGCCCAGGATCATGGCGGGGTAGTCGGGGTCGCTGTCACGCATCTGGATGCGCAACGAGGCCTGCATGAAGGCGCTCTGCTTGTCCGGCGCCTCGATCGATTGAATCAGGGCGGGCCGATCCTCGTAGGGGGTGGCCAGCCGGGCGTAGGGCCGAGGACTCTTCCAGGCGCCAAGGAGCTCGCTCAGGAGATCCTGAGTCGCCTTCGCGTCGAAATCTCCGACGATGCTGACCTCTCCGTCGGACGCGCCGTAGAAATCGGCGTGGAACTGCTTCGCCTCCGCGACCGTGACTCGCTTGGTCGACTCCAGCATCTCATCGGGCGTGGCGATGTAGCGGGGGTCGTCGGCGGTCCGCGGAACCAGATAGCGACCCGCCGCCGTGCTCGCCAGCTGGCGCGGATCGGTCTTCGATTCCTCCACCGCCGCGATCACTTCCTGGCGTAGGAGTTCCAGCTCGGTCGCGGGGAACGTCGGCTCGCGCAAAGCTTCCACCGCCAGGCGAAGCGCCTGGGGAAGGGTCTCCTTGGTGGCCTCGATCGTCACCCACGCCCCGGTGGCGGCTCCGTCCACGCGCACGGTGGCCTTCAGCCGGTCGATCTCATCCTTCAGCTCCTGTCGGGTGTGCTTCGACGTGCCGCGCATCAGCATGCTGCCCGCCATCTCGGCGGCGCGCTTCCGTCCCTTCAGGTCGGTCGGGTTTCCGAAATGGAGCCGGATCACGGCCTGGACTGTCGACCCGCGTGTCTTCTTCGGCAGGAAGACCACCTTCAACCCCGAGGGAAGCGCCGAGCGGGTCAGGCGAGCCTCGATGGCGTCGGGCGACGGATCGAACGCCTCGCCCGCGCTGAGCGCCTCGCCGCCCTTGTAGTCCTTCACCACGGCGGCGATGTCCTGAAGCGCGGGCACGGTCGCGCGATCGGGCTCCTTCGTCGGGAGGAACATCCCGGAGGTTCGGTTCGACGATTTGAGATAGGCGCCGGCGACCTTTGTGACGTCGTCCACGGTCACCTTCTGAAGCCGGTCGCGGTGGAGGAAGATGAGGCGCCAGTCGCCCATGGCGGACCACTCCGAGAGCTGGAGCGCGGCCCGCTGCGACTCGCGCATGGTGAGGTCCCACCGCTTGAGAAGGTTGTCCCGCGCGCGCGCCACTTCCTGCTCCGTTGGCGGCGTGGAGGCGAATCCCTCCAGCGTGCGGATCATCGTGTCGCGGGCCTCCTCGATGGCGCCGTCCGACGTGGTGGTCGCGTCGACGTAGAGGAGACCGGGATCGCGGAATTCGGAGACGTCGGTCGAGATTGTCGCGGCTTTCTTCGTCTCGACCAGCGCCTTGTAGAGCCGGCCCGAGGGTACGTCGCCGAGGATGAAGCCGAGGACGCCGACGGCGGCGTGCTCAGGATCCGATCCCGCCGGGATGTGATAGGCAGCCGAAGCAACCTTCGTGTCGCCCACGCGCCGCAATGTCACCGACCGTTCACCGTCCTGCACCGGCTCGACCGTGTAGGTGCGCTCGATCGGCTGCTTGGAGCGGGGAAGGACGCCGTACTTCTTCTCGATCGTCCGCAGCGTCTTCGCCTCGTCGAACTTGCCGGCGACGACCAGGATCGTGTTGTCCGGTTGGTACCATTTCCGATAGAACGCCTGCAAACGCTCGATCGGGACGCCCTCGAGGTCGGAGCGCGCGCCGATCGTCGACTTGCCGTAGTTGTGCCACAGGTAGGCGGTCGAGAAGACGCGCTCCGTCAGGATCGACCTGGAATCGTTCTCGCCGATCTCGAACTCGTTCCGGACGACCGTCATCTCGGAATCGAGGTCCTTCTTCGCGATGAAGCTATTCACCATCCGGTCGGCTTCCAGATCGAGCGCCCAGTCGAGGTTCTCGTCGGTCGCCGCGAACGTCTCGAAGTAGTTCGTGCGATCGAACCACGTCGTTCCGTTCGGGCGGGAGCCGTGCGAGGTGAGCTCCTGGGGAATGTCGCGATGGTTCTTCGAGCCCTTGAAGAGGAGATGCTCCAGGAGATGGGCCATCCCCGTCTCGCCGTATCCCTCGTGCCTAGACCCGACCAGGTAGGTTATGTTCACCGTGGCCGTCTGCTTGGAAGGATCGGGGAAGAGGAGGACGCGCATGCCGTTCGCGAGGTGGTATTCGGTGATTCCCTCGACCGAGGCGACCTTCTCGGCGCGAGCCGCGGCGGCGGGCGACGCTTTGCGGGACGCGGCGGAACGTGTTTGGGCCTCGGCCGGCGCGAGAACCGACGCCAGCCCCAAGGCGACCACCGCCGTGAACAGAATTCGGCGCAGATTCATCGAGAAGTACCTCCCGTGGAAGGGCGCGGAAACGTGACGAAAGGAGACCCCGGATTGTACGGCATTCGCCGGGCCTAGGGGAGCAGGCGGAATCGGGCCGGGGAGGCCTCCGCCGGAGGTGCCCTTTGTGCGCCCTGCCACATACTACGAGGGGCCACCTTGCGAACGCCCCGACATGGTCGAGAATGGTACTGATGGGGCGTCCCGGCGGGTCGTCGTAGGCGCCGTTGTCGAAAGGGGTTACGCCATCATGGTCGATGCGTTGCGGAAGGAGTCGCTGGAGTATCACCGGGGCGGGCGGCCCGGCAAGATCGAGGTCGTATCCACGAAGCCTTGCGCCACCCAGAAGGATCTCTCGCTTGCCTACACGCCGGGCGTCGCCGAGCCCTGCCTCGCGATCGAGAAGAATCCCGACCTGGCCTACGAATACACGGCGAAGGGAAATCTCGTCGCCGTCATCACGAACGGCACCGCCGTTCTGGGGCTGGGCGACATCGGCCCGCTGGCGGGGAAGCCCGTCATGGAGGGAAAGGGAATCCTCTTCAAGCGCTTCGCCGACATCGACGTCTTCGACCTCGAGATCGACTCCAAGGACCCGGAGGAGATCGTTCGCGTCTGCCGCGCCCTGGAACCGACCTTCGGCGGCATCAACCTCGAGGACATCAAGGCGCCAGAGTGCTTCGTCATCGAGGAGAAACTTCAGTCGCTCGTCTCGATCCCGGTATTCCACGACGACCAGCACGGGACCGCCATCATCACCGGTGCCGCGCTCCTGAACGCGCTGGAAGTCACGGGTCGGACGATCACGGACATCCGAATGGTCATCGTCGGGGCCGGTGCGTCCGGCATCGCCTCCGCCCGGCTCTTCACGCGGCTCGGCGTCCGGCGGGAGCAGATCACGATGTGCGACCGAATCGGGGTCATCTACAAGGGGCGCACGGAGGGGATGAATCCCTACAAGGCCGAGTTCGCTGCCGAGACCACGGCGCGGACGCTGGCGGACGCGGTGCGCGGGGCGGACGTCCTCCTCGGACTCTCGAGCGCGGGTCTCGTGACGCCCGACATGGTCCGCTCCATGGCGGACCGTCCGATCATCTTCGCCTGCGCGAATCCCGATCCGGAGATCAGCTACCCCGACGCGAAGGCGGCGCGGCCCGACGCGATCATGGCGACGGGACGCTCCGACTATCCGAATCAGGTGAACAACGTTCTCGGCTTCCCGTTTCTCTTCCGCGGGGCGCTCGACGTTCGCGCGACGCGGTTCAACGACGAGATGAAACTGGCCGCCGTCCGCGCGCTGGCCGGGCTCGCGAAGGAGGATGTTCCCGACGCGGTGGCGAAGGCGTACGGCGTCGAGACGCTCCACTTCGGGCCCGACTACCTGATCCCGAAGCCGTTCGATCCGCGCGTCCTCCTGTGGGTGGCGCCCGCCGTGGCGGAAGCTGCCATGAAGACCGGCGTGGCGCGGCTCCAGCTGAACCTCGACGAATACCGTGAGCGCCTCGAGGCGCGTCTCGGGAAATCGCGCGAGATCGCGCGCGCCGTCATCCACCGGGCCATCCGCGACCCGCGCCGCATCGTCTTCCCGGAGGGACTTCACCCGCGCATACTCCGCGTGGCAGCGCACCTCGTCGCGGAGGGGATCGCCCGCCCGGTTCTCCTGGGGAAGACGGAGGAGATTCAGCGCGCGGCGCGGCATCTGGACGTGTCGCTCGAGGGAATCGAACTGATCCACCCGCGGAAGCACCCGAAGCGGGAGGCGTACGCGGACGAGCTCTATCGGCTCCGACAGCGGAAGGGACTCCGCCGAAAGGACGCCGAGCTCCTCATGCGGGATCCGAATTACTTCGGCACGATGATGGTCCACCTGGGCGAAGCCGACGGCCTCGTTTCGGGCGTCACGCAGCACTATCCCGAGACGATCCGCCCCGCGCTCCAGATCATCGGGCTCCGCCCCGGCATCACGCGCGTCTGCGGCGTCTACTGCATCATCTTCAAAGGGAAGTGCTACTTCTTCGCCGACACCACGGTGAACATCCAGCCGAACGCGGAAGAACTGGCGGAGATCGCGATCCTGGCGGCCGGCGTGGCGCGGGAGTTCGGCTTCGAGCCGCGCGTCGCCATGCTCTCCTTCTCCAGCTTCGGGTCGGCGAAGCACCCGGTCGTCGACATCGTCCGCGACGCCGTGGCCCTCGTCATGAAGCGCGCTCCGGATCTCCGCGTGGACGGGGAGATGCAGCTCGAGCCCGCCATCGATCCCGAGGCGGCGCGCGAGCACTTCCCGTTCAGCCGCATCCAGGGCGACGCGAACGTCCTCGTGTTTCCCGATTTACATTCGGGTAATCTCGCCTACAAACTGATGCAGCGGCTCGCCGGCGCGGAGACGATCGGTCCCATCCTCACCGGCCTGGCGAAGCCGATCCACATCGTGACCCATACGTCGGACGACAACGAGATCATCCACATCGCGTCGATCGCGGTGGTGGAGGCGCAGCAGCGGGACGCCGGCAGCGCGCCGGCGTCGAAACGCCGCGCGATGATCGAGGAGCTGGTCTGAGATGGACGTCGGAATCCTGAAGGAGACTTACGCGGGAGAGACCCGCGTCGCCCTCATCCCGTTCGCCGTGGGGGAACTCGTCCGGCAGGGGAACCGGGTCGTCATCGAAACGGAAGCGGGGGTTGGGTCGGGCTTTCTCGACCAGGCGTACCGCGACGCGGGCGCGACCATCGTCTACTCGGCCGAGGAGGTGATCGGCCGGTCGCGTCTCGTGCTCAAGGTCATTCCACCCTCGTGGGAGGAGTGCCGGAAACTCGACGAGGGGCAGATCCTCTTCTCGTTCCTCCAGCTCTCGAACGCGCCGAAGGGGCTGGTGACGCTTCTCCTGGACCGCCAGATCACCGCCATGGGCTTCGAGGCGATCGAGGAACAGCGCGGCGAGAGGCCGGTCCTCACGGCCATGAGCGAGATCGCGGGAAAGCTTGTCATCCCGATCGCGGCGCACCTCCTTCAGGCGAGGCAGGGGGGGCGCGGAATCCTGCTCGACGGCATTCCCGGAGTTCCGCCCGGCGTCGTCGTAGTACTGGGGGCGGGGATGGTCGGGGCGACGGCGGCGCGCCGCGCGGCGGCGATCGGGGCGCAGGTCATCGTCCTCGACCAGAACGTCGACCGCCTGCGTAGCGTGATCGACCGCGTGGGCGGTTCGATCGTGACGGCCGTGGCGACTCCCTACAACGTCGAACGCTTCGTGCCGGTCGCCGATGTCCTCATCGGGGCCGTCTTCATGGAGCTGGAGGCGACCCCTCACGTCATCGATGAGGCGCTGATCCGGAAGATGCGCCCCCGCTCGGTTTTCATCGACGTCTCGATCGATCAGGGTGGCTGCTCGACCACGTCGCGTCCGACCACCATCGTCGAGCCGACCTACATCAAGCAGGGGATCACGCACTTCTGCGTGCCGAACATTCCGGCGCTCGTTCCGCGCACGGCCACGGTGGCGCTCTCGAACATCCTCCTCCCGTATCTGGGTGAGTTGACTCGTCAGGGACCGGAAGCGATTCTCCGGTCGAACCCGGCTCTCGCGCGCGGCGTCTACACCCACGGCGGATTCTGTCTCAAGAGGAAGATCGCCTCGGCGCTCGATCTCCCGTACCGGGGCGTCGAGAGCGAATGGAGCTACGATGTCGCCCGATAACGCCGCCACGCTGTCGGCGGTCACGAACCGCCGCTCCGCGCAAGCCGCGTTCCACGAGAAGCTCGTGACGGCCGAGGTGGCGCTCCAGACGGTCTGCTCCGGCGACACGGTCTACGTGCACCCCGGCTGCGCGGCGCCGCTGCGGCTTCTCGACGCGCTCGTGGCGCGTCGAGAGGAGTTGGAGAACGTCCGGATCGTCCATATCATGTCGCTCGGTCGCGCCGAGTACGTGAAGCCGGGGATGGAGAAGCACTTCCGGCACATGGCCCTCTTCATCGGGAGGAACGTTCGCGACGCGGTGAACGAGGGGCGCGCCGACTACGTCCCGGTCTTCCTCTCGGAGATTCCGCGTCTCTTCACCAGCCGGACCATTCCGGTCGACGTGGCCCTCATCCACGTCTCCCCGCCCGACGAGCACGGCTTCTGCAGTTTCGGCGTGGGCGTCGAGTGCACGAAGGCCGCCGCTTCCACGGCGAACGTGGTCGTCGCGCAGGTGAATCCCCATATGCCGCGCGTCCTGGGGGACAGCTTCATCCACGTGCGGAACGTCACCTACTTCGTGGAGGCCGACGAGCCGCTGGTGGAACTCCCGCGGGTGCGGATGTCGCCGGCGTTCGACGAGATCGGGCGGAACGTGGCGGGGCTGGTGGAGGACGGGGCGACGCTTCAGCTCGGGATCGGCGGAATTCCGGACGCGGTGCTCCACCATCTCCGCGACCGCAAGCACCTGGGCGTCCACACCGAGATGTTCTCGGACGGCATGGTGGAACTGGTGGAGGCGGGAATCGTCACCAACGAGCGGAAGACGCTCCATCCCGGGAAGATCGTCTCCTCCTTCGTCCTCGGGTCGAAGCGGCTCTTCGACTTCATCCACAACAATCCGATCGTGGAGTTCCATCCCAGCGACTACGTGAACGATCCCTTCGTGATCGCCATGAACGACAAGATGGTGGCGGTCAATTCCGCCATCCAGGTCGATCTGACCGGGCAGATCTGCTCCGATTCCATCGGCGATACCGTCTATTCCGGGTTCGGCGGGCAGGTCGACTTCGTCCGCGGCGCCTCCCGGGCAAAGGGCGGCAAGGCGGTCATCGCGCTCCTCTCGACCGCCAAATCAGAGGGGATCTCGCGGATCGTGCCCTATCTGGACGAGGGGGCCGGCGTGGTCACGTCCCGAGCCGACGTCCACTTCGTGGCCACCGAGTACGGCGTGGCCGACCTGCATGGGCGATCGATGCGGGAGCGCGCGCGCGCACTCATCGGCATCGCGCACCCGAAGTTCCGCGAGGAGCTGGAAGCGGGAGCGCGGAAACGAAAGCTCGTCTAGGGCCGTGCCGGCCAGCCTCGACGGGTTGTCGCATCGGCCGGTTGCGGGCAGGGCGCGCCTCCCCTAGACTCCGGGCTCCATGCTCAAGACCACCCCCTTCCATCCTCGTACTTCGGCCCTGGTGCGCGCGCAGACGTGGCGCCGGTGGGCGGGGTATCAGATGGCCAGCGCCTACGATCCGCACCCCGATCGCGAATACGCCGCGATCCGCAGTGCGGCGGCGCTGATCGACGTCTCGCCCCTCTACAAGTATCGAATCGCCGGGCGCGACGCGATGCGGCTTCTCGATCGAACGATCACGCGTGACATGACGAAGCTGAAGCCCGGTCAGGTCTACTACACCCCCTGGTGCGACGCGGACGGGAAGGTGGTCGACGACGGCACGGTCACCCGCCTCGACGAGGGATCCTACCGGCTCACCAGCGCCGATTCGTCCCTTCGCTGGCTCCACCTGAACGCCGCGGGAATGGACGTCCGGGTCGACGACATCTCGGAGCGCGTCGGCGCCGTCTCGCTCCAGGGTCCCTTGTCGCGCGCCATCCTGGCGACCGTCTCTCCCCTCGATCTGCGGTCGCTCCCGTACTTCCGCTATGCCGAGACGACGATTCGCGACATTCCCGTCGGCCTCTCGCGCACCGGATACACCGGAGACCTCGGCTACGAGATCTGGGTCGACGCGGAGCGCGCCGTGCCTCTCTGGGACGCGCTCATGGAGGCGGGGAAGCCATTCGGGCTCACGCCCGCCGGCGTCTGGGCGCTCGACATCGCACGAATCGAGGCCGGGCTCATCATGATGGACGTCGACTACTACTCCTCGCACCACGCGCTCATCGAGCAACGAAAATCGTCGCCCTACGAGATCAACCTCGGGTGGGCCGTGAGCGCCGGCAAGGGGCCCTTCAACGGGCGCCGCGCCCTGGCGGCGGAACGGACCCGCGGCGCCGCGTGGGGCTTTGTCGGCCTCGAGATCGAGTGGGAGTCGTTCGAGCGGCTCTTCGCGGCGCACGGCCTGCCACCTCAGATTTCCAACGTGGCCTGGCGCGCGAGCGCGCCGATCTACGATGCCGGGCGTCAGATCGGCTACGCCACAAGCGGCTGCTGGTCTCCGCTCCTCAAGAAGTTGCTCGCGCTGGCTCACCTGCGCGCCCCCTACTTCACGCCCGGCACGCGCGTCGAGCTGGAGATCACGGTCGAACACCAGCGCCGACGGGCCAACGCCGTCGTGCGAAAGCTCCCCTTCTTCGATCCCGAGAGGAAGAAGGCGTGACCCCGCGCTACGACGCGATCGTCGTCGGGGGAGGCCACAACGGGCTCGTGGCCGCGGCGTATCTGGCGCGCGCGGGGCGGAGGACTCTCGTTCTCGAGCGACGCCACGTCCTCGGCGGCGCGGCGGTGACCGAGGAGATCTTTCCGGGCTTCAAGTTCACGGTCTTCTCCTACGTGGTGAGCCTCCTTCGCCCCGAGATCATCCGCGATCTCGAGCTGCCGCGACACGGGCTCCAGATCCTTCCGCTCGAGAGCACCGTCACGCCGCTCGACAACGGCGACTATCTGGCGGGGTGGGCCGACCCCGACGAGACGCGGCGCGAACTCTGCCGCCACTCGCCCCGCGACGCCGACGCCGCGGTCGTCTTCGGGCGCTTGATGCATCACATGGCGATGGCGGTGAAGCCGATCCTCGGCATGGTGCCGCCCGACCCGACCTCGCTCTCTCCCGGGGATCTTGCGGGGCTTCTGAAGCTCGGCGGCCATTTCCGCTCGCTCGGCCCGGAGCGCTTCCACGCGCTCCACAAGCTGATGACCATGAGCAGCGCAGACTATCTCGACGAGTGGTTCGAGTTCGGCCCCCTGAAGGCGACCAAATCGGCCAGTGGCATCATCGGGACGTTTCTGGGCCCGCGGTCCCCTGGTACCGCCTACGTGCTTCTTCATCACTACATGGGGGAACTTGACGGCGCGTTTCGCGCCTGGGGCTTCCAGAAGGGCGGAACGGGCGGCATCAGCGAGTCGATCGCCGGCGCGGCACGCGCGCACGGCGTGACGATTCGCACCAGCGCGGCGGTCGAGCGCGTGCTCGTGCGAAACGGCCAAGCCACGGGCGTCGTTCTGGAGGGCGGTGAGGAAATTCCCGCGAAGATCGTCGTCTCGGGGCTCGACCCGCGGCTCACCTTCACGCGTCTCGTGGAGCCGAAGGATCTCCCCGATTCGCTCGTCGAGGCCGTGAGGCGGTTCAAGTTCCGCGGCTCGTCGGGGAAGGTGAATCTGGCGCTGGCGGGGCTGCCGAACTTCACCTGTATCCCCGGCGAGGGGCCCCATCTTCGCGGGGCGGTCTCCATCAGCCCCAGCGTCGAGTACCTCGAGCGCGCCTACGACGACGCCAAGTATGGCGAGTTCTCCCGCCATCCCTACATGGACATCGTCATCCCTTCGATGATCGATCCGAGCATGGCGCCTCCCGGGAAGCACGTGATGAGCGTCTTCGTCCAGTACGCCCCCTACAACTTGAATGGCGGCTGGACGGACGCGAAGCGCGAGGCGTTCGGTGACACGGTGGTCGACACGATCGCTCGATACGCGCCCAATTTGAAGTCGCTCATTCTCCATCGGCAGGTTCTCACGCCGCTCGACATGGAGCGGATAACAGGCCTTTCCGAGGGAAACATCTTTCAGGGCGAACTCGCCCTGCAGCAGCTCTTCTTCCTGCGGCCGGCGCCGCGATGGGCCAAGTACCGCACGCCGATTCGAGGCTACTGGCAGTGCGGCGCGGGCACCCATCCGGGCGGTGGGATCATGGGCGCCTCGGGGCGCCTCGCGGCGATGGAGATCTTGAGGTCGACGCCGTGAGCGCCCCGGGGAACGGCGGCGCCCGCGGCGCGGCCTTCGACGCCGTCGTCATCGGCGCGGGCGCGAACGGGCTGGTCGCGGCGGCGCGGCTGGCCAAGGTGGGACTCCGCGTCCTTCTCCTCGAGCGGGCGGAGTCGCTCGGCGGCCAGGGCGCCGTCATCGAATTCGCGCCCGGCTTCCGCGCGGCGCCCCTGGGGCAGGATCCGGGCTGGGTTCCTCCGGCCGTCGTCCGCGGCCTCGGCCTCGAGTCTCTCGCGGCCGACCCGGCGGACGCTCCGCTCAGCGTGGCGATCGGCCCCGGCTCGTTCCTGACTCTCTCGCGCGACGCGGAGCGTGCGGCGGAGGCGATTCGCGTGCATTCCGTCTCCGACGCGGCGAAGTGGCCGGCGTTCACGAGCCAGGTACACCGTCTTGCGGGCTTTCTGGGCGAGCTCTATCGGACGCCCGCGCCCGATGTCGGTCTGACGTCGCTCGGCGACGTTCCCGCGCTGCTCGGCCTCGGGCTCAAGTACCGCGCCCTCGGCGGCGAGGGAATGATCGAGTTCCTTCGCACGCTCCCGCTCTCGGTATGGGAGCTGCTGGACGACTGGTTCGAGTCCGCGCCGCTCAAGGCGGCCGTGGCGACCGGGGGAATCCAGGATTACCGCCAGGGCCCGCGCTCGGGCGGGACGGGGTTCGTCCTCCTCCACCATCTCGTGGGCGCTCCCGTGGGGTCGATGCGCGGGCGGCTCCCGTGGCGCGGCGGTCCCAGCGCGTTCACCGAGGCGCTCGAGCAGGTGGCGCGCCGCGCCGGCGTCACGATTCGGACCGGCGCCGCCGTCGCGCGGGTCACGGTCCGCGACGATGCCGCGGAGGGCGTGATCCTCGCCAACGGGGAGGAGATCGCGACCCGTGCGGTCCTTTCCACGGCCGATCCGACCCGGACTCTCCTCGAGTGGGTCGATCCAGTCTGGCTCGATCCCGAGTTCATGCACGCGGTGGGGAATATCCGCTATCGCGGCTGCACGGCAGTCGTGATGTTCGCCCTCGACGCGATTCCCGAGTTCCCGGGGCTTGCCTCGCAAGAGGCCCTGGCGGGACTTGTCTCGCTCACGCCGAGCGTCGTGGCCCTGGAGAAGGCGGCGGACGCCGCGAAGTACGGCGATGTCTCCGAGAACCCTCATGTCGAAATCACGGTCCCGACGCTGCGTTCGCCGGCGCTCGCCGACGGCGGCAGGCACGTCCTGGTCGCTCGTGTGCACTACGCGCCCTACCGGCTCCGCGACGGCGCCGCGTGGGATCCCGCGCGGCGTGACGCGTTGGCCGATCGGGTGACGGAGGCGATCGAAGCGGTATCGCCCGGGTTCGGCGCGCGCGTACTGCACCGGGTCGCGATGTCGCCCCAGGACCTAGAAGAACGCTACGGACTTCGCGAGGGTGCGCCCACGCAGGGGGAATTGGGCCTCGACCAGATCCTCTTCATGCGCCCCGTCGCGGGCTGGGGCCGCCACGCCACGCCGATCGCGGGACTTTATCTCGGTGGCGTCGGGACGCATCCCGGGCCCGGAATCCTCGGCGGCGCCGGATGGCTGGCAGCGAATCGCCTCCTCGGAGATCGCCGCGGCGGGAAGGGGCGCGCGTGAGCGACTTTCGCGCCACCACGACGAGCTACCGGCAGGGCGCGCGAACGCTCCCCCGCGAGTACTACACCTCCGACGCGATTTTCGGCGAGGAGCGCGAGAGGATCTTCGCGACCGGCTGGAACTGCGCCGGACGGGCGTCGCGGCTGCGAGAGCCGGGCGACTTCTTCCTCCGGGAGATCGCGGGCGAATCGATCCTCGTCGTACGCGACAAGAGCGGGGGCGCGCGCGCCTACTTCAACATCTGCCGCCACCGCGGCACGCGTATCTGCCGCGAGGCGTCGGGCCGCTTTCACGATTCGATCCAGTGCGCCTATCACGCGTGGACGTACTCGCTCGATGGAAGGCTTGTCGGAGCCCCGCACATGAAGGAGGCCGGCGATTTCGACATGAAGGCGTATCCGCTTCACGAGGCCGCCATCGCGGAGTGGGAGGGATTCCTGTTCGTGAACGTGGCAGAAATCCCCACGCCGTTCGAAGCGGCATGGGAGCCGCTCCAGGGCCGTTTCGCGAGATTCGGCCTCCGCGGGCTCGCGATGGGGCACCACGTCGTCTATGACGTGAAGGCGAACTGGAAACTCGTCTTCCAGAACTATTCCGAGTGTCTCCACTGCCCGACGATTCATCCGAAACTGGCGACCGTCCTTCCGTACCTGAGCGGGGCGAACGATCTTACGGAGGGCCCGTTCCTCGGCGGTTACATGGGGATCAAAGCGCCGAATGAGAGCGCCACCATGAGCGGGCGTGCGTGCGGGCGTCCGGTGAGCGACGACATTCCCGAGGAGGATCGGAAGCGCGCCTTCTACTACTCCATCATGCCGAACATGCTCCTGAGCATTCACGCCGATTACGTGAACTACTACATCCTCCGTCCCGTCGCGGTCGATCGCACGGAGGTCGAGTCGGAGTGGCTCTTCCACCCCGATACGCTCGCCGATCCCGGCAACAACATTCGCGACGCGATCGAGTTCTGGGACCTCACCAATCGGCAGGATTGGGACATCGTGGGGCAGAGCCAGCTCGGCGTCGCCTCGCGGCGCTACGCTCCCGGACCCTATTCGCCTCGAGAGAGCGTCCCCGCGGCGTGGGATCGGGAGTATCGGGGGTGGATGGGAAAGGGCTGATTCGGTTCGATCGCGCTATTCGGCCAAGGCCATCGGGGATGCCGCAGGGGCGGGGAACCAGTGCCGGGTCCGGTTACAGAAGGCGCAGACCGTGAGCATGACCGGCACCTCCACGAGCACGCCGACGACGGTGGCGAGCGCGGCGCCGGAGTCGGGGCCGAAGAGCGTGATCGCCACCGCGACCGCCAGCTCGAAGAAGTTGCTCGCCCCGATGAGCGCTCCCGGCGCGGCCACGTTGTGCGGGATGCGGAACCACTTCATCAGCCCGTAGGCGAGGCCGGCGTTGAAGTAGACCTGGATCAGGATCGGAACCGCGATCAGGAGAACGTGGAACCAGCGGCCGGTGATGTTGTCGGCCTGGAAGGCGAAGATCAGGACGAGCGTCGCGAGGAGCGCGATCGTCGTGATCGGCTGAAAGAAGGGGAGGTAGACGCGCTCGAACCAGTCGCGCCCCTTCGTCCGAAGAAGCAGGACCCGGCTCAGGCTCCCGAGGGCGAGGGGGATGACGATGAACACCACGACGCTTGTGAGGAGCACCTGGAACGGCACCGTCAGGCTGCTCGCTCCCGCCACCAAGAGCCCGACGATCGGCGCGAAGAGCACCAGCATGATCAGGTCGTTGAGCGAGACCTGGACCAACGTGTAGGCCGGATCGCCGTCCGTGAGATACGACCAGACGAAGACCATCGCCGTGCACGGGGCCGCGGCGAGGATGATGGTTCCCGCGATGTATTGGTCGGCGAGTTCCGGGCCGATGAGCGGCAGGAAGAGGTGCTTGAAGAAGACCCATCCCAGGAGCGCCATCGAGAACGGCTTAACCAGCCAGTTGACGAAGAGCGTCACGAGGATTCCGCCCGGGCGTCGCCGGACGCCGAGAATGCTCGCGAAGTCGATCTTGAGCATCATGGGGTAGATCATCAGCCAGATGAGGAGCGCGATCGGCGCGTTGATCCGGCTCTTCTCGCCGAACTCCATCGCGCGTAGCGCGCCGACGGCGCCCGGCGCCAGCTTGCCGAGGAGCACGCCGGCCACCATGCAGAGCGCCACCCAGAGAGTCAGGTAGTTCTCGAAGAAGTTGAGGCGCTTCGCCGGCTTTGGCGAATCGGTCATCGCCTTACTCCGCCTTCTCGGCAGCGCGCGCGGCCGTCCCGATCAGCTTGTGGACCAGCCCCTCGATTCGATCCCGCACCGCGCGGAATCCGTCGTCGTCCAGGTGCTTCGGGTCGGGGATGTCCCAATCGAGCCGGTGCCGCGCCGGGAGGTGGGGACAGGCGTCGCCGCAGCCCATGGTGACCACGTAGTCCCATCGCACGGCCGGCAAGTCGTCGAACCCCTTGGAGCGCTGGAGATTCAGATCGACGCCTTTCTCGGCCATGAATTCCGTCGCGCGGGGGTTCACATGCCCCGACGGGCGCGATCCCGCGCTATGGGCAATGACGCGATCGTGCCCCTGCGCGCGCGCGAAGCCTTCGGCCATCTGCGAACGGCAGGAGTTCTCGACGCAGACGAAGAGAAGGGAGGGGGTCGCTTCAGACACGCGGGCGCTCCTTCCGGCGCGGGCGGTTCCGGTTCGGCGTGGTCATGGCCATCGCGCGGGCCGGCGTGGCCGCGCAAAGCTCCATGAGGGGAATGGCCTTGATCTCGCGGAGCCGCTTGCGGTCGGCGGCCACGGCCGGATCCCGGTCGAGCGGGCCGTGGAGCATCGCCAGGACGCGGTTTGCGTACGGGTTCCGGCCCTCGGTGGCGAGGGCGTACTCGATCCACTTTCCGTCTCGTTGGTCCGCGACGAGCCCGGCCGCCTTGAGGATCGCGAGATGCTTGGAAACGGTCGAGGGTGCGAGGCCGAGGACGGCCTGCACCTGGCAGACGCAGAGTCCGCCGCCCTCGAGAACTTTCAGGATGCGCGTCCGCGTCGGATCGCCCGCGGCTTTCAGCGCCAGTTCGAAGTCACGCATGGAGGTTCCTTTCGTCAATTCGTCACATGACGAAGTGTACCGGTCGGGGCCGGAGCCGTCAACCGCGAGCCTGTGCTACAGTCCGGCAGATGGTGCGATCGCGACAGACCTTCGTCACGTTCTTGACCGCGGTCGGGTCTCTCCTCGCGAGTTGTGTCCTTCCGCCGAGCGGCTCCGCGGGCTCGCCGGCGGAGCCGCGCCCCGCGTCGCCCGGCAGTAGCGTCGTCCGGCCGTCCCCCTTCGAGACACGACTGCACCGGTCTCCCCTCGGCACTTCCCTGATCGTCAATGGAGGATTCGGCGAGTACCGTGGCGGGCACTTCCACGCGGGGCTCGACCTCGGCACCGGCCGCCGCACCGGGCGCCGGGTCCTCGCGCCGGAGAGCGGCTGGATCGAACGCGTGCGAAGCTCGGGCGTCGGCTACGGCCGCGCCCTGTATCTCCGTACTCGGGACGACCGCACCCTCGAGTTCGGCCATCTCGACGCGTTCGCCGGGCCGCTTGCCGCCTTCGTAGAGCACGCGCAGGACTCGACCGCCCACTACGAGCAGGACCTAGGGCCGCCCCGGGGGCGTTTCCCGGTGCGCGCGGGGGACGTCATCGCCTGGTCCGGAGAGAGCGGGGCGGGAGGGCCGCACTTACATTTCGAAATCCGACGAGGCGACGTGGCCTACAACCCGGTCCGCGCGGGACTCTCCCTCCCCGATCGAGTTCCGCCCACGCTCCTCGAACTCACACTTGAGCCGCTCGACAACGTCTCTCAGGTCGAGGGTCGTTACGGGCCCTACACGCTGGATCTCGCCCGCACGGATACCGTGAGTGCGATGGGGCGGATGCGAGCCATTGTCAGGGCGCGCGACCAGACCTCACGCGGCGGAGCGCGTACGGTGCCCTGGAGCGTCGGCATGGAATGGAACGGCCGCCGCACGGAATGCCGGTTCGACAGCGTCTCGTGGGCCAGCGACATGCCCGAGGCCGACTACGTCTACGATGCCGGCCGCGTCACCGGTAGGAAGGGACTCGTGCTCTGGGCCGCCGCCGGGTTTCGCCCTCGCGTCCTGCGTGCCGACGCGCCGATCGGCGAGGAGGCGGGAACGGTTGAGATCCGGCTGGGAGATCCGCCGCGTGCGCTCCTCGTTTGGGCACGAGATCTGGGAGGCCGCGTGGTCAAGCGGCGCGTTGTCGTCCGCCCGGGAAAGCTTCCACCGCAGGCGAATCCCGGATGGTGGCGCGGCGAGGAGCCGTGGGACAGCACCGCGGCCGGATTCGCTTCGTTTCCGGGAGGGTTCCTTCGGATCGGTGTGCCGGTTCAGACGGCGAAGAACGGACTCGAGCTTCAGCTAGGCGACGAGGCGCGGCGCGCGACTCGGAGCGACGGCGTCTGGTCCGCGACCTTCGCGGTATCCCAGGAAGCCCGCGCCCGGACGATGCGCCTGCCGATCGCTCTCCGCGCCCAGGATCCCGCCGCGGCCGCGGTGGGGCGCGGCGGCTTCGTATGGGCGAGGCACGCCTCCGCCGCGGACTCGTTCGAACTCGCGGACGAGTCGGGTGAAGTGCGAGTAGGACTCGCCTCCGGAGCTCTCTTCGAAGATGCGACCCTGCTGGCCTTCGCCCTTACAGTGAGCGCGCCGACCGGCCTTGTTTCGGTGGGTCGCGCCTGGCAAGTGGAGCCAGGGACACTCCCGCTTCGCCGCGCCGCTAGGATCGCGATCGCGGCGCCCGCCGGCGCTCCCATCGACCGGATTGGCCTCTACCGACTCGATGCCGGCAAGTGGCAGTGGATCGGCGCGCGGCTCGACCCGGAGACGCGCGCGGTGAGGGGCGATTCGCGGCGGTTGGGGGGCTTCGCCCTCTTCCGGGACGAAGTCGGGCCGCGAATCACGCTCCTGCAGCCGGCCGCCGCGTCGGTGAAGAACCGTCCGTACAGCCGCTGGTCCGTCGAGGCGACGGTGGCCGAAGAAGGAAGCGGCATCGATGCGGTGAACTCGTACTTCGAGCTCGACGGTGGGCGCGTTCCGACCGAGTGGGATCCCGATGTGGATCGCCTCCGTTGGCGGCCCCTCGAGCCCCCGGCGCCGGGGACGCACGCCGTCGTCATGGTCGCCGCGGACCGCGCCGGGAACACGACCCGCGCGACGGGCACATTTCGGATGGGGCCATGAAAGCGAAAACGCTGGCCGGCTACAAGATCACCCGCTGACATCCAGGGTAGTTCGCGGCTAAAGTCGTCGTTCATGCCGAACATCGTCGGATCCGCTCGCTGACTGGAGGATTTCTTGAAGGCCTATGACGCACTGAAAGTACGCCTGCTCGAGGTGGACGATCTCAACCGGGCGGCGGCCGTGCTCCAATGGGATCAGGCCACCTACATGCCCCCCGGCGGCGCGCCCGCTCGCGGCCGCCAGACCGCAACGTTGTCGAGGCTCGCGCACGAGCAGTTCACCGCGGCCGAGACGGGCCGGCTCCTCGATGCCACGGCGAAGGAGACCGAATCGCTCCCCTTCGATTCGGACGAGGCGTCGCTCGTGCGGGTCACCCGCCGGTACTGGGATCTGGCGGTGCGCCGACCGTCCAGCCTCGTGGCCGAGTTCCAGGCGCACGAGGCCGAAAGCTATCAGGCGTGGACCGTCGCGCGGCCGGCGAACGATTTCGCCAGCGTCCGGCCTCTCCTGGAGAAGACGCTCGAGCTGTCGCGGCGCACCGCCGAATGCTACCCGGGCTACGACCACATCGCCGACCCCCTGATCGACTTCTCGGACTACGGCATGAAGGCCGCCTCGGTGAGGAAGCTATTCGCCGAGCTGCGCAGCAGGCTGGTGCCGATGGTGCGGGCCATCACGTCGCGCCCGGTGGCCGACGGCTCGTGCCTCCTCCAGCACGCTCCCGCCGCCGAGCAACTGGCCTTCGGGCTCGATGTGATCCGCTGTTTCGGATACGACTTTGAGCGGGGGCGGCAGGACCTGACCCATCATCCGTTCCAGACCACGTTCTCGTCCGGGGACGTGCGCATCACGACTCGCGTGCGCGAGGACGACATCACCGACGCGCTCTTCTCCACGCTGCACGAATCCGGCCACGCGCTCTACGAGCAGGGCGTAGACCCGCGCTTCGAGGGCACGCCGCTCGCGCACGGCACGTCGGCGGGCGTGCACGAGAGCCAGTCCCGCCTCTGGGAGAACCTGGTGGGCCGGAGCCGCGGGTTCTGGGAGCACTTCTACCCGCGGCTTCAGGAGTCCTTTCCGGCCCAGCTTAAGGGCATCGCACTCGACACGTTCTACCGGGCGGTCAACCGCGTGGAGCGCTCGCTCATTCGCGTGGATGCCGACGAGGTGACGTACAACCTCCACGTCATGCTTCGATTCGATCTCGAGCTCGATCTGCTGGAGGGCAAGCTTGCCGTGAAAGACCTGGCGCGCGTCTGGCGCGAGCGCGTCGAGGCCGACCTCGGCCGGCCCGTGCCGGACGATCGGAACGGCGTGCTCCAGGACGTCCACTGGTTCGCGGGGCGAATCGGGGGCGTGTTCCAGGGCTACACGCTCGGCAACATCCTCTCGGCGCAGTTCTACGACGCGGCTCTTCGCGCGAATCCGGGTATTCCGGGTGACATCTGCAGGGGCGAGTTCGCGCCGCTCCACGGCTGGCTCAAGGAAAACATCTACCGCCACGGGGCCAAGTTCACGGCGCCGGAGTTGGTGAAGCGCGTGACCGGCAGCGATCTCACGATCGAGCCCTACCTTGACTATCTCTGGGGCAAGTATCAGCCGCTCTATGGCCTACGCGAGGAAGAGCGCCAACCGGCCGGCGTGGCCTGAGGGTCGCGGGGGCCTCGACGCCGCGGGGGAATCGAAGGCGGATAGGAGGAGGTTCACCGAATGAAAAGCGTCACCGCGCTCCACCATGTCACCGCCATCGCCGGTCCCGCCCAGGAGAACCTCGATTTCTACGCGGGCGTCCTCGGGATGAGGCTGGTGAAGCGGAGCGTCAACCAGGACGACCCCGGGACGTACCACCTCTTCTACGCCGACGCGGAAGGGCACGCCGGGACCGACCTGACGTTTTTCCCTTGGCCGGAACTCGCGCCCCCACGTCCGGGCCACGGAATGTCCAACGAGGTCGCGCTCGCGATCCCAGCGGGGAGCCTTGTGTGGTGGGGAGAGCGGCTTTCGCGCTACGGCGCCGCCGTGGGTGCGACCGAGACGCGCTTTGGGGAGAAGGCGCTCCCCTTCGCCGATCCGCACGGCCTGCGCGTCGCCCTCGTGGAGACCGAGGAGCCGTCGCATCGTTCGTTCATCGCGTATGAGGCAAGCCCCGTCCCGCCCGAGCGCCAGATCCGTGGTCTTCACGGCGCCCGGATGCTGGAGCGGGCTCTCGCTCCGACGGCGTCGTTCCTGGAAGAGGTGATGGGATTCCGGCGCGTGGGGACGGAGGGATCGTGGCACCGCTATGCGCTGCCGGCGGGCGGATCGGGGACCCTGCTCGACGTCGCCGAGTCGCCGAACACCCCGCGCGGCATCTGGGGCATCGGCGCGATTCACCACCTTGCATGGCGCGTGGACGACGACGAACATGAACTCGCGGTGCGCGAGCGGATCGAGGCGGCCGGTGCGAGGCCGACGCCGGTGATCGATCGGTTCTGGTTCCGGTCGGTCTACTTCAAGGAGCCGGGCGGCGTGCTCTTCGAACTGGCCACCGACGGTCCGGGCTTCGGCGTGGACGAGGAGACCGCGCACCTCGGCGAGAAACTGGTGCTGCCGCCGTGGCTGGAGCCGCGCCGCGCGCAGATCGAGTCCGCGCTCCCCCCGCTCGCCATGCCGAACGCGGCCGAAACGTCCAGATAGACCGAGAGGGCACGTTCGGCGTGACCGGCATGGCCCTCAGGCCGTTCTCGAAGTCGCAGTTTGCCCGATTGCCTGGACAAGTCGATCGGTCGCAGCAATGACTCGGTCGAGCGCCACTGTGGCCGCATCGAGGCGGCCTTCCTCGGCCAGGGCTTCGAGAGCCGCCGCCGCCGCCGACAATTCACGTCCACCGATCGCTGCGGCGCTTCCCTTGAGTGCGTGGGCAGTGAAACGGAGACCATCACCATCTCCGGTGCTTAGGGCCGCACGCAATGCGGAGATCCTCTTTGGAAGATCGGTGCTAAAGTCACGAAGGAGTTCGTCCACGAAGCTACGGTCTTGCCCGACGAGATCCGCGAGGGCGTCGAGCTGCAGCACATCTTCGACTTGTCCAGTAGGGTGGATTGCAGCACCGCGTCCAACCGCAGTGTGCCCGCCCCAGATCCGAAGCACCTCCAGGAGCTGGCGCGCGTCCACGGGCTTCGAGACATAGTCGTCCATGCCGGCGGCAAGACAACGCTCCCGGTCTCCCTGCAACGCCCGGGCGGTCATCGCGATGATCGGCGTGTGGCGATCGGTATTCTCTTCATGCCGCCGAATGGCCTGGGTCGCGTGGAGACCGTCCATCTCTGGCATCTCGACGTCCATCAGCACCAGATCGTACGGCGCCAACGCCAGCGCATGAATCGCTTCCGCTCCGTTCGCCACGGCCTCGGCACGGCAGCCCCACCGCTCGAGAATACGCAGGGCCAGCTTTCGATTGACGACGTGGTCCTCGGCAACCAGCACGCGCAGTCCGAGGGACGCTGCCGGGGTGGCGCCGGGGATGGTCTGCGCCACCTCCGCTGGGGATGAGCCCTTCGGTCTCACCGCCGTCACGACAATCTTCGACAACTGTGAGCGGTGGACTGGTTTCATCAGTATCGCGGTGAAGAGTGCGGCATCCGCTTCCGCCAGCCGTCCGATTCGCACGGAAGAGAGCAGTACGATCGGGATCGTGGCGAACCTGGGGACACTGCGGATCGCCCGCGCGGTTTCGAGGCCATTCATTCCCGGCATGTGCATGTCGAGCAGAACGAGTCCGAAAGGATCTTCCTCCTGGGCCGAACCCAGGCACTGCAGGGCCAGGACACCATCCTCGGCCTGCTCCGTGCGACAGCCCGAAGCCCGCAGCTGGTCGGCCAGCACACGTCGATTCGTGGTGTTGTCGTCCACCACGAGAACTCGCACGGGACCGATGGGAATCGACTCGTCGATCGACGTTTCGATCGGGCTGGTCGAGCGCGAAAACGGAATCTCGACCCAGAACGTGCTGCCACGGCCGGGCTCGCTTTCGACCCCGATCCGGCCTCCCATCATCTCGGCGAGCCGCCCGCTGACCGTGAGCCCGAGCCCGGTGCCACCATACCGGCGCGTCGTCCCGGCCTCGGCCTGGGTGAAGCTCTCGAAGATCGCCTCGTGCCTGTCCTTGGGAATCCCGATGCCGGTGTCGCGCACGAGGAGGCGCAGCAACGCCACCGCATCACGCTCCGACACCAGCTCCACCTCGATGGCCACCTCGCCGAGAGAGGTGAACTTGATGGCGTTGCCCGCGAGATTGACGAGGATCTGCCGCAATCGGCCCGCGTCGCCCCGGAGGCGTTCAGGCACATGTTGTGGCACCACGCACACGAGTTCCAGGCTCTTCTCCTGCGCCTGGCTGCTGAGCAGGTCCGCCACCTCCTCGTACAGCGCGCGCAAATCGAAGTCTTCGTTTTCGATGGTCATCTTGCCCGCTTCGAGCTTCGAGTAGTCCAGGATCTCGTTGATGATGCCGAGCAAGGCATCGGCGCTGCCACGGATCGTGGTGACGTAGTCGAGCTGCTCCGGGGAGAGCGGCGTGTCGAGGAGAAGGCCGGTCATGCCCACCACGCCGTTCATCGGCGTGCGGATCTCGTGGCTCATGCTGGCGAGGAACTCCGCCTTCGCCAGCAGGGCACGGTCCGCAGCATCCTTCGCCGCGGCCAATTCGATCGCCTGCCGCTGGAGACGCTCTGCGTGCTGGTCAGCCTGTAAGCGGGCCTCGTTCGCTTCCGCCAGGGCCTGAGAAAGCTTCTCACGGGCCTTCCTACGCTCGGTGACGTCGCGCAGGATGGCGAATGCGGTCCAACCCTGATTGGAACCGAATGTCCCCATCGTCAGGTCCGTGGTGAATAGGGATCCGTCCCGTCGCACCGAGGGCACTTCGTCGATCGCGCGCGGGAACCTCCCTTGAGGATCGCGCATGTCCAACGTGAAGATCTGGCGGTGCCGGTCGCGCTCGGACGCGGCGATGAGTGTGTCGAAGGGACGGCCGACGATCTCGTGTTCCTCCCAGCCGAAGAGGTGGGTGGCTGCGGGGTTGAAGGAGCCAATCAGGCCGTCCGCTCGTGCCGTGACGATGGCGTCCGGCGAGGCGTGGACCAGCGCGCGTGCACGGGCCGATTCCCGGAGCGCGAGCGATCGGATCGGGCGCAGTACGATGAGCCACAGCACGGGAGCCAGCACGCTACCGAGGATGAGCGCGTCCAGGAGGGAGCACAGCCACTCGGGCAGCGAGGGGGCGACGTGGCCCATGACCGCCATGATGAGGAGTTCCGTGGCGACGATGGTTCCCATCGCGACGAAGAACGATCGCTTGGCGGACAGGAAGCGGCCAGGTTGACGCACTCGGACTCTCCTCCATCGCTGAGGGACCCGGGTGACGTACTGGCCCCGTCCGCGCGGGCGGCGGGAGGACAGCAAGCGCAACCCATGAGCCGGTTCAATACTTCCTGTCAGGTTCGGCGCGCGGGGGCGTGTTCTTTAGAGGCATTGTCGGCGACCTCGCGCGGCAGAACGCGGAGGCGAAGCCGATTCGCTGCCGGTGGCGCTGGAGGTAGCCGCCCCGCGCCCGCGCTAACGGGGCGAGACGGTAAGGCTAAGGACCCAGCCGGGCTTGGTCGCTTCCGCGTCCCGGAAGTCCCGATTCTCCCAAGACCAGAGCCGAGTGAGGGAAGGCTGCAGCGCAAACCGCCCCCACGCGGCCGTCACGCCTACGCCGGTCTCGAGGCCGGATATCCCCGTCATCTGGTAGTAGTGCTCATGGACGTAAAGTTTCGATGTGAGCCCCAAGGAGGCCTTGGAGCCGGACAATTCGTGACCCAAGCCGAACGCCCAGTAGCGTCCGCGTCCCTGGTCGACGTCCCAGTGGACGCTCACCGAGGGCTGGAGCGGCGCGTCGAGGGAGAGGTCAGCGAATACTTCCTGCGATGACTTCCAATCGGGGCGGTTCGGATAGTCCAGGTACACGTAGCCGAGGGCTCCGGAGAGCGGCCCGCGCCCCCAATCCCTCTGGACCGTTCCGTCCACTTCGTTCAGCTCGCCACGCGTCTGGTCGAGATTCCCCCACACGCTCAGCGAGAAGCGATTCAGCCCGCACGTCACCTGAGGCTGGAGCACGGGTCGGCCCTCACTGTAGTCGAGTCCCTGGAACGAGTACCTGGATGCATAGGTCGCGCTCCATTCGATCCGCGGCCCGGGCTGGGGCGAATCGGCGTCGCGGGGCGTATCCGCGGGGTAGGCGGATCCGGTGCCGTCCTCAAGGCGGTAGGGCGCGGCCTCCGCCGCGGCGGTCCCGCACAGGATTGTGACGGTGACCAGGAAACGGGCGATCGCGTGCGGGTTCATGCGCTCATTCTCCATTTCTCCTCCGGGGCCGGTGGCGTCGTCGACGCAGCAGCCGGCCCTTCGATGGGCACCTCGAAGATCAGACGCGTGCCGCTGCCCGGACGGTTTTCGGCCCAGATGCGGCCTTCGTGCGCCTCGGCGATCTCGCGGCAGAGGGCCAGACCGAGGCCCGTGCCGCCCGTCCGAGGATTGGTGTGACTGGCTTGCGTGAACTTGTCGAAGATGAGCTCGAGCTCGCCCTCGGGCACGCCCATGCCCGAGTCATCGACGACCACGCGTGCGAATCGCCCAGAGGTTTCTGCGCGCATCGTCACATGCCCGCCCGGTGGCGTGAACTTCGCCGCGTTCGAGAGAAGGTTCCGAAATACCTGTAAAACCTTCATCTGATCGGCGCAGATGGGCGGTAGGCCATCCTCGATGTCCACCTCTAGGGTCAACTGGCGATCGTTGTAGAGGGAGGCGAACTCGTCCGCGGCCGCGTTCGCGACCTCGTCGAGAGACACCTCCGCGAACTCGAACTTCATCCGGCCCGCGTCGAACTTCGCCAGGTCCAGCAGATCGTTCAACAGCGCCAGCAGGCTCTGGCCGCATTCCTCGACCTGCCTGAAGTTCTCCAACAGCTCCTCGCGCTCCGCCGTCATCGCCTCGCGAAGTCCGAACCGCGAGTAGCTCAGGATTCCGTGCATCGGAGTCCGCAGCTCGTGCGAGATGTTGGCGAGAAACTGCGACTTGGCGACCGCTGCGGCTTCGGCCGCCTCACGGGCCTCGATGAGGCTTTGGCGCTGCGCGAAGAAATCCCTGACCAACCTGGCGAGATGCCCGAACTCGTCGTGCTGCTCCGTCGTGCGGCGGAGCAGAGCGGGATCTTGGCGGCCCAGAGAGGCGGTGATGACGGCGAGGGGACGTCCGACCCATCGGGAGATGGCCCCCGCGAACACCAGAAACGATACCAAGGCGCCGCTCAGCATCACGATCAGGGACAGGCGGAGCGCGTCGCGCACCCGCGGCGCCATCGGATAGGTCGTTCGATACAAGAGTGCAGCAACGGGATGGCCGTCGAGACCCATGAGCGGTATGGCGATTCCGATCCGCCCCGTCGCGGCCGAGCCCGCGGATCCGGCGGCGATGGAGCCAGGGGACTCCAACGATGCCGTTCCGTCCGAGAGCCTGGCCAGCTCCCCGAGCCGCGCGGTCGTCCACAATCGGCCGATGATGTAGTAACCGCTGGGGGGGCTCTTGCGTGAGAAGTCCTCCGACGGCTGGATGGAGGAGGTCCACACTTCGAGCACGCCCTTGCGCGTCCGGGCGAAGAAGTGGCTGATCGGACTCGCCTTCAGGGCGGACGCGAAGGTCGTGAGCGGCACGGGAAGGGGGGCGAGAGCCGGGTCTTCCGTCTGGTTGGCGGTGAAGACAAGGTCGAAGCGGTCGTTCAGCACCCAGGCGACGTTCACGCCGAAGTTCGCGACGCTCTCCGTCAGATTAATCTTTCCCCAGTGCGGGTCGGGGCGCTGGGCAAACGCCACGAAATCGTCCCACTGCGAATAGTCATTCGCGTGGATGCGCGCGCCGCTCGCTCGGAGGTCCAGGATCCTTCGCAGCACACGGTCGGTCTCCGCGACACGCTCGCGGAACAGCAGGTCGACCTGGGATTTCTGGTTCTCCTGTATGGCGATGAAGATCGTGGTGGAGACCGCCGCCAGGGTCGCCAGCAAGATCATCATGCGCGCCTGCACGCCAACCGCGCGCGACGCCTTCGGATCATCTGCAGCGGGCGTCGCTGCCTTGGAAGTGTCCGACGGGGCAGTCATCGGGCTAGCCCGCGGCCGCCCCGGCGGCCGTCGCGGGCAAGTCGAGACGGAAGGTCGCACCACCGCCGTCCCCGCCCTCGACCGCGATGCTGCCTCCATGCTGCCCCACGATCGAGCGCGCGATGGCGAGACTCAGCCCGTGTCCATGGCTGTGGTGCGCGACGTCGGCGACCGCGAACTCCTCGAACAGGTGCGGGAGCAGCTCCGGTGCGATCCCGGGTCCCCGGTCGGATACCGAGAGGATGGAACGCGAATCGGAGGTCCACGTGCGCACGACCACCGTTTCGCCCTTCGGGCTGACGCGGATCGCGTTGTCGAGCAGCGCTCCGACGGCCCGCTGCAAATGCTTTGGGTCTCCATTCACCGGAGCGGGATGTTCGATCTCGAGCGCAACCCGGATTCCCGCGCTCTCGGCCGTCTCGCGAGCACTTTCGATCGCGGCCTGAGCGATCGACCTCAATTCCTGTCGTTCCGGCACGAAGGGGACCGAGCCCGCCTTGAGTTGGCTGAGGAACGAGACCCTCTCGAAGAGAGCGAGCAGGCGACGCGCGCCCGATTCCACCATGGTCAGGATCCGGCGCTGCTGGTCGGTCACGCCGGGGCTCTCGAGGAGCAGCGCGATGGGACTCAGAATGACGGTGAGCGGCGTGCGAGTCTCGTGGCTCAGGAGATTGAGCACATCCGTCTTGAGGCGGTCCACCTCCTCGACGGACTTGAGGCGGAGGTAGACGCGCACTTTTGCCAACATCTCTTCGGGGTCGAAGGGTTTGACCATGTAGTCATCCGCTCCCGCCGCGTAGCCCTCGAGACGCTCGGAGGTCATCGCCTTCGCGGAGACCATGATGATCTTGGTCCACGAGAGCCGTGGGTTCGCCCTGAGGCGCCGGCAGGTCTCGTAGCCGTCGATCCCCGGCATCATGATGTCGAGGAGAACGAGATCCGGTCGGAGTCGATATGTCGCCTCGATGGCCTCTTCACCCGACGCGACGGGCACGAAGTCGTAATCCTGGCCGAGAATCTTCCGGAGGATCGCGAGATTGCGGGGATTGTCGTCGACTCCGAGAATCAAAGGTTTGATCGACACGGAATTTTTCCTATGGAGGGGGACGGGGCGGCCCACGTCGGGACTCGATCCACGGACCGGCCGGGTCATTCATGTTCAGGTATCGGCATCGCGCTCAGGGACGTTTAGCCGGATTCGGATCCTGATTGACGCACGGACATTCCTGTGTTTGGGTGACGGGCTCGGAGCCAAATCCTCCTTATCTGTATCTGTGCTAAGGCAGCGCGCGCGGGGCGCCGATACATCCGAGGGTAAACCGTCGACGCCGGGGCACTTGTTCGGGCCAGCAACGGAACCTCGACCACGGGCCCCTACCGAAGTCGTAGGTGCCACTCACGGGAGCGGACTTTGGCTAGTGAGTCTCGCGATCACGCTTCAGCGTCATTTCGGTACGTTTCTCCCTACGCCGGCGCGGCAGCCATTGGTGTTGGGACCCTCGTGCTTCTGGGGTGGCAGTTCGGCAGCCCCCTTCTGAAGAGCATCGTCCCCGGGCTCGTCGCGATGAACCCCGCCACGGCCCTGGGCTTCATCCTCTCTGGTCTCTCCCTCCGACTCCTGCACTCGGGGCAGAGGTCCGGTCGTTCGTGGGGCATCGGACAGGCCTGTGCCTGGGCCGTCGTAATCCTCGGTTGTCTGAAAGTCGTCGGGGTCATTGTCGGGTGGGACTCGGGCATCGACCGGCTGCTGTTCTCCGGGAAGTTGAGCGCCGACGCGAGTCTCGTTCCCAATCGGATGGCGCCGAATACCGCGCTAAACTTCGTGCTCGTCGGCCTGGCCCTGCTCACCTTGAACGTGGAGGTGAAGGGTGGGCACCGTCCATCCAAGTACTTCGCCCTCGTGCCGCTCCTCCTCTCTCTGCTGGCGTTAACCGGCTATGCGTACGACGTTCGGTCCTTCTATGGTCTCAGCTCCTACATCCCGATGGCTCTCAACACCGCGCTGACCTTCCTACTCATATCCACCGGCATCCTCCTGGCACATCCGGACCGGGGCCTGACGCGCGTGTTCACGAATGATGACCTCGGCGGCTCTCTTGCGCGGCGGCTGTTTCCGTTCGCGGTCGGCGCGCTGCTCGTGCTCGGCTGGTTACGTCTTCAGGGAGAGCGGCTCGGCCTCTACGATGCGCAGCTCGGCGTCTCGCTGACCGTATTCGTCAGCAGCGTGCTCATGGGAGCCGTGATCTGGACGAGCGCCCACTCCTTGAGCCGGGCCGACGCCGACCGGAGGCGAGCCGCGGATGCCCTGCGGAGCGCGCATGACGGGCTGGAGCTGCGTGTCCAGGAGCGGACCGCTCAGCTTTGGAACGTCAACCGGGACTTGGAGCGCGAAATCGCCGAGCGCGAACAAGCGGAGGCGGCGTTGCGCGCGAGCGAGGAGCAGCTCCGCCAGGCGCAGAAGATGGAAGCGATCGGGAGGCTCGCCGGCGGGGTGGCCCACGACTTCAACAACATGCTGACGGCGATCATGGGCTACAGCCAGCTCATACGTCTCCGGATGTCGCCGCATGATCCGGCGTACGGCAACACGGAGGAGATCGAGAAGGCCGCGACGCGAGCTGCCTCGCTGACCCGCCAACTCCTCGCCTTCAGCCGGCAACAGGTGCTTCAGCCGAGGGTGCTGGACCTCAACGTCCTGATCGGGGAGATCGATAAGATGCTGCGGCGTGTGATCGGGTCGGACATCGACCTCCTGACCGCGCCCGGGCCATCGCTCGGCCGCGTGAAAGTCGATCCCGGTCAGGTCGAGCAGGTACTCCTGAATCTCGTCGTGAACGCCCGGGACGCGATGCCGCGGGGCGGCAAGATCACTATCGAGACCGCGAACGTGGAACTGGACGAGACATACGCCCGTGGGCGGGTCGGGGTCCGCGCGGGGCGGTACGTCCTGCTCGCCGTGAGCGACACCGGCTGCGGGATCGACTCCGAGACCCAATCGCGAATCTTCGAGCCGTTTTTCACGACGAAGGAAGCCGGCAAGGGAACGGGCCTCGGCCTCTCGACCGTCTACGGGATCGTGAAGCAGAGCGACGGCCACATCGAGGTCTACAGCGAACCCGGACGCGGCGCCGCATTCAAGATCTACCTACCGGTGGCCCTGGGGCCTCTGGAGGTGATCGAGTCGTTGAATCCAAGCGTCGGTCCTCGCGATGGATCGGAGACCGTGCTCGTGGTGGAGGATGAGGATCTGGTGCGCGCGGTGATCCGAAAATCCCTGGAACTCCACGGCTACAAGGTGATCGAGGCGCGGGACGGGAGGGAGGGGCTTGACCTGCTCGAACGGGACTCCACGGTCGTCGATCTCATCGTGACCGACGTGATGCTGCCTCAGATGTCCGGCCTCGAGCTTGCCCAGCGCGCGGCCCGGCTGAATCGGGATCTCAAAGTCCTCTACATCTCCGGCTACACGGACAAGGCGATCGTCCACCAAGGAGTGCTCGCTGCCGGGGCGGCCTACCTTCAAAAACCATTCGTGCCCGACGCGCTCGCGCGCAAAGTGCGCGAGGTGTTGGATGGGGCTCGCACCGAGGCCGCCTGATTCGCTGCCGGCGGCCGCAGCGGGCGCCGGGAACCCCACCGAGGCGCGCTGCCGGATGTCGTTCTCCTCTCGCCCCGCCTGGGGTAGGATGCGCGGTGAACCCATGGCCTTTCCGAACTTCCGCAACAAGCACGCGCACGAAGCCCTGGTCACACCCCGGGCCTTCCTCGCGTACGCCCGATCGCGGGGCACCGTCCCGAAGGGCTGCCCGCCCGAGGGGCTCATCATCGCGTACCACCGAAATCTCATGCGGTACGTGCTCCAGCACCATCGAACCCGGAGGGTGAAGGGGTTCTTCGGGGAGATGTTCCTCCTGCACGAGACCCGCAACCGGGTGGCCATCATCGGAAACTTCGGCATCGGGGCACCCGGTGCCGTCATCCACCTCGAGGAGTTCATCGAATGGGGTGTGCCGAAGTTCGTTTCCGTCGGCACCGCCGGCGGACTCCAGAAGGGCCTCAAGATTGGTGACCTCGTCCTTTGCGAACGGGCGATCCGCGACGAGGGGTGCTCCCACCACTACCTCCGGCCCTTGAAGTACGCGTACCCCTCGCCAGCGCTAACGGACCGGGTCCGAGCGGCCCTTCAGGCGGGCCGCCTCAAGTTCACGAGTGGCACGAGCTGGTCGATCGATACCCCCTACCGCGAGACCGTCTCCGAGGCCCGACGGTACCGGCGCCAGGGTGTGCTCACGGTCGAGATGGAGGCCGCGGCATTATTCGCCGTGGGGAAGTACCGCAAGGCGCAGGTGGCCTCGCTCTTCTCGATCAGCGATTCTTTGGCCGAACTGCCCTGGGAGCCGAAGTTCCACCTCCGAAGGAACCAGACCGGGCTCGAGAAAATTTACCGGGTTGCGGTCGAGGCGCTGGCAACACAAGGCTAGGCGGCCGCGGGGTGAGGTAGATTCCGCGGCCGCGGAGTTATGACTCGGACGCCGCGGAAGCGACTTCAGCCGCGCCGAGGATCTCGATCGCGTCACCCGGCCGGACCGTGCCCGCGCGGAGCACCTTGCCGAAGATTCCTTCCTCGGGGAAGACGCACTTGCCCGTGAGCTGCATGATCTCGCAGCCGCTGTGGCACTTCTTGCCGATCTGGGTGATCTCGAGAAGCGCGTCGTTTCCGATCCGAAGCCGCGTGCCGACAGGGAGGGCCTTCAGCACGATCCCACGAGTCGTCAGGTTCTCCGCGAAGTCCCCGTGCTCGACCGTGAGATTCCAGAGCGTCCGCGCCCGCGCATAGCTCTCGTCACCCAAGAGCGAGACCTGCCGGTGCCAGGCGCCAGCGTGGGCGTCGCCCTCCAGCCCCCAGTTCTCGACGAGCGAACCCTCGGCGATTCTCTGCTTTCGCGTGCGCCTCGCTTCCGAGCGGCAGACGGCGACGATGGACGGTTCGTTCAAGCGCGCCTCCAGGGAAGGGGGTGGACCCGCACCGGGGATCCGGCCGCCAGCGGGCGGCCCGGTCCTGGGGGGACGACGACGAGACAATCGTTCCCGAGAAACGAGCGGAGGAGATTCGAGCCCTGCCGTCGGTCGACGGTGACGCGCCAACCGCGTTCGCCCTCTTCCAGGCGCCCACGCAGAAATCGCGTCTTCGACTCGACGCGCGTGACCGGCGCCGTGAGCCGCGCGATCCACGTCTCGGGCGCTCCATGCGCTTCACCGAGCATCGCGCGAAGGGCGGGGCGCACGTATTCGCAATAGCAGACCACCGTGGAGGCGGGATTCCCCGGAAGGCCGAAGACCTTCACGCCGCGGCGGCTCCCGAAATAGAGCGGCTTGCCCGGCCTTTGAGCCACGTTCCAGAAAATCGTGCGCGTCCCGAGCGACGAGAGCGCGGGCCGCACGAGGTCGCGCTCTCCCACTGAAACGCCTCCGGTCGCGACCACGAGGTCGGCGCGCGCGCAGGCGCGCTCCAGGGCTTTGCGGATGTCAGTCGCCCGATCGCGCGCGTACGTCACGAGTGACGGCGAGATCCGGAACTCCTTCAAGGCCGACGCGAGAAACGCGGCGCTCGAGTCGTGGACCGCGTAGTCGGGCAACGAGCGCGCAGCCGGCGGGCGGACCTCGCTCCCCGTCACCACGATCGCCACGCGAGGCGCTCGGCGCACCTCGACCTGCCGCACGCCGAGGATCGACAGGAGCGCGATCGCTCCCGGCTGGAGGCGCGTCCCTTTCGGGACGATGATGTCGCCGCGGCGGCAATCCTCCGCTGCGCGCCTCACGTTCCGTCCCGCGCGCACGGGACGCGTCACGAGGAGCGCGCCACCCTCGAGACGCGCCTCCTCCTGTGGCAGAACGGCATCCACGCCCGCCGGAAGCGGCGCGCCGGTCATGATGCGCACGGCGGCGCCCGACGCGAGGTGCGGGTCGGGTTTCGACCCCGCGAAAATGGCGCGCGGACGGAGCCGCAAACGAACCGGGCGCGCCCTCGTGGCGCCCCGTGTCGCTCGGCTCGAGAGGGCGTAGCCGTCCATGGAGGATGCCGTGAAGCGGGGTAGGGCGAATGGCGCGCGGAGATCTCGGATCGTGATCCTCCCATCCGCGTCGGGAAGCCGCACTCGTATGGCCGGCATCGGCCGCGTCCGCGCGAGGATCAGCCGCAGCGCTTTCGCCGCCGGAATCACAGCGCCTTCGCTCCGTTCAGGACCGCCACGACGACGAGCACCGCCCCGAAGACGCGCTGCGTCCACACCGTCGGGAGCCATCGCACGGCGGCGAACGCCCCGGCGATGGCGCCGACAACCGCGGCGGCGCCGAGCGGGATCCAGAGGTCGAGCACGGGCTCGATGCGGGTCAGGTGCCCCGCGAGACCCGCGGCGGAGTTGAAGAAGACGAACCCGCTCGTGATCGCGGGGACGGTCTCGAGATCGCCCGCGCCTCGAAGAAGGAGAATGGGGGCGAGGTAGACGCCGCCACCGATCCCGGTCATTCCCGCGAGGAGGCCGATCCCGAGGCCGACGATCAGAAGCGCGCCGTTCGACATTCCACCTCGCCCGCCGTCACGCGCGACCGCGCGGCGGAGCCTCGATCCAAGCAGGAACCGCAGTCCCGCGAGGAGAAGCGCAAACGCGAGGAGGAACAAGAAGTGACGCTCGCGCAGGGGAACAAGCCCGCCGGCGAACGCCGCGGGGATCGATGTCGCGAGAAGCGGCGCGAGAATGGAGTAGGGAACGCGGCCGGCGCCATGAAAGCTCGCATACGCGCTTCCCGCCACGAGGAGATTCAAGCTCAGCACCAGGGGAGGAATCTGGGTATAGGGGACGTCGGTGAGGCTCAGGACCGCTGCGTAGGCGGTGGCGCCGCCGAGGCCGACCGACGCGTAAGCCGAGGCAATCAGCGCGAAGGCCGGTAGCGTCCAGAGCGGGGCGTTCATTCGGGGTGCCCCCCGCCGGCAATCATCGCCGCCGCGTGAAGGAGCGCCGGGAGGAGCGCGGCCAGCGATTCGCGGACCCCCTTGGGACTCCCGGGCAGATTGACGATCAGCGTCCGGCCACGGATCCCCGCGATGCCGCGAGAGAACATCGCCTTCGGCTCCCGCGCCTGGCCGAAGCCGCGCGCCGCCTCCGCGATGCCGGGCGCCTCGCGCTCGATCACCGCGCGGGTGGCCTCCACGGTGACGTCCCGCGGCCCCAATCCGGTGCCACCCGTCGTCAGCACGAGATCGCACGCGCCTTCGTCGCAAAGCCGGCGCAGCGTCCGATCGATCACCTCCTGGTCGTCGGGAATCGACTCCGGCGCCGACGCCGCGACGCCATGCGCTCCCAGGATCTCCACGATGGCCGCGCCCGAGGCGTCCTTCCGGCGGCCCGCGGCCACGCTGTCGGAGATCACCACGACCGCGGCGCGGATCGGCCTCTTCGGCGCCTCGCCTCGGTCGGACGCGCCCCCACGCTTCTCGAGGAGCCTGACATGCACGATCTCCAAGTCGTCGTCGAGCGGCTTGAGCATGTCGTAGAGGGTGAGCGCGGCGACGGTCGCGGCCGTGAGCGCCTCCATCTCGACGCCGGTCGCCCACACCGCCGACACCGAGGCCGTGACCGCGATCGCCTCGGGTCGGATCTCGAACGCGACCTCGACGTGCGTGAGGGGAATGGGATGGCAGAGCGGGATCAGCTCAGGCGTTCGCTTCGCCGCCAGGAGACCCGCCGCGCGCGCCGCTTCGAGCACGTTTCCTTTGGGCACGCTGCCATTCCGCACGCGCTCGATCGTCTCCGGCCGGGCGCGCAGGAGCGCCTCGGCGCGCGCCGTGCGGTGGGTGCTCGGCTTCCCGGAGATGTCGCGCATCGCTAGCCTCCGATGCTCTGGATCTGGAGCCGGCGGGGGTCCTCGAGACCGGCGAGAACCGCGTTCCGTTCCGGCTTCGATGCCACGGCCCGGGCGAACGCGTCGCGGAGCGCATCGTCGCCGGCCCCCGCCGCGAGCAGGGGGACCAGGTCGACCTCCCGCGCGGAGAAGAGGCAGGGGCGGAGCGTTCCCCAGGCGGTGAGCCGCATCCGGCGGCACCCGTCGCAGAAGGGCTCGGACATCGTCGGGATGAACCCCAGACGCGCGCCCTCGTCGGTGACGAAGCGCGTCGCCACGCCCTCCGGCGCGAGGGGACGAAGCGCGCGCACGCGGCCGAGGCGCTCGCGCATCGTCCGAGCGCTGAGGAAGAGCCCCGGACTCCAGCCCGTGCCGCCGAGGGGCATGAACTCGATGAACCGCACCTCCACGTCCCGATCCGCGGCGAAGCGCGCGAAGTCGTCCAATTCGTCCGCGTTCCAACCGTCGAGCGCCACGGTGTTGATCTTCACGTGGTAGCCGAGTTCGCGGGCGAGTTCGAACGCGCGGAGCGTCGCCGCGAGATCTCCTCCGCGCGTGATCCGTTCGAACCGGTCGGGCCGCAGGCTGTCGATCGAGAGATTGATGCGGCGAAGGCCCGCGCTGTAGAGCGTCGCCGCGAACCGATCCAGACGACTCCCGTTCGTCGTGATCGAGAGATCCTCGATCCCCGGGAGCGAGCTGAGCCGCTCGACGAGCGCGATGATGTCGCGGTACAGGAGCGGTTCGCCGCCGGTCAGCTTGATCTTCCGAACGCCGAGGCCGACGCCGACGGCCGCCAGGCGGAGGAACTCATCGGTTTCGAGGTATCGGCGGGCCGGTCCCGGAGCGGGCCCGGGAGGGGGAGCGCAGTAAACGCAGCGGAAGTTGCAGCGGTCGGTGACCGAGATGCGGAGGTAGTCGATGGTTCGCCCGAATGAATCGACCAGCATCGATCGCCTCCCGACTCCCGATCCCACGATTGGCACCCGGCGGCCGGTGCAAGCCGGATCGCCGGCCCAGCCGCCATCTGAACCATCTATAATACAGCACGACAGGGCAGCCACCCACGTACCCCGGAGCGATCACGAGATGCCGGTTGGCGGCGTGGTCCTGGCGGCGGGCAGCTCCGCCCGGATGACTCGGCCCAAGCTGCTCCTCCCCTTTAGGGGCAAGCCCCTGGTCTGCCATGCCGTCGCGTGCATGGCCGGGGCGCCGGTCGCGCCCGTCGTCTGCGTCCTGGGCCACCACGCCCGGGACCTGGAAGCAATACTACGCTCGTACCCCTTCCCACAGCCCCTCCTCCTCCGGAACAATGACGACTACCAGTCGGGACGCGCCTCTTCCGTGCGGACAGGGATCGAATCGCTGCCCGAGGAGTGCGCCGCCGCGGTCTTCCTCCCGGGGGACATACCGCTCCTCCGCTCGGAGGATGTCGCCGCGCTCGTGGCGCGGTTCGAGCGTACCGGCGCGTCCGTCGTCGTGGCGGTGGACGAGCAGGGGGAGCGGGCACACCCCGTTCTCTTCGCGCGCGATCTCTTTCCGCGCCTCGCGGCGCTGTCGGGAGACGAGAGCGGCCAGGGGCTGATCCGGGAATACTGGGCGCAAGCCGAGAAGGTGACCGTGTCGCGATCGCGTTGCGTGGACGTCGACACCGAAGAGGACTACCGGCGCCTCCTCGCCGGGGAGGAAGGCTGAGGTGCGGGACTTCTACGATCGTGTCACCCGACTGCTGACGGAACACGTCTCCTTCGCGGTCGCCACCATCGTCAAGGTGGGCGGGTCGAGCCCGCGCGATCTCGGCGCGAAGATCATCGTATTCCGGGCCGGCACGGTGGAGGGAACGCTGGGGGGCGGGAAACTCGAAGCCCAGGTGATCCGCGACGCGCTGGAATGCCTCGGCCGGCGTTCCGCCGCGACCAAGTCGTACTGGCTTTCCGACGAAGGGCTTGGAATGAAGTGCGGCGGCACGGTCGAAGTCTACTTCGAACCGGTCACTCCCGCGGCGCGACTCGTGATCTTCGGAGGCGGCCACGTGGGCCGCGCCATCGCGCGCCTGGCACCGTCGGCCGGCTTCGATGTCGAAGTCGTGGACGACCGCCCCGAGCACCTCGACGCCGCGGCGTATCCCCCCGGAGTCCGGCTTCGGCCCACCGATCCGGAATTTCGCGACGGGTTCGAACCCCTTTCTTCCGAGGACTACGCCGTCGTCGTCACGCGCGACGCGGCCACGGACGCCGCCCTCGCGGGCCGCCACGCACCCCACTGCGCCTATGTCGGCGTGATGGGGAGCCAGGCCAAGCGGGCCTACATGGAGCGCACGCTGGCCTCGACGGGAATCTCGAAGCAGGTCTTCGCCCGTGTGCGCTGCCCGATGGGTGTCGACATTGGGGCGGACACGCCGGAGGAGATCGCCGTGAGCGTCGTGGCCGATCTGATCTCCCTCCGCGCTTCGCGGCGGTCGTCGGCCGCCAAGGCCGCGGGCGAAGCCTCCCCTCGCAAGACGCGCGCCACCGGGAAGAAGCGGGTCGTCCGATGAAGCCAATCGCGGTCGTTCGAGGAGCAGGAGACCTCGCCACGGCCGTCGGCCGAAGGCTTCATCTCTGCGGCTTCTCCGTCGCCCATCTCGAGATCGCCCAGCCCACCGTCATCCGCCGCACCGTCGCGTTCGCATCGGCCGTGTTTCGAGGGCAAGTCACGGTCGAAGGCGTGGAAGCCGTCTTGGCTCCGGACGTCGCCGCGGCGCGATGGCTCCTGGAGCAGGGAAGAGTCGCCGTGCTCATCGATCCCGAAGCGGCAAGCATCGAGTCGCTCCGACCTGTCCTGGTCGTCGACGCCATCCTCGCCAAGAGGAACCTGGGGACGCGCCTCGACATGGCCCCGCGCGTCGTGGCCCTCGGCCCCGGTTTCGAGGCTGGCGTGGACGTTCACGCCGTGGTGGAAACCTGCCGCGGACACGATCTGGGACGGGTCTACACGTCGGGCGGGGCGCGGCCAGACACCGGTGTTCCGGGCGCGATCGGAGGCGTCGGCGCGGAACGGGTCCTCCGCGCCCCGGCGGATGGCACGATTCGCCCGTCGAAAGACATCGGGCAGATGGTCAAGCCCCAGGAGCTCGTCGCCGAAGTCGACGGCGTGCCGCTCCGATCGACGATCGGCGGCGTGCTTCGCGGGATACTCCACTCCGGCCTTTCTGTGTTCAAGGGCCAGAAGGTGGCCGACGTGGATCCCCGCGGAGACCCCTCGCTCTGCTTCACGATTTCCGACAAGGCCAACGCGGTCGCGGGCGGTGTTCTCGAAGCGGCATTTCGCGAGGGCGCCGGTCGGTCCCTTGTGACCATGGAGTGAACTGACATGGCGATGCCGGCATTCCAGTTTCATCGTCCCCGCCGACTCGAGGATGCCCTGGCCCTCCTCGGCGACGCGGGAGCGGACGGGCTGGCGAAAGCGGGAGGCACCGATGTGATGGTGCTCCTGAAGCACGCCGCGGTCGCGCCGCGAGTGATCGTGGGGTTGTCGGCCCTGCCGGAGCTGAAGGGGATTCGCCTGGAGAATGGCGCCGTCTCGATCGGCGCCGGCACGACCATCGCGGAACTGGAGTCGGATCCGCTCCTGACCCGCCACGCGCGTGGCCTCGTCGACGCCGCTCACCGCATGGCGACGGTGCAGATCCGCACGGTCGCCACCGCCGGGGGCAACCTGGCATCCGCCGCGGCCTGCGGCGATCTGGCGCCGGTCTTGATCGCCCTCGGGGCCACGCTCCACCTCCGCTCCTCGCGCGGGAAGCGCGTCCTGCCGCTATCCGATTTCTTCACCGGCCCGCGCACGACGGTGCTTGCTCCCGGAGAGCTCATCACGCGCCTTCAGATCCCGGCCGCGGAGCCCGGGGCCGCTTCCTCCTATGTGAAATTCGGCTATCGCGGTGGCTCGCAGATCGCCGTGGTGTCGGCGGCCGTGTCGCTCGTCCACGAGAATGGAGCGGCGAAGCGGGTTCGCCTCGTTCTCGGGGCGGTGGCGCCGGTTCCGTTCAGCGTCAAGGGCGCCTCCGTTCTGGTGGGGCGTCCGGTCGAAGGGCCCGCGCTCGACGCGGCGTGCGCCGCGGCGGCCTCCGAGTGCCGTCCGATCTCGGACATCCGCGGCAGCGAGTCCTATCGGCGAGCCGTGGTCCCGGTCATCGCGCGCCAGGCACTGGAGCTGGCGTGGCGGCGGAGCAGAGGAATTGAATCCTAACGTCGAGCAGAGCCGGACAACGGCGACCGAAGCGACGGAAATCCTCCTCAGGCTCCGCGTGAATCGGCGCGACGTCTCGGTGGCCGCGCGCCCGAACGCGACCCTTCTCTCCGTCCTGCGGGACACGCTCCAGATGACCGGCACCAAGTGCGGCTGCGGCGAGGGAGACTGCGGAGCCTGCACCGTGCTCCTCGACGGCGAACAGGTGAACTCCTGTCTCTTCCTCGCGGCGGAGGCGCAGGGGACCGAGATCACGACGATCGAGGGCCTGTCCCCGAATGGCGCCCTCCATCCGGTTCAGAAGGCGTTCGTCGAGACCGGTTCGATCCAGTGCGGTTTCTGCAGTCCCGGAATGATCCTGTCGGCGAAGGCGCTCCTCGATCGAAATCCCGACCCGACCGACGAGGAAATCCGGAACGCGCTCGCCGGAAACCTCTGCCGCTGCACGGGGTACGTGCGGATCTTGGAAGCGGTGCGGCGCGTGGCGCACCCCGAGCTGCCGCGGCGCGTGGAGGAGGGCGAGAGCGACGACACCTTCTCCGTCGTGGGGAAGAGCGTTCCCAAGAAGGACGCCGCCGACAAGGCGACGGGGAAGGCGACCTACACCGGCGACTTCCGCCTCCCCGGGATGCTCCGTGGGAAGCTGCTCGGGAGCCCGCATCCCCACGCCAAGATTCTCTCCGTGGACACCAGCGAGGCGGAAGCGCTCCCCGGCGTCCACGCGGTCATCACGGCGAAGGACGTCCCGGACGTTCCGTACGGCGTGAGCCCGGCCCGTTACGACGAGCAGGTGCTCGCCGGCGACCGGGTCCGCCACGTGGGCGACGCCGTCGCTGCCGTGGCCGCCGAGGACGACGACACGGCGGAACGCGCCCTGGAGCTGATCCGCGTCGAGTACGAGATCCTCCCCGGCGTCTTCGGGATCGAGGAGGCGCTCGACCCTGGCGCGCCGCAACTGCACGACGCCTATCCGCGGAACATCAACACCGAGATCCATCACGATTTCGGCGACGTCGACAAGGCGTTCGCCGAGGCGGACCTCGTCCGGGAGGACGTCTTCCGGGGCCAGCGGGCCATGCAGATCCCGCTTGAGCCGCACGTTTCGCTCGCGCGCGTCGAGTCGGACGGCCGCATCACCATCTGGACCGCGAACCAGGCGCCGCACTACGTCCAGCATCAGCTCTCGCGCGTGCTGGACGTGCCGATGGGCCGGATCCGAGTCGTGAAGCCGGCCATGGGGGGTGGATTCGGCGGAAAGGCCGAGGCCACCAGCCTCGATTTCTGCTCCGTGATCCTGGCGAAGAAGACGGGACGCCCCGTGCTCATGGAGTTCTCCCGGAAGGAGACCTTCCTGCACGGCCGGGGACGCCACGCGCAGGTCATCCGGCTCAAGACGGGCGTGCGCAAGGACGGCACGCTCCTCGCGGTCCAGGCGGACATCACGCTCGACGGCGGGGCCTATACCAGTTTCGGAATCATCACCTCGTACTATTCGGGCGTCATGCTCACGACGCCGTACCGCCTCCCCAACTTCCGGTTCGACGGGAAGCGCGTCTACACGAACCTCCCGGCCTGCGGGGCGATGCGAGGAAACGGCACGCCACAGCCGCGATTCGCCTTCGAGAGCCAGCTCGACCTGATCGCCGCGGATCTCGGCCTCGATCCGATCGAATTGCGACGGCGGAACGCGCTTCACACGAACGATCTCACGGTGAACGAGTTCCAGATCACTTCGTGCGAGTTCCAGCAGTGCCTCGATCTCGTGGAGGAACGATCGGGCTGGAAGGAGAAGCGGGGAAAGCTCCCCTTCGGGAAGGGGATCGGAATCGCCTGCGGCTGTTTCATCTCGGGCGCGGGGTACCCGATCTACCGGAGTTCGTTCCCCCATTCCTCGGCGATCGTGCGACTGAGCGAGGACGGTACCTCGGCCATGGTCTTCGCGGGCGCCCCCGACATCGGCCAGGGATCCGACACGGTCCTTTGCCAGATGGCCGCGGAGGAACTTGGCCTGCGCTACGAGGACGTGAGCATCATCTCGAGCGACTCGGCCGTCACTCCGACCGACCTCGGGGCCTACGCGTCGCGCATCACCTACTTCGCGGGCAACGCGGTTCGAGACGCCGCGGCCGCCGCGAGGCGCGCCGTGGCGGAGGTCGTGGCGGAGGAGTGGGGCCTTCCGGTGGAGGAAGTCTCCTTCCGGAATGGGCATTTCCACTCGCCGGACGGCTCCAGAACCCGCTCGATCCAGGAGGCCGCCGCGCTTGCCTTCGGCAGGCGCGGACCGGTCGTCGGCAAGGGGGAGTATTCACCACCGCCTCTCGGGGGAAAATTCAAGGGGGCTCCGATCGGAACGTCGCCGGCCTACTCCTTCTGCGCGCAGGTGGCGGAAGTCGAAGTCGACACCGAGACCGGCACCGTTCGGGTGACCGACTTCTACGACGCCCACGACTGCGGAACCGTCATCAATCCCATGAACCTCCACGGACAGGTGGAGGGATCGCTGGTCATGGGGATGGGCGAGAGCCTCTGGGAAGAAGTGATTCACAAGGACGGCAGGATCGTGAATCCGAACCTGCACGACTACCTGATCCCCACGGCCGCCGACGCGCCGCGCATCCATTCGTTCGTCGTGAAGTCGTACGACCCGGGTGGCCCGTTCGGCGCCAAAGAGGTCGGCGAAGGGGCGTCGCTCCCCGTGATGGGGGCGGTGGCCAATGCCGTGGCGAACGCGATCGGCGTCCGCCTGACCGAGTTGCCGATCACGCCGGAGAAGGTGCTGCGCGCCCTGGGAAAGATACCCCCGGACGCGGAGGGCCCCGGCACGGCGGTCTGTCGACTGTGATCGCGGGAAGGGGCGGAACGGCCGCCCTCAGACCGCGGCGCGAGGAGAGGCCATGATCGAACCCGCGGCATCGGACCTGATCTACGAGTGGAACCAAGGGAACGATCCCGGAGACCGCCCGGCCGGAGTGGTGGAGGTCGCCGACGAGACGCTCCGAGACGGGCTCCAGTGTCCCTCCGTGGCGGATCCGTCCATTGAGCAGAAGATCCAAATGCTCCATTTCCAGGCGCGCCTCGGCGTGCACGGGGTGGATCTCGGACTGCCCGGCGCCGGCCCGCGTGTCCAGGCTTCGGTGCTCGCCCTGGCCAGGGAGATGGTCTCCGCCAAACTGCCCATGGAGCCCTACTGCGCGGCGCGGACGCACGTCGCCGACATCGACCCGATCATCGACGTGGTGCAGAAGACCGGGCTCGCGATCCACGCGGCGACCTTCCTCGGCTCGAGCCCCATTCGCCACTACGCCGAAGGGTGGGATCTGGACCGGCTCCTGAGGACGACGGAGGAGGCGGTCGGTTATGCGGTCCGGCACGGTCTCCAGGTCATGTTTGTGACCGAGGACACGACGCGGGCGAAGCCGGAGATGCTCCGTCAGATCTACACGGCGGCGATCCATGCCGGTGCGAATCGAATCTGTGTCGCCGACACGGTCGGCTACGTGACGCCGCAGGGCATCACACGGCTGATCCGGTTCATTCGCTCCGTCGTGGATGCGACGGGTGCGAAGATCCCCATCGATTTCCACGGGCACCGGGATCGTGGCCTCTGCATCGCCAACGTGCTCGCGGCCTTCGCCGCCGGAGCCGACCGGGCGCATGGGACGATCCTCGGCATCGGCGAGCGGGTGGGGAACGCGCCGCTCGATCTTCTCCTGATCAATCTGAAGCTCCTCGGATGGCTCGACCGGGATCTGACGGCGCTGCCGGAGTATTGCGACCTGGTCTCGCGCGCCTGCGGCGTGCCGATCCCGCCGAGCTACCCGGCGTTCGGTCGGGACGCGTTCCGCACCGCGACGGGTGTGCACGCGGCGGCCGTGATCAAGGCGAAGAAGAAGGGGGACGCGGCCCTGGCGGACCAAGTCTACTCGAGCATCCCGGCCAGCATGCTGGGACTCACACAGGTGATCGATGTGGGACCGATGTCGGGCGAATCGAACGTGGTCTACTGGCTGGAGCATCACGGGTACGAAGCCGACCGCCCTCTCGTGGAGCACCTCTTCCGATTGGCGAAGGAGCGGGATCGCGTCTTCGAGAGCACGGAGTTGGAGGCGGCAATCGCGAAATTCCGCGCGTCGCGGAGCGTCGCGGGGTCGGCGTCATAGGTCGAGAAGTGTCGCCGGATCGCGGGGGGCGAACACAACTGGAGGAACGACAGCTAGCGTCGTTCGGGGCGACTCGTTTCAGTTGGCCGGGTGGGGACAGGCGGGGGAAGGAAGGCCACATCGAGATCCTGACCCGAATCAGCGGATCTTACGGTGCCTCCGTCGGGCGCCTCGGCTCCGCGCTGAACCACGAGCGCCTCCATGGCGTAGTACTCCGGCAGTCCGAGCTGATCGACCAGCCGCGCCGTTCCCTTGTTGCGCTCTTCCACGCGCTGCCAGAACTCGCGCTCGTCGACCCCGGGGAACGGCGCGCGGTCCTTCTGGCTCTGGTGCTTGAAGATGGCGCTGATCTTCAGCCGTAGTTCCTCCTCCGACATCGGTACGAGAATGTCGGCTTCGGCGATGGGCCATTCCTCCCAGGCTCCGCGATAGAGCCAGGTCTCCGGCGCCTCGCCGGAGTACCGCTCGAGCGCCAGTTCGATCGCCTCCTTGCACATGCGGTGCGTGCCATGCGGATCGGAGAGGTCTCCGGCGACGAGGATGATCTCCGGTCGATGCTCCTCGAGCAGGGAGAGGATGATCTCGACGTCCCGATCTCCGACCGGATCCTTCCGGACGCTCCCCGTCTGGTAGAAGGGGAGGTTCAGAAACCGGGACTGGTCCGGCCGCAGGCGCAGCGTCTCGATGGCGGATACCGCCTCGACCTCGCGGAGCCGGCGCTTGAGCATCTGGACCGTTTCGGAGTCCACCTGCCCCGGCTGCTTACGGTTTAGGAATTGCTCGACCTCCTCCAGTAGCGACCGCAGGCGGTCGTTCCCGTATTCGAAATCGCTCGCGGTTCGGCGTACGAATTCGAGGTAGCGGCGGACCTCGTGATCGAAGACGGCGATGTTGCCCGACGTCATGTACGCCACGACGATCTCGTTCTCGTTCTGGCGGAGCTTGTGGAGCGTTCCTCCAGCGGAGATGACGTCGTCGTCAGGGTGGGGGGAGAAGACAACGATGCGCCGCCCCCGGGGGAGCTTGCTGCGTCCGCGGATCTTGGTGCCGAGCGCGTTGAAGACGACCCCGTTCAGCGCGGCCGAGGAGCCGTGGCGGGCGAGGAGCGCGCCCAGATGGTGTTCGCGATAATCGCCGTCGGCCAGCTTGAGCACGGACTTCCCGGTGACTTGGGAGAGCCAGACGACCGCCTCGATCGCGAGGAGCGGGGTCCACTCGATTTCGCGGCGCAGCCAGGGCGTCTTCAGGCGGGTCAGATCCGCCGCGGCCGCAGGGTCGAGATAGACAGTCGCATCCGGGTGCTGTTGGAGATACGTCGCGGCCACGGAGCGGTCGATGTCGCCCTCGACCGAGCGCCTCACGATCGCGGCCTTGTGCTCGCCCGTCGCGATGAGCGCGACCTCTCTGGCCTCGAGGATTGTCGCGACGCCCATCGTGATCGCCTCGTTCGGAACGTTTTCGGTTCCGAAGAAGTCCGACGCGGCGACGCGGCGTGTGATCGTGTCGAGGACGACGAGGCGCGTGCGCGAACCGGGGCTCGATCCGGGCTCGTTGAACCCGATGTGTCCCGTCTGCCCGATTCCCAGAATCTGGAAGTCGATGCCGCCGGCATCCGCGATCGCCCGTTCGTAGTCGCGACAGTGCTCATTGACCGCGTCTCGGGGAAGGTCTCCGCGCGGAATGTGCACGTTTCGCGGGTCGATGTTGACGTGGTCGAAGAAATTCTCCCACATGAAGCGGTGGTAGCTATGAACGTTGTCCGGCGACATGGGGTAGTACTCGTCGAGATTGAACGTCTTGACCCGGGACCAATCGAGACCTTCCTCGCGGTGCATCCGGATCAGTTCTCGGTAGACACCGATCGGCGTCGAGCCGGTGGCGAGCCCGAGCACGGGCGTTCGTCCGCTCGCGTGCCGGTCACGGATGATCTCGGAAACGCGCCGCGCGATGAGCTTCGCGATGAGGTCGTACGACTCCGTCGCGAGGACGGGGATTCGTTCGGAGTTCTCGTCCATGCTTGATCTTATCGGCCTCCGCGACGCGGACATTGATGATGGCCCGCCGGCCGCCGCCGCCGGGCAATTGCCGATCTTGCGCCCAGCGTCAACCGCGCTAGACTCAACCACTTGCGGGGGTGGTCGGCCCTCGGGGCGAAGCCGCGGCAAGGAGGTAACGTCTCATGAGCCTCCTTGGGCTTGGTGCATCGAGTGTCCAACCATGGCCACCGATCGCCCCCGCCCCGCACGGTTCGGTCTCCCACTCGTCGTGGACGCCTGAAGTCGCGCCGCCACCATCCCGGCCATCCACGCGGCGCCGCGCCGATCCCCCAGACTTGCCCCAAGATCACCGCACTCGACGGCGGATCCACCCTTCCCCCTGCTACCTCCTGCTACTTTTGTGCCAATTGCCAGCGTCCAACCAGGGTGGGAACCTCACCGCACGGTGGGCGCTGTCCCGCCGATGGCGGTTCCGAGCGTCGATGGCCCGAGCACGGATAAGCTCCTCCCTGGCATGGGTTCTTGGAGAATTGACATGTCGAACACCAAAGAGGTCAATCCCGTGAGTTCCTCGGTAGAACCGATCTCCTCCACGGTCACTCCGGCGGACATCGAAGCGATGATGACCCGTTTCGGTTACTCGCCCGAGACGCGGCAGATCATCGCGACGGAGAACCTGCTGCCGGCCGGGCTGCTCAGTCGGTTGCACGCGACGTATCCGCAGCACTCCGGGCTTCTCGAGCGGGGGAAGACCCTGTTCAGCGATTCCGATCACTACTCCGAGCTGGAGGGGTTCCGGCGTGTCGCCGAGATCCTGGAGCAGCACGGAATCCACCTCGGCGACATGACCGAGCGGGAGTTGTTCGTCGAAGTGTACCGCTTCAAGGTGTCGCGTCACGCGCTCAACAGTATCAACTGGAAGAACTACCAGCGCGATTCGATGTTCCAGCTCATGTTCCCGCAGCCGGGAATGATGAAGGAGGAACTGCTCGACGCGTACACCGCCACGGCATCACCCGAAGAGCGGACACGCATCGCCAGCGAGTACGTTCACAAGACCAACCCCCACGATGGCCATCAACTCCTGAACAAGCCGTGGATCGAACAGGACGACGGCGGGATCGACGTCGTCGAAGGCAGTCAGCACAAGTACCCGCAGTGCCAGCTCGTCTTCGACCGGACGACGCAGGAGTGTTTCGCCTTTTGCACCTACTGCTTCCGTCACGCGCAGGTCCGCGGTGACGAGGACATGTTCGTGCAGGAGGACGTCGCGCAGATCCACGACTACCTTCGCGGCCACCCTGAAGTCACCGATCTGCTCATCACCGGCGGGGACGCGGGATACATGCCCGTCGAACGACTGCGGCAGTACGTCATGCCGATCGTCGAAGACCGCCGCTTGCTGCAGGTGCGCACGGTCCGCCTCGGCTCACGCATGCTGACGTATCAGCCCGAGAGGGTCCTCACGCGGCAGTACGAGAAGATGCTGGCCCTGTTCGACGTCGTGCACGACAACGGGGTTCAATTGTCGTGGATGGCGCATTTCTCCACGCCACGGGAGCTGTTGAATCCCAGCACGATCGCCGCCATCCGCAGGCTCCAGCGACACGGCGTCGTGGTGCGCAGCCAAAGCCCCATCATGAACCACATCAGCCTGTTCACCGATGACCGGGGCCACGTGGACGTCCAGCGTTCGGCGCAGAACTGGATCGACCTGGCCAACGTGCTTGGGACGCTGCTGGTGCGCTTCCATTCGATGTACTGCGCCCGCGCGACCGGCGAGCATCACTATTTCACCGCGTCGCTGGCCGACATCGAGAAGATCGCCAACCTGGTCTACCGTTCGCTCTCATCGCTCAACCGGCCGTCGAGGTACATCACGATGACCACGTCCGCCGGCAAGGTCTCCATCCTCGGGACAGCCGAAGTCGGCGGGCAGACGGCCTTCGCGCTGAAGTTCAACGAGAGCCGGAACATGGCATGGATGGATCGCGTATTCCTCGCCAAGTACGACAGCCAGACGAACCGCGTCGACTTCCTGACGCCCTTCGACACGTCCGAGTTCTTCTTCGAGAAGGAGCTGCACGAGATCGAGCAGAAGCTGATCGACGTGCACCATCGGCGCCGGCGGACGGGGGCGAGCGCATGATCGACAAGCGCGCCGAATCCGCGGCCGCCGCGGTAGCGGACGTTCGCCACGGCGCAACCATCATGATCGGCGGCTTCGGCGAAGCGGGAAGCCCGATCGAGCTGATCCACGCGCTCATCGACGCCGGACCCCGCCATCTCACCGTCATCAGCAACAACACGGGCAGCGGCCGGGTCGGACTGGCGGCGCTGATCGCCCGCGGGCAGGTCCGTAAGATGATCTGCTCGTATCCGCGCAGCGCCAATTCGATGGTGTTCCCCGAACTTCACCGTCGCGGCGAGATCGAGCTGGAGTTGGTTCCTCAGGGCACGCTCGCCGAGCGGATCCGTTGCGGCGGGGCCGGGATCCCCGCGTTCTACACGGCGACCGCCGTCGGCACCGTCTTGGCGCAGGGCAAGGAATTGCGGCGGTTCGACGACTCGGAGTACGTCATGGAACGCGGTCTGCGCGCCGACTTCTCGCTGGTGAAGGCCGACCGGGCCGACCGATACGGGAACCTCGTCTATCGTCGCACGGCCCGGAACTTCGGACCGATCATGTGCACCGCCGCCACGACCACCATCGTGCAGGTGCGCGAGATGGCCGAGGTCGGGGCGATCGACCCCGAGCACGTCGTCACGCCGGGCATCTTCGTCGACCGCATCGTCGTCATTCCCGAGCCGCAGCAGGAATCGGTGCTCGTCAAGGAAGGACGGTGCTACCCATGAAGGGCTGGAATCGCGAGGAGATGGCCCAGCGTGTCGCCGAGGACATTCCCGACGGCGCGTACGTCAATCTCGGCATAGGCATCCCGGAGCTGGTCGCGCAGTTCGTCCCGCGCGACCGCGAATTCGTATTCCAGACCGAGAACGGCCTGCTGGGAATGGGGCCGACACCGCCTGCAGGCTCCGAAGACCCCGAACTGATCAATGCGGGCAAGAAGGCGGTGACCGCCATCCCCGGCGCCGCTTACTTCCACCACGCCGACAGTTTCATCATGATCCGCGGCGGACACATCGACGTCTGTGTCCTGGGCGCCATGCAGGTCTCCGCCCGGGGCGACCTCGCCAACTGGTCCACCGGCGAGGCGGACGCCATCCCCGCGGTCGGCGGCGCGATGGACCTCGTCGCCGGCGTCAAGCGTATCCTCATCGTGACCGAGCACACCACCAAGACCGGCGAGCCCAAGATCGTCGCCGAGTGCACGTACCCGCTCACGGGCAGGGCCGTCGTGGACCGCATCTACACGAACCTCGCGGTCCTGGACGTGACGGGCGAGGGGCTGATCGTCCGCGAGCTGGCGCCCGGGGTGACGCTCGAAGAGGTCCAAGCGAAGACAGGCGTACGTCTGCTCACATCGACGCCGGAGTGTGCCCGATGACCCCCAGCGCTCAAACCACACGCAGCCAGGAGCTCTACGAGCGCGCCCTGCGCGTTCTCCCCGGCGGCGTCAGCCGGAACACCGTCCTGCGCAGACCGCACCCGTTCTACGCGGTGCGGGGCGAGGGCTGTTACGTCACCGACATCGAAGGCGTCCGCCGAATCGACTTCGCGAACAACATGTGTTCGCTTATCCATGGGCACGCGCATCCCGCGATCGTTGCGGCCGTCACCGAGCAGATGCATTGCGGTACCGCCTTCACGTTCGCCACCGAGGCGGAAGTGCTCTACGCGGAGCACATGTGTCAGCGTTCGCCGGGCCTCGAGAAGATCCGCTTCGTGAACTCGGGCACCGAAGCAGTCATGAGCTGCCTCAAGGCCGCGCGCGCCTTCACCGGCAGGGCGAAGATCGCCAAGGCCGAAGGGGCGTATCACGGGCTCTACGACTACGCGGAGGTGAGTCAGACATCGAACCCGGCCAACTGGGGCGACGCCGATCATCCGCGGAGCAACCCGGTGGTGCACGGCACGCCCCAGGGCGTACTCGACGATGTCATCGTGATCCCGTTCAACGATCCCGAGGCTGCGGTCCGGATCCTAAGCGAGCACGCGGGCGAGCTCGCGTGCGTGCTGATCGATCCGCTGCCGCATCGCATCGGAATGATGCGTGCGACGGCGCCGTTCATCGACGCGTTGCGCCGCTGGACGGAGGAGGATGGCTCGCTGCTGGTGTTCGACGAGGTGATCACCTTCCGCAGCGAGTTCGCAGGCGCGCAATCGTGGTTCTCCCGCCCACCCGATCTGACGGCGCTCGGGAAGATGATCGGCGGCGGACTGCCGGTCGGCGCGATCGCCGGCCGCGCCGACGTGATGGACGTCCTCAACCCGCTGGCGGAGAAGGTGCTGTTCCCGCATTCGGGCACCTTCTCCGCCAATCCGCTGGTCATGACCGCCGGCCTGACCGCGATGCGGCTTTTCGATCGCGACGCAGTGGCGAGGCTGAATGAGCTCGGAGACCGGGCGCGCCGACAGATCGCAGACGCGATCCAAACAGCCGGATTCCCCGCCTGCGTGACCGGCGCCGGATCGCTCTTCCGCATCCACATGACACCCGAACCTCCGGCAACGTATCGGCAGGCGTACGTCGATCCGGGCCGCGCGCAACTCACCAAGGCGCTGCTCGACCACACGTTCGAGAACGGCGTCATGTTGATCAACACCGGCTCCGGGGCCCTTTCCACCGCGATGACCGGCCGCGAGATCGACGTGCTGTCCGAAGTGCTGCTTTCCGGATTCCGGAAACTGAAGGAGATGCAATGACCGCCGCTTACGTTTGCGATGGCGTCCGCACACCGATCGGTCGTTACGGTGGAACCCTCGCTCCGGTGCGCACGGACGACCTTGCCACGGTCCCCATCCGGGCGCTGATGCAGCGCAACCAGGGCGTCGATTGGTCAGCGGTCGATGACGTGATATTCGGTTGCGCGAACCAGTCGGGGGAGGATAACCGGAACGTCTCCCGCATGGCGCTGCTGCTGGCGGGACTTCCCGAGACCGTGCCAGGGTGCACGGTCAACCGGCTCTGCGCCTCCGGCATGGACGCCGTCGCTCGCGCCTCGCACGCGATCGTGGCCGGCGAGGCGGATCTGCTCGTCGCGGGCGGGGTCGAGAGCATGTCGCGAGCGCCCTTCGTGATGGCGAAGACGACGGAGCCCTTTGCCCGCAACGTCGAAGTCTACGACACGACGCTGGGCTGGCGGTTCGTCAACCCGTCGATGAAGGATCGCTACGGCACCGACTCGATGGCCGAGACGGCGGAGAACTTGTTCCAGCAGTTCCGCATCTCGCGTGAAGACCAGGACCGGTTCGCCTGCTGGAGCCAACAAAAGGCCTCCGCCGCCCAGGCGGACGGCCGGCTCACGGAGGAGATCGTCCCGGTGCAGATCCCGCAGCGCAAGGGCGACCCGGTCATGGTCGATCGCGATGAACACCCCCGTGCCGTCACGCTCGACAAGCTCGCGCAGCTCAAGCCGATCGTCCGCGCGGACGGTGTGGTGACCGCCGGCAACGCCTCCGGCATCAATGACGGCGCGGCCGCGCTGGTGATCGCTTCCGAGGTCGCCGCGAAGAAGCACGGGCTCACACCAATCGTGCGAATCGTCGGCACGGCCGTCGCGGGAGTCCCGCCGCGCATCATGGGGATCGGTCCGGTCCCCGCGACCCAGAAGCTTCTCGCACGCCTCGGTCTGTCGCTCACGGACATGAACATCATCGAGATCAACGAAGCGTTCGCCGTGCAGGCGCTCGCCTGCTTGCGACAGCTTGGGGTGGCCGACGACGATCCGCGCGTCAACCCGCAGGGCGGGGCGATCGCGCTCGGCCATCCGCTGGGTATGAGCGGCGCGCGGCTCGTCGTCACCGCCGCCTATCAGCTGCGTCGCACCGGGCAGCGCTACGCCCTGTGCACGATGTGCGTCGGCGTCGGTCAGGGAATCGCGATGGTGTTGGAACGCTGCTAGTCCTGCCGTACACCGAGCCGCGCCGCCCCCTCCGAGAGATGCCATGCCGCCGCGAGCGGCGGACGGGAGCGGCCCGCTACATGCGGCTACACTGAACGATCTACTACCTGTTAGTAGCCCTAAGGGGGATGTCATGGTTCAACAGCAGTCAATCTCCATCCAAACATTGAAGGCGATCGCTGACGCGTTCAATGCCCATGATCTGGATGCCATCATGGAGTTTTTTGCCGACGACTGCTCGTTTGACATGCCGCGTGGTCGGGAGCCCTGGGGCCAGCGCTTTACGGGCAAAGCCGCCGTGCGCGAGGGATTAGCCACACGCTTCAAAGGCCTCCCCGACGTGCACTACGGCGATGATCGACACTGGGTCAGTGGCAATATGGGCGTGTCCGAGTGGCTGCTGACCGGCACGGCGCCTGATGGACGCCGAGTGCGGGTCCGTGGATGCGACCTCTGGGAGTTTCGAGACGGGAAGGTGGTTAGGAAGGACTCCTACTGGAAGATTGTTGAGGGCTCGGCCTGAACGCCGCCGGCCTTCGGTAGCTCTGGCTTGTCCCTTGCTGATCCCGCCAACTCTGTTACACTAAAGCGCTTGCAGTAGCGGGGGCGGCATAGCCAAGTGGCTAAGGCGACGGTCTGCAAAACCGTTATTCCTGGGTTCAAATCCCAGTGCCGCCTCCAATTTTCTCCGCTCGTCCGATAGCGCAAGGCTCCAGACTTCACCGGGCGACGAATCCGGAACTCCGGCTGCTACCGACCCCGAGTAGCGATCCAGAGCGTGTGCTGCCCACCCTTCGTCCGCCGGGCGCGCGCCACATGCTCCTCCACTTCGAACCCAGCCTCGCCCAGCCGCCGCGTGAACTCCCGGTCCGGCGCCACCGACCAAATCCCGAGCACCCCTCGCTCTCGCAGCGCCTCGTGCGCCGTGCGAAGCCCTGCGAGCGAATAGAGCCAGTCATTGGACGACCGGGTCAGGGCGTTCGGCCCGTTGTCGACATCGAGCAGGATGGCGTCGAACTTGCCGTGTTGCTCACGAATCACGTCGGCCACGTCCGCTTCGTGCACGAACACGCGTGGGTCGTCGAGCGGTCGCCCGGCGAGAGGCGCCAGGGGACCGCGATTCCACTTGATGAGCGCGGGGACCAACTCAGCCACCGCGACACGCGCACCCGGCCCCACCTGCCGCAACGCGGCGGCAAGCGTGAACCCCATCCCGAGCCCGCCTACTAGAACACGAGCAGCGGCTCTGTCCGCGATCCGGGCGCACGCGAACTCAGCCAGCATCTCCTCGGTCCCGTGTGCCCGGCTGCTCATCAGCGCGTGACGGCCGATGCGAATCACGAACTCTTCCTCGCGCTGCGATAGGACGAGCGGCTCTGTCTCCCCCGGCACCGTCGCGCGGCCGAGTTCCCGCCAGGGAATCATTCGAGGCCCCACTCCCTTTCGCTCGGGCCCGGAGAAGGCGACGCCCGGCGGGATATCACCCGCGCTCGCGGCTCGATCGAGCCATTTCTCCTCGCGAGCCCCTCCGCCACCCCGACCCGAAACTCCATGAAGCCAATCACGATCCAACCCCTCGACCCTCTCCTGGCACATGCCTTGCGGTTATCGACCGCCAGCAGGCCAAGGAAGTACCCCGTGCCACGACTGGCACGCTCGAAAGGAGACGTACCATGCTTCGCAACCAGAAGGGCTTCACCCTGATCGAGCTCATGATCGTGGTCGTGATTATCGGAATCC
>JBBTHR010000020.1:0-44169 GCA_038060295.1 Candidatus Eiseniibacteriota bacterium
GATGTTCACAGCCGGAGGGTGGCGCGGCTCGTTCCGATGCCGCTCGTCTCGCTTTCGCCGGCGGAGATCTTCGCGGAGGAGATCCGGCGGCGCTCGCTTCAGGATGCCACGATCGTGGCTCCGGACGAAGGCGCCGTGGAGCGATGCGAGGCCGTCGCGAAGAAGGCGGGAATGAAGCGCGCGATCACCATCGTCGCCAAGACGCGGACGCCGCGGGGTGTGGTCCACCGGCGGCTCCGGGGCAGAGTCGGCCGCCGCGCCATCGTCGTCGACGACATCCTCGACACCGGCGGGACGCTCCTCTCCTGCTGCCGGGAACTCCGCCGGCGCGGCGCGAGAGAGATCCACGTCCTCGTCACTCATGGACTCTTCACCGGCGATGCCTGGACGAAGCTCTGGAGGATGGGAGTCAAGACGATCGGTTGCACCGACACGATTCCGGTGCGATCGGCGCGGGCGCGAAACTTGACCGTCTTCTCCGCGGCTTCGCTCCTCGCGCGGGGCGCGTTGGAAGCCTGAGCGGCCATCCCCTCCCGCCGGCATTGCTTGGAGGCACGGTACGAACATGGAACGAAACGTGAAGGTAAGATGGGACGGGGTGACCCTTCCCGGAACGCTCGGAATTCCCCCCGGGGCTCCCGCACTCGTCCTCTTCGCCCATGGGAGCGGCAGCAGCAGACTCTCCCCGCGCAACAGCGCGGTCGCTCGCGCGCTCCGGCAGGGAGGGATCGGCACCCTCCTGATCGACCTCCTGACCGAGGAGGAGGACACCGAGTACGAGACCCGCTTCGACATCGATCTCCTGACCAATCGCCTCACGGAAATCGTCCGGTGGCTCGGGACGAATCCGGAGAGCCGCGATCTTCCGGTCGGTCTCTTCGGCGCCAGCACGGGAGCGGCGGCGGCGCTACGCGTGGCGGCGCGTCTCGGGGAGCGGATCGCGGCCGTCGTCTCGCGCGGAGGGCGTCCGGACCTCGCGATGGACGTGCTTCCTGGCGTCGTCTCCCCGACCCTCTTGATCGTCGGCGGGGAGGATCACGAGGTGATCCGGCTGAACGAGGCCGCCTATGACGCGCTCGGTTGCGAGAAGAAGCTGAAGATCGTCGCGGGGGCGACGCACCTCTTCGAGGAGCCGGGCGCGCTGGAGGAAGTGGCCGCGCTCGCGCTCGACTGGTTCCGCTCGCACGTGCCGCGTCCCGAACCGACATGAAGCTCGCCCTCGCGGGCGACGTGATGCTCGGCCGGCTCGTCAACCGCGCGCTCTGCCGTCTCCCTCCCGAGCATCTCTGGGGAGACGCCCTGCCCCTCCTGCGGGGGGCGGACGCCGCGATCTGCAATCTGGAGTGCGCCCTCTCCGACGGGGGCGAGCGCGCCCACAAGGAGTTCGCGTTCCGCTCCGACGCGAAGAACGTCGCGGTCCTGCGTGGAGCGGGGATCGACGCTGTTTCCCTCGCCAACAATCACATCCTCGACTACGGACCGGAGGCGCTCCAGGAAACGCTCGACACCCTCGATCGGGCGGGGGTCGCGCACGCCGGCGCGGGCGCGTCGCTGGCCGAGGCCCGCGCGCCGGCCCTTCTGCGGCGAGCCGGCGCCACGCTCGCGATGCTCTCGGTGACCGACAACGAGCCGGCGTGGGAGGCGGGGCCGGATCGTCCCGGGATCTGGCATGTGCCGGTCGTGCGGAACGACCCCCGGGCGGTCTCGCTTCTGGCCGCCGTCGCCGCGACACGCGCCATGGCCGATCTCCTGGTGGTCGCGTTTCACTGGGGGACCAACTGGGGCTACCGGCCCGAACCGGGCCACCGGGAATTCGCGCACGCCCTCATCGGGGCTGGGGCGGACCTCGTCTTCGGACATTCGTGCCATGTGGCGCGTGGAATCGAGATCGATCGCGGCGGGGTGATCCTCTACGGGGCGGGCGATCTCATCGACGACTATGCCGTCGACGAGTTCGAGCCGAACGACGAATCGTGGGTCTTCGTGGTGGAGACCTCGGGCGGGCGGACCATGGAGCTTCGTGCCCATCCCCTTCTCATCCGGAGATTTCGGCCGCTCCACGCCGGGGGCGCGCGGCGCGAGGTCATGCTGGAGCGAATGACCTCGCGTTGCCGCGAGTTGGGAACGACATCCGAATGGGACGAGGCGGAAGGCGCGCTCCGCATCGCGATCGGCGGCGCGCGGGGCGGATCGCGTCAGGGGGAAGCCCTCTCGGCCGGCTGAAGCCGCCGCATCCCGCTTCCAGGCTCCCCATGCCCCCTGGGATGGAGAACTACAGGTCCAGGCCGAGGAGTTCTTCGGTACCACTGCCGTTTCCCGCCTTCCGGCCCTACCCTTCTCCTGAGCGAACCGACGATCCAGGCACCCTAACCCCATGGGAAGCCGCTAATGAACTCGTACATCAAGACCCTCGCGTCCCTCAAATTGACCGTCATCCTCCTCGTCCTCATCGCGATCGCGCTCTCGGTCGGCACCATCCTCGAGTCGCTGCGTGGCACCGAAGCGGCGAGGGCCGTCTACTACGCCCCCTGGTTCTTCGCGCTTCAGGCGCTCTTCGCGGTCAACATCATCGGGGCCGTCTGGGATCGCTTTCCGCGAGATCGGTACCGGATCGGCTTCCTGATCACGCACGTCTCCATGCTCCTGATCATCGGCGGGGCGATGGCGACGGCGATCTACGCGATCGACGGGAGGCTTCCGCTCTGGGAGGGCGACAGCGCCGCGCGAATCCTCCGCGCCGGGCCCGGCGGATCGGAAGTCGATCATCCGATCCCGTTCTCCGTTCGCCTCGACGCTTATGAGATGGACTTCTACCCCGGCACCCAGCGGCCCGCCATGTTTCGGAGCCGGGTTACGGTGCTCGATTCCTCCGGCGCGGAGCATCCGGCGGTCATCGAGATGAACATGCCCCTCTACTACGGCGGCTACGCCTTCTTCCAGTCGAGCTACAACATCCAGGGGGGGCGGGAGATGTCGATCCTCTCGGTCTCGAAGGACCCGGGACAGCTCTACGTCTTCTGGGGCTACGGGCTCCTGGTCTTCGGCATGCTCGTGGTCTTGGTGACGCGCATCTTCCAGACGCGCGCGGCGGCGCGGACGCCCGCCCCGACGGTGGCGAGAATCACGCTCCGCGGCGGGCCGGCCCCCCCGAAGCCGGGGGACAAGCGCGCGATGTGGCTCGGCGCCGGGATCCTGGCGGCCTTGACCGCGGCGGCTCCAACAGCGCTGGCGGCCGACGCCCCGACGCCCGCGCAACTGGAGGCGATCCGCCGCCTGCCGGTTCAGTGCGATGGGCGCGCCATGCCGTTCGACACGCAGGCGCGCGACGCCGTCCGCACCGTGACCGGGGGTCGCTCGTGGAAGGGGATGGACCCCGTGGCGATGGCGGTCGGCTGGTCGATCGATCCGATGAAGTGGCTGGAGGAGCCGATCGTGCGCGTGGACGACGACGAGATCGCGGCGCTGGCGGGGCGGTCGCGCGGCATCCGCTACGCCAGCTACCGGACGCTCATCGGCAGCCAGCGTCTGAGCGACGCGGTCAATCAGGCCCTCCAGCGGCAGCGCGCCGATCAGAAACCGGGCCCGATGGACAAACACCTCCTGAAACTCGAGGAGCGGATTCGCGTGCTCGACGCCTTCCTCCGCGGCGAGGCGATCCTGCCGATTCCGGCTGCCGATCCCGTCGCCACCTGGACGACGCCGGCGGACGCCATCTCCGCCGCCGGCTATGCCGCGCTCGAAGCACGCGTGCGACCCACCGCGCCGGCGCACTATCCCTCCGCCGCCGCCATGGTGCGCGAAGTCCGCTACAACGCCGTCAATCCGACGCGCATCGCCTGGTTCCTCCTCCTCCCCGCGGCCATCGCCGCCGGGATGACGCTGGGGCGAGACCGCTGGCGCCTGCGCTGGGTGGCGAGCATCGGTTCCGTCCTCGGCTTCGCGGTCATGACCTGGGGGATCGCCACTCGCTGGGAGGTCGCGGGTAGAATTCCGGCCTCGAACATGTACGAGTCGATGCTCTTTCTCGGCTGGGGCGTCGGCCTCTTCGGCGTTATCTCACTACTCTTCAGGAATCGGATGCTGATCTTCAACGCCGGGGCGATGTCGGCCCTCGTCTATCTGCTCCTCGACCGGCTGCCGATGGATTCCTTCATCCGTCCGATGCCGCCGGTCCTTTCGGGCACGCCGTGGTTGGCCATCCACGTGCCGATCATCATGGTGAGCTACTCGGTCTTCGCGATCGCGACGTTCCTCTCCCACATGGTCCTGGGCGTCAGCATCTTCGCCCCCGCGAAGCGCGCGGCCGCCGCCAAGTGGAGCGACCTCCTCTACTGGTATCTCGTGGTCGGCTCCATCCTCCTGATCGCCGGAATTCTCACCGGCTCCATCTGGGCGGCCTCGTCGTGGGGGCGCTACTGGGGCTGGGATCCCAAGGAGGTCTGGTCGCTGGTGGCGTTCCTCGCCTACATGGCGATCCTTCACGCGCGGTTCGACGGCATGATCGGTTCGTTCGGCGTCGCGGTCTGCTCGATCGCCGCCTTCTGGACGATCTTGATGACCTACCTCGGCGTGAACTTCGTCCTCGCCTCGGGCCTCCATTCGTATGGATTCGGGAGTTCCAACCTCGTCCGCATCATGGGAGGCATTCTGCTGGTCGAGGTCGCGTTCGTCCTAGCGGCCTGGCGCGCGAACCGGGCCGCGGACCAGGGGTAAATTTAGCCGGCTTCCTGCCGATACCGTGAGGGAGGGGGGGATGCTCCCGGCGTCCCCCCACCAGTCCACGCGTACGAGAATCAGGGAGCACCGAGCCATGCCGCTGCGACCGATCGAGAAGCTCCGGGGCCTCTCCATCACCCACTACCGGGCCAGGTACGTCCTCCTCTCGTTTCTCGTCACGTTCATCTACGCGCGTCTCTTCGTGCTCGTCATGGCCGTGGGATGGTTCCCGAACATTCACATGAGTTGGGGCGAGAGGCACGTCCACCACTTGAGCCTCGGCATTCTCCTGCTCGCGGGCGTGGGAGCGGCGCTGCTCCTCCTCAGGCTCGGGGCGGGAGGCCTCCGGCTGGCGGCGGTGCTCTACGGAGTCGGCCTGGCGCTGACGTTCGACGAGTTCGGCATGTGGCTCCACCTGGAAGACGTCTACTGGCAGCGCGCCAGCTTCGACGCGATCGTGGTGATCGCCGCCTTCCTGGGGATCGTCGCCGCGGGACCGTCGCTGAAGCGCCTTCGGCCCCGGCATTGGAAGGCGGCGGTGGGGCTCGGCCTCGCCGTGGCGCTCTTCCTGGCCTTGGTTTTCATTCCGCTCTGGAGCGCGGGTCGGGATTTCGGGGCCCACCTTCGGTAACCCCCGTGCGACGCTTCCCTCGTCCCGTTACTTGCCGAAAATGATCCTCATCGTCATGTCGAGAGCCTCTTCCCATGTTTCCGCCACGGCGATCGGGATCTCGACGGAGGCGAAGCCGACACACATCACGTCGATCGCCCTCGACTTGGGACCGACGGCGATCGCCTGATCGACCCAGGTTGAGAGTCCGAGGCGTGCAGCCCGCTCTTGAGCATCTTCGCGTGTCATCATGACCCCCTCCGTCCCGAACCATCTCCTCCCGGTTCACGTGTTGAGATACGCATGGGGCATGCCGGATGCGGGCTGAATTGAGGGGCGCGGAGCGATGGGTTTCTATCCTGTGTTGGGAGTGACCATTACGCGAGAAACGGACCGGTCTGTCGGGGTTCTTCGGGAGGCGGAAAGGTCCTCTGTTCGACCTGATCGAACCAGATGTGACGAATTCTCCCCACCCCGCAGGGGCGGAGCGCGCTATCGCTTCTTGAAGCGCTCCATCCAGTTCACCACGACGGTCGTGGCGGGAAGCTCGGCCACGCCGCGGGCGCGGCGGACGTAGAAACGCTGCCCGTCGGCCGAGACGTCCCAGTTGCCGCCGTAGCGATCGGGATCCCACGAGATCGACCGGAAGAGTTCTCTGGGATTGCCAAGCGCGACGGTTGGCTCGGTCGAGACGTCCACAGCCATCATCCGATTGCCGGCGCCGAGGAAGTAGATCTCCCTACCGTCTCTGCTCCATTTCGGGTCGCGCCCGCCCTCGGTCGAAACCTGCCACTTTCCACTTCCGCCCTGGAGCGATTGGACGTAGACGTCCCGGCGCCCTGACTCGTCCGAAGAGTAGAGGAGCCATCGACCGTCGGGCGAGAAGCGGGGATCGCCTTCGACGAATGGAGTGACCACGACGGGCCGGGGAGTTCTTGTGCCGTTCAGGGGGAGAATATAGACGCCTCCGGCGGACCCACCCCTGATGCAGGCCAGGAACTTCCCATCACGGGACCAGTCGGCGACACCAAAAGCGACGTCCCCCTGATAGAAGAGCGATTCTGCCTGAATGCCGTCCGAGGGCTTGAGGTAGATGGCGTCTCGTCCCCCCAGGCGATCCGAATTGAACGCGATCCGGGAACCATCGGGCGACCAGACCGGCGTGTACTCCAGGGTGGGCTCGAACGTGAATCGCGAACTCACGCCGCGAGCGACATCGGTGATCCATAGATCGGCATTGCCCGCCGCGCGTGTGGTGGCAACCCGGCGACCGTCGGGAGATATGGCGACGTTGTAGATGTTCCCCGGCTCTCCCAGCGCCAGAACCTCCTTCCCCTCGCGATCGAGACCGATGACCTGTGTTTCGCCTCCTGCGGTGCCCCCGCGAAAGACGAGGGCCGATCGCGACGTGGAGAAGTCCGCGTTGGAGGTGGTGCCACCTCCCGCCGCGACGTCGTCCACAATGGGGAAAGGGTCGCCCTTGAACCGAAGGCCGCGAGCGTCGAAACGCTGCGCCAGAAGCGCCCGCTCGCGCGCGTAGACGATGTAGCCCGGCTCCGCGTATTCGATCCGAGAAAAGTTCCCTTTCTGAAGCAGGACGACCTTGTCGGATTTGAGATCCCCGACTTTCAGGTATGACTCGTCGGGCTTCGCCGTCAGGCCCAGAAAGAGGAAGTGCCGGCCGTCTGGAAGGAAGTGGGGCCAGGCGGAACCGGTCTCTCCGTTCGCACGGTCGATCCGGGTGGCCGGCGCCGGCGTTCCCCCGCCGGCACTGACCCATTGGATCGAGTCGCTCGGGGTTCCATCGAAAAGGATGGTCCCCTTAGTCCCCCACGATCCATCGCCGCGGCTCTTCGACTCGCAGATGGTCTGGGGCGGCCCCCCCTCGATTCCAATCTTCTTCAGCTTCCCATCCGACATGAACGCCAGGAACCGGCTATCCGGCGACCAGCAAGGACGGCCGGCATTTTCCGTGTTCGTCAGCGCCCTCGACTCGAGCGAATCGAGCGGGCGAATCCACAGCCGCTGGGCTCCGCTCGTGTCGGCGGAGCTGAACGCGATTGTGCGTCCGTCCGGCGAGATCTTCGGCGTGTCGATGAAGACGACCTCCGCGGGCACGGGCGTGGTGAACTCGATCGGGCGGGGCGGCTGCGGACGGTTCAGAATCCCCTTAACGCCGAAGATCAGCACGCCCGCCGCGCCGAGGGCGACCAGCCGCCAGGCAAGCAACTCCCGTGATTTCCGCCTCGCCGCCACCGGGGACGGCACGCCCGCGCGCGAACCGGCTTCCGTGACCCACTTGAGTTCGAGGAGCACGTCGCGCGCCGTCTGATATCGGTCCTCGGCATCCTTCTCGAGGCAGCGCATCACGATCTTGTCGAGCGCCGGCGGCGAGACGTTGGAGATCGAGGAGATCGGCTGAGGCGTCTCCTTCAGGATCGACGCGATCAGGCTCGCCTGGCTCTTCCCCTCGAAGGCGCGCTTTCCCGTCGCCATCTCGTAGAGCACGGCGCCGAAGGAGAAGAGGTCGCTCCGCGGATCGGCCTCCTTGCCCTCGAGCTGCTCGGGCGCCATGTATTGAAACGTCCCGACGATCGTCCCCTCGGCGGTGAGCGGGCGGCTCATTGTCGGCGACGACATGTCCCCCGCTGTCGGGGCCAGGCCGGTGGCGCGCGCCAGACCGAAGTCGAGGAGCTTCGCGCCCGACTTGGTGAGCATGATGTTCCCGGGTTTCAGGTCGCGGTGCACCAGCCCCTGCCGATGAGCGCGATCGAGGGCGTCGGAAATTTCGGCGCCGATCTTCAGGAGTTCGGCGATCGGCAGCGCCCCGCGCGTGAGGCGATCGGCGAGCGATTCCCCTTCGATGTACTCCATGACGAGATAGTCCATCCCGTCCTGGTGGCCGACGTCGTAGAGGGTGCAGATGTTGGGATGGTTGAGGCTGGAGATGACGCGTGCTTCGCGCTCGAAGCGCTGGCGTGTCTCCGGGCTGACGGAGAGGTGACCCTGCAGCACCTTGATGGCGACGGTCCGGTCGAGGCGCGTGTCGCGCGCCTTGAAGACCTCGCCCATTCCACCGGCCCCGATCTGGCCGGTGATCTCGTACGCGCCGAGTCGCGTGCCGGGTTCCATGCTCATGGGCCGGGAGGGTAGCACAGTTGGGACCGCCCGGGTCGCGACGCCCACCCAAAGGCCCATCGATACGGGGGCCCTCCTTGGATACCGTCAAGAGTAGCGTCTGCTCGCGGCATGTCCGCCGCCCGGGGCGCCCTGACGGAATGACCGGAGGCGCGCCGAGTCGGGCGCGCGGTCCAAGGAGCCCACGATGAGATTTCGATCCCTCTCCCTCATTCTCCTCGCCGCCGTGGCCGTCGCCGGCGGCGGATGCGCCACGACCTGGGACGGCCCCCGAAGCCATCGAAGCCACGTTCAGCTCTCCGTGAGCGTCGGCGCCTATTACGACAACCTGGCACCTTACGGCACCTGGCTCGACCTCGATCCTTACGGCTGGGTCTGGTGCCCGCTCGACGTTGCCTCGAGCTGGCGCCCCTACACGATCGGCATGTGGATCTACACGGACGACGGATGGATGTGGCTCTCCGAGGATCCGTGGGGCGACATCCCCTACCATTACGGGCGCTGGGCGTTCGATCGCGACTACGGCTGGGTCTGGATGCCGGGCGACGTCTGGGCGCCGGCCTGGGTGGCCTGGCGTTACGGACCAGGCTGGGTGGGATGGGCGCCGCTCCCGCCCGACGTCTACTGGCGGCTCCAGGTCGGCCTGGTCTACTCCGCGTTCGATCTCGACCGCCACATCCATCGGCACCACTGGTGCTTCTCCAAGGCGCGCGACTTCGGGACGACGCGGGTTCGCGTGCGCGTGGAGCCATCGGGGAAGAACGTGACGCTCCTTCGCGTCACGAAAGACGTCACCAAGTACGGGATCGTGGAATCGCGCCCCGTGGAGCGCGGGCTTCGGCCGGAGTGGATCGAGAAGGAGTCGAACCGGAAGGTCGAGCGCTATCGCGTGACCGATTCGGAGAAGTCGCTGCGCGAACCGGGCAAGGCGGTTCGCGACGGCTCGGTGGAGGTCTTCCGGCCGAAGACGGGCATCACCGAAGTCGTTCGCGAGCGCGTGAAGAACGTCCCGCCCGCCGAGCGTCCGGCCCCTCGGCCCAAGTCGATCGAACGGCTGGAGCGGGAACGGACGCAGTTCGACGAGCAGGCGAGGAGCCGGCGGGAGCAACTGATCAAGGAGCACCAGCGGGAAGCAGCGGAGCGGCATTCCGACGTCACGGCGCAGGAACTCCGCAAGCGGCAGGACGCCGAACTGCGGGCCCAGCGCGAGGTGGAGGCGCGGGAGCGGCGCGCGGTGGAGGAGCGGGAGCGGCGCATCACGAAGGAGCGCGACCGGCGGTCGAAGAGCGAGCAGAGCGAGAAGCGCGAGGAGAGCGAAGGGCGGGGCCGCCGCGCGAAGTAGCGGGGACGACGGGGAGCGACGGCGGCGACCACGCCGCTCCCCGTCCGCTCCGGCTCGTCGGCCAGGCGGGCGGGGACTCCCTCCATACTACCGCCGTCTACCTTCACCAGGCCGGGCAGCGGTCGGCCGGGAGTTTCGACGTCCCCGAGGTGATCAACCCGATGGGCCACGACCTGGGGCGGGACCTCCCGCGCGGGGGCTGGGACTTCTGCTTCCGGTGCCACTTCTCGTCCGGAGACCAGAAAAGGGTCACATGCGTCGACTGTCACAATCCGCACGGGAACGGGATCGCACGGAATCTCCAGTGGGCCAGCGACCCCGGAGCGACGCCTGAGCTCGGTCTCTTCTCCAATCCCGGGGTGACGGGGATGTCCCGCTACGACAGGAAAACGTCTCCTACGGGGCGGTGAACGGCACCCTCTACGAGCCGTCGAATATGTGCCTCGACTGCCACCACATTTTCAGCGGGCAGAGTTATGTCGACCGCGACGCGAACGGTTTCCACGAGCGCCATCCGACGTTCGACAGCGAACGCGGATCATTGAACAGCATCCGTCAGGGCGAAGCGCGCGGATCGACGGTGCCGGCGCATCGAGAAGGTGGGAGCGGGTCGGGATTCCAGGGCACGAATCGCGTGCGGCCGATTGTTTGGCAAGCAACGGGCTATCTTGGAGCCCGCCTGGTCGACGCCGACGAGAACGCTGTATTCTGTCTCTCGTGTCATCGGGCCCACGGATCGGACCAGCCGTTTGGCCTCGTCTTTCCAGCCTCGGGTGGCGCCACCGCTCCCGGTTGCGATCAGTGCCATCTCGTGGCGAACCTCCCGGCACCCTAGCCGAGCGGCCGGGCCGGAAGACATGGCGGAGGGGGTAGGATTCGAACCCACGGTGCCTTGCAGCACAGCGGTTTTCAAGACCGCCCTCTTAAACCACTCGAGCACCCCTCCGCCTTTTTAGAGCGTAACAGGTTGCGCTCTACCCCACCTCGCACAAATCGGTCTTGACACGCGAACGGTCATATTCAAATATTCGTTTGAGTATCTGGTTAGTCCCTCACCCCCGTGTGAGGGCAGACCCACCGCTGTGGAGGTCAGGCCGTGCGCTCCTTCTCGCTCGTTCGATACTCCGTGGCTCATCCTCGATCCGTTCTCATCGGCACCGCGCTGCTGACGCTGCTCTCCCTGCTCCCTCTGCCCCGGTTACGCACGGATACGAATCCGAAGAACATGCTCCCGCCGACGTCCGCAGTGCGCGTGGAGAACACCGAAGTCGAAAAGACGTTCGGCCTCTATGAAGACATGATCGTGGTCGGGATCCAGAACGACGCGGGCGTGCTGAACCCGGCAACGCTCGAGAGGATCCACCGCATCACCCAGGCGGTTCTCGAGATTCCCGGCGTGGCCGCCCGGGACGTTACGAGCTTTGTCACGGTCACGAACGTCTCCACTGAATCGGGAACCCTCCATGTCGGTCCGCTGATGCCCGAGACCCCGCGGACGCCCGAAGAGCTTGCCACGCTCCGCCAGGCTCTGTTCGGCAACCAGCTTTTCATAAGCCGGATCATCTCGCAGGACGGAAGGACCACTGCGATCTACGTGCCGCTGGAGCGGGGCGCGAACGGCAAGGCCGTCGCGGATCAGATACGGACGATCGTGCGGCGCGAGCGCGGGGACCGGTACTACATCGCGGGCGACCCGGTAGCGAGAGACACCTTCGGCGCCGAGATGTTCACCCTGATGGGCGTCTTTTCGCCGATCGCCGGCATGGTGATGTTCGTCGCTATCTATTTGATGTTCCGAAGCCTGCTGCTGGCTTCCACGATGATGGCCGTAGCCATGGCCGCGATCCTATGGAGCGTCGGCGTACTGGTCGCGCTCGGTTTCCCCATCCACATCATGAGTTCGATGAGCCCGGTCTTTCTGATGGCCATCGCGACGGACAGTATCCACATTTTCAATGAGTTTTCCTTCCGCCGTCGGGAGACCCCCGACAGGCGGAGCGCGGTCCTGGCCACCATGGAAGCCGTAAGCCGACCGGTGCGCTACACGGCCCTTGCCACGGCGGCCGGCTTCGGGGTCCTCCTGTTCATGGGAATTGTCCCGGTCAAGGTCTTCGGCGGCCTCGTGGCCTTCGGGACGATCATGCTCCGGGTGCTGAGCTTCAGCTTCATCCCCGCCGTGCTCACGCTCATGCCCGAAGGCACCCCCGTCCGCTCGCTCGGCCGCGACGATCTCGCTCTCGGCCGCGGAGGGCGAATCCTCCGCGGAGTCGCCGGCATCGGCACACGCCGGGCGGGAGCCGTGCTGGCAACGACGGCTGCTCTGCTCGTGCTCGCGGCTCTTGGCGCCAGCCGCATCGTCGTGAACAACAACATGGTCGAATGGTTCAAACCCTCGAGCGACATTCGGGTCGCCGACCAGGTCATCAACGACGCGCTCGGGGGCACGTCTCTCGGCTATGTGGTGGCCTCGTCCAGCGAGCCGGAGTTCTTCAAGACGCCGGAGGCCCTGCGGGCGCTCGAAGCCCTCCAGGAGCGCCTCGGGCGCCTCCCGGTCGTGGGCAAGACTTTCTCGGTGGCCGACTATGTCAAGCGCATCAATCGGACGCTCCACGACGACGATCCGCGACAGGAAATCATTCCGAGTGACCGGGAGACGATCGCGCAGTACCTCTTCCTTTTCAGCATGGCGGCCCGTCCGTCCGACCTGGACAACGTGGTCGATTATTCGTTCCAAAAGGCGAATCTCTCGGTCCAGCTCCGCACATGGGACGCCAGCGCGATGCGGCAGGTCCTGCGAGCGGTCGATCAGTTTCAGGCCTCGGCGCCGAAGGGACTGACGTTTGCGCCGGCCGGCATCGCGTACTTCAACCTGGTCTGGAACGACGAGGTCCTCTGGGACTTGGTTCGGGGATTTCTCCTCGCGCTGGTCGTCGTCTTTCTGCTGCTGGTGCTCTACTTCCGCTCGTTCCGCTGGGCCATCGTCGGATACGCCCCTCTCCTCTTCACCATCCTCCTCATCTACGGTGTGGTTGGCTGGACCGGGAAGGACTTCGACATGCCGATGGCGGTCATGTCCTGTCTCTCGCTCGGCATGGCCGTGGACTTCTCGATCCATTTCGTCGGCCGATTTCGACAGCACCTGCTGGAGCACGTAGGTGAAGGCATACACCCGAGACTCGACACCCTGATCGAGGCGCTGCAGTGGACTGCCGCGCGGCCGGGGCTGGGTATCGTCCGGAATGCCGTGCTCTTCGCATCGGCGTTCTCGGTCATGCTCTTCGCGCCGCTCACTCCCTACGTCACGGTCGGCGCGTTCATCGTTGCGATGATGCTGCTGAGCGGAGTGCTAACGCTGCTGCTCCTGCCGGCACTGGTCACGCTGCTGCGCGGCTGGCTCTTTCCCAGGAGGACGCCATGCGAATCCACGCTCACCGATTCCTGATCTCGGCCACGGTTGTGCTGGCGGGCGTGACCGTCGCGCTCTCGGCGGCGGCCTACCCGCCAGGCGTTGGCATCCTGGCAAAGAACCGTTCCTGCGTCCCATGCCACGTCAGCGACGGGCCCTGGGGCGACGAGGCACGCACGATCATCGATGTGCTGGACTCGAAGACGAAGCAGTCGCTTCGGGGCCCCGATGGCGTGATCACCATCGCGGTTCCGCGAGCCGCGACCCGCACGGTGCTCACTGTGATCGGCCGGATGGCGGGCGAGAAGTCGCCTCCGCGGCGCAACGCCTGGCTCTACGTGGACCCGTCTCAGATCGAGACGTCGGCCCTCTCCAAGTTCGCGCCGGGTTGGGACGTTAACCTGCCGATGTCATGCCGCATCGTGGGCGACCAGCTGGAAGGCTACGACGGGGCGCACCTGACGGTGCTGCCGATGACCGTCCGGCCGTCCGACGCGGCGCGAGACGCGGAGCTCGAGCTCCAGGCAATGCTGACCGCGGGCGAGGCAGTGAAGGGGAAGGGGCAGGAGGGGCTGATCTCGAACCTCTTCGTGCGCAAAGTACTGCTCAAGGTGCTGGAACCCTAGCTCGGAGGTCTGCCGTGAACAAGGTGCTCATGCGGCTGGCGTGCCTGGTCTGCCTGACCGGCCTCTTAACCGGCGCGGCGCCCGCTCAGCCGCCGGCAGCAGAGATTGAGAAGCGCTCCCTCGACTCATTCTATGCCGCAGGCCGCGACATGCGGGTACGGGTGTCCATGGTGCTCACCAACCAGCAGGGCGGCGAGCGGAAGCGGGAACTCACAATGCTCCGGAAAAACATGGGGAGTGTCGGCGATCAGCGCTACTACATGTATTTTCATGCGCCACCGGATGTGCGAGGAACCACGTTCCTCATCTGGAAGTACCCAATCAAGGACGACGACCGCTGGATCTTCATCCCGGCCATCAAGCTCGTTCGCCGGATCGCCGCGAGTGACCGGCGTTCCTCCTTCGTCGGTTCCGATTTCACGTACGAGGACGTCTCGGGGCGCGACGTCACGGACGAGACACACTCTCTGCTTCGGAGCGAGGCCCTGGATGGTCGCCCCTGCTACGTGCTGGAGAGCCGGCCGGTCGGAAGCGCGGACTATGCACGGCGCACGAGCTGGATCGATACCGAGCGCTGGATTCCTCTCAAAGAAGAGTACTTCGACTCGCACGGGCGGAGCATACGGGTGTATACGGCCGACCGCGTCGAGGAAATCGGGGGGCACTGGACCGTCACTCACCGCACGATGCGCAATCTGCAAACCGGCCAGCGTACGGAAGTGACATTCCAGGATGTGAGTTACGATCAAGGGCTGCCGGACAACCTGTTCATGGAGCGGGCGCTCCGCGAGCCTCCCGCCTCGGTTCGATGAGAGCCAGAGCCCGAGCGGTCATCACGGCGCTTGGCGCCCTAGGTCTGACGCTCACGGGCGCCGCGTCGGCGAGGGCGGTGGACATCGGAGGGTTCGCCCAGGTCAATTACGCTGCGAGGATCTCCGGCGCGCCGTGCGGTGCTGCCGGGCCCTGCGACTTCCTGCTTGGCGAGGAGCGCCTCCAGCTCAAACTCGAGGGGACTTCCGAACAAGGCCGGAGCGGCTTTGCCGCGAAGGTGGATCTTTTCCAGGACGCGGTGGAGAACCGCGCCGGAGTCGAAGTGCGCGAGGCGTTCGTAAACCTGACCGGCAAGCACGCTGCGCTGCGCGTCGGGCGGCAGATTGTGACCTGGGGAGCCGGCGACCTCGTCTTCGTCAACGATGTCTTCCCCAAAGATTGGGCGGCACTGTTCACGGGACGCCCCATGGAATACCTCAAAGTCGGGAGCGGCGCGCTCAAGGTGGACCTCCATCCAGGGGCGTTCGATGCCGAGATTGTCGTGTTGCCGATCTTCCAGCCCGACCGCTTCCCCACCGCGAACCGGTTCATCCTCCCGGATCCGTTTCCGCCGGGGCTCCCACGCCTGGAGGAGCAGAAGGACCGATCCCTTGCGAACGCCGAGCTTGCGGGAAGGATCTCCCACTACCTGTCGGACTGGGGCTTGAGCCTGTATGCCTGCCGGACCTTTTTTCGCACGCCCGCGATGGCCGTGGACGACCCGGCTGCACCATCTTCCGTGCACATCTTCTATCCCCGCCTCAACACCTACGGAGTAAGTGCCACGGGATCTTTCATGGGCGGGGTCGCCAGCTTCGAGGGGGGCTATCTGGATTCGCGGGAGGATCGGCACGGGACGAATCCCGCGATCGAAAACTCGATGCTCAAGGGCTTGGCGGGCTACAGCTATCCCTTGTGGCGGGACGCAACCCTTGGGCTCCAGGGATACCTGGAGCGGACCCTCGACTACGGTGCCTATCGGGCGACGCTACCCGCGGGATTCCCGGCGCGCGACGAGCGCCGCTGGCTGGCAACGGTACGGCTCACGCAGCTCATGTGGAACCAGACACTGACCGGAAGCCTCTTCGCCTTCTGGGGCGTCACGGACCACGACGGCTACCTCATTCCATCGGCCCGCTACGCCGCTACCGATAACGTCTTGGTGGAGATCGGCGGCAACGTGTTCGTCGCGCGCGACTCGCATACGATGTTCGGCGCCCTCGACAGGAACGACAACGTGTACGCGACCGTCCGCTACAGCTTTTGAGCCGACCCCGACACATGCCGAACAAGAACCCGAAACAGCGGCTTTACTCGGAACTGACCCGGGTCGCCAAGGCGCTTTCCAGTCCCGGTCGCCTCGAACTGATCGAGCTCCTGGCGCAGGGGGAGTGCACCGTCGAGGTCCTGGCCCGCGGAGCCGGCCTTTCAATCGCGAACGCCTCCCACCATTTACAGGTACTTCGCGAGGCGCGGCTCGTAGAGGCGCGGAAGGAGGGACAGTACGTGCACTACCGCCTCGCCGGCCCCGACGTGTTCGGGCTGTTTCGTACGCTCCGAAGCGTCGGCGGGCGGCGACTCGCGGAGGTGGACCAGATCCTCCAGACGTACCTCCGAACGCGTGACGTACTCGAGCCGGTCGGCAGGCGCGACCTCCTGAAACGCGCCGAGGAAGGAACCGTCATCGTCCTCGACGTCCGGCCGCCGGAAGAGTACCGCGCCGGGCACATCCCGGGTGCTATTTCGGTGCCGGTGGAGAAGCTTGGGGCCCGCCTCGCGGACCTACCGCGCGGCAAGGAGATTGTCGCTTACTGCCGCGGGCCCTACTGCGTGATGGCCTTCGATGCGGTGAAGGTCTTGCGTGCCCACGGACGCAAGGCACGACGTCTCGAAGACGGCTTTCCGGAATGGCGCGCTGCCGGCCTTCCCGTGGCCGCAGGCGCCGAGGAGACAGAGGGCGTATCGCGCCGCGCCACCCGCGGCCGGAGAGGATCAAGATGAACATCCTGATGATTCTGAACGATCCGCCGTACGGCAGCGAGCGTACGTACAACGGCCTGCGCCTGGCGGGCGCCCTTGCGCGGTTGGAAACTCACGAGGTGAAGGTATTCCTGATCGGTGACGCTGCTTCGTGCGCGAAGGCGGGTCAGAGAGTCCCGACGGGCTACTACAACGTGCAGACCATGCTCGCGGGCGTGACGCGGAAGGGCGCCCTGGTCGGAGTATGCGGGACTTGCATGGACGCCCGCGGCATCACCGACGCCGAACTTGCCGAGGGAACGCGCCGCAGTACTTTGGACGAGCTCACCACGTGGACGCTTGAGGCCGACAAGGTCATCGTGTTCTGACTTGCTGGCGTCGCAGGCCACGGCCAGTGCTTCTCCACCCTGAAGTCGCAGCTCCGCACGCCCGTCGCCTCCGTCATCCCCGCAGGAGTTCCTGCTCCCAACGCTCTTTCCCCGCCATGAGAGGTTTCAGCGCCAGCATGCCGACCGGGCCGACCGACTTTTCCAGATACCGCAGCTCCGTCAGGTTGTCGCGCACCTCGGGATCGGGCGGAAGCTCGATGCCGGCCGAACGCGCCATGAGAATCCCCTTGGCGCGAAGCGAGAGCTCGAGCTGCACGCGGAGCATGCAGAGCATGTCGGCCACGACCGTCCCCGGGAATCGCGAGCGGAGCTGCGAGAGGTAGTGCCCCACGGGCGTTTCCACCACTTCGCCCGAGAGGATCTGTTCCAGCGCCTCGACGTCGCGGTCCATGCCGACGCCCAGCCAGTCCCGCGTCGTGCGCTCGCTCCGCGCGAAGACGGCGGAGAGGAGGATCGGCATGGCCGCGGCCAGAAGGCCGGTCGTCACGAGGGGCGGAAGCACGAATAGGTTGAAGACGACGTGGACCAGCACCGCGATCGCGAGTCCGGGCAGGAAGAGGGCGAACCCGGCGCCGCCTCGACCGGAAAGACCCTTCCCCAAGATGGCGAAGACCGCCGTGGTGCCGCCGTGCATCATCGCGGTGCCGAGGCCGCGCACGAGCCAGAGCCCGATCCCCGCGTTCCCCAGTACCTGCGCGTAGTAGACGTTCTCCAGGAGCGCGAAGCCCGTGCCGATGGCGAAGCCGTGGATGGCGGCGTCCACCAGGAATCCGATCCGGGCCGAACGAATCAGCCAGACGACCAAGGCCGCCTTGACGATCTCCTCGACGAGCGGTCCCAGGAACCGCTGAAGCGTCTCCGGAGAAACACCCCCGGCCTTCATGAGGGCGACGTTCGCCGCCAGGCTGGCGAGCGCCGCCAGCACGCCGGCCGCGACGCTCTTGGCTACGTCGACGCGGCGGACCAGCTTGAACGAGTCGAGCAGAATGAGCGCGAGAAGGAAGAGCGATACGGGGAGAAAGCCGAGGAGTAGATGCGCGCCGCCGACGTTCACGCCGAGAGCCTCATAGAATCTTGAGCGAGATCATCGACTCGCGCGTCGGCCGGAACCCGCGCTCGAAGGCGCGGGCGTAGCCGATCGAGAGTGTGAGCGGCTGCTGCGTCAGGAGCTGGAAGCGGATGTCGACCTGCGCCCCGAGATTCGCGAGCTTCCGCCGGGACGCCGTGTCGTCGAGGTTCGTCACGAGGCCGCTCCCGAAGATTCCGAGCCGCGCGTACGAGGCGTAGAACGGGAGCACCCCGACGCGGCGGAAGCGGAGCGCCGGGAGCGACCAGTCGACGGTCGTCTTCGCGAAGTTATGTCCGCCGATCTCGTTCAAGGCGCGGCCGGGGAAGGCGTCGTAGCCGCGGTAGCGCTTCACCTCGCGGTAGTCGACTCCGTTGTTCCCGAACCCGCCGAAGAAGAAGTTCGCGAACGGATCGTCGCGCGAGCCGGCGGCCGTCCCCGTGGCCGTGCGGAGCCAGATCGAGGAGTTTCGGATCGGAAGCGGCGTGCCGAGATCGAGCGTCGCGTAGGCCAGCGGGTAGCCCTGCCAGACCGCGCTCCCCTGGAATCCCTGGCGCACGAGTTGCTGGATCCCCGTCAGCCTCCACTTGATCCCCTTCTCCGTGTCGATGGCGCCGATCGAGGAGCGCATGTTCCGGTAGGAGAGCGACACGCTCGACGTGAGAAGCTTGTCGAATCCCGGAGCGGTCGCGACGTTCTGGTACTCGGGAAGGCGATCGAGGCCCCCGTATCCGGCCACGCCGAGGCTCCACTCCATTTCGCGCGGCCGGTCGGAGATGATGCTCGTCGTCCGCGTCAATGTCGCGCCATACCCCTTCCGGCTCGCCTTGGTCGGTCCGATCAGGTCGTAGAACGAAGCCCCGTTCCACTTCACGCCGGCGTTCCAGCGGGCCCGCTTGTAGTCGAGCGACAGATGCCACCGCTCGTCCGAGGGGAGTGCCTCGCCCGGCGTCACCGAGGCGGAAAGCGTGAACCGCTCCAATTGAAGCGGGTCGGAAAGCAAGGCCGCCAGCCCGACGGCGGCGTAGTCCTTGTACCCCTCCACGATCGGATAGAGCCCGGCGAGTCCGAGCTTCCGCCCGGCGCGATAGGGAGTATCCGAGAGCCGGATGGAGTCGAGCGCGACGGCGGACGGCGGCGGGATCTTCCACTCTCGCACGAGCGGATGCCGGCCGGCGATCCGGGCGCCGAGAAACGAGATCGCGCTGACGTCCTGGAGCGGCCTCGCGCCGATGGTCGCCGGGACGAAGCCCTCGCCCGTGTAGCGGAAGACGACCAGCGAATCGTTCGACAGCGGAACGGGCCGGAAGAATCCCGTCTCCGTGTTGGTGACGATCTCCATGGCCCGGGATTCCAGGTCGAAGCGCCAGATGTTGGAGACGCCCGTGTAGTACGAGGAACCGAAGAGGTAGCGGCCGTCGGGCGAGAAGACGAAGCCGGTCGGGATCGAGGAACCGAAATTGTGCAGGATGGTGATGGTGGCCGAGGAATCCCGCTGCATCAGCTCGGCGATCTCCATGATCCGCAGCGTCTGCCGGCCGCTCGGCTCGGCGAACGACGCCGAGAGCTTCGTTCCGTCCGGGGAGATGTCGAGATCGTAGAGGTCCTGGCCGAACGGCCACGACGCGATCCGGTTCCAGTCGCGGTAGGGCGCCGGGATCCGGACCAGCGTGGAGATTCCGTTGTAGTGCCGCACGCCCCAGAGGCTGCTATCGGCGGCGTTGAACGCGAGGTCCCCCACGCGTAGGTCCCTCTGGAGGACGCGCGAGCGGCCGGTCGCCGGATCGAGGGCGCAGAGATCGCGCCAGGCGCTGTTGTCCTCGGTGTAGAAGAGGGTGCCCGAGGCGGGATCCCGCGCGATGGATGTGACGAAGTAGAGGGCCGCGCCCTTGACGTCGCGGAGGTGGCGGGGCTCGCCCCCGTCGAGCGGGATGGCCGCGATATGCCCGAAGGCGCCGGGATACTGGACGCCGGCGTAGAGGGTCCTCTGCTCCGGGTCGAGCACCGCTCGCGACACCGATCCGAGCGCCCGCGGCGAGAGGTCGCGATACGGTGTGATCGGATAGCGGCGGAGCGAGTCGAGGTTCGCCTGCTGGAAACCCCGCTCCCAGGCGATCCACTCGTTCCACCCCTGGCCCAGCGAGCGGCCGTAGACCTTCCGGAACTGCGAGGCGAAGTAGGGCTTGCTCCCCGGTGCGCGCCCGACCCATTCCACCAGCCGCTCGGGACCATGCTCGAGGGCGAGGTAGGAGAGAAAGCGCGTGCCGTAGAGATAGGAGTTCACTCCGACCTGGAAGTCGACCTTCGTCCCCTCCGACTCGAGTCCCAGGGGGTCGTAGATCCGGCTCCCGTCGCGCACCCTGGAGCGAAAGACCATCTCGTCGTAGGGCCCCTGCGCGCGGCCCAACCCCCCAGCCATCCACGTCTCGAAGAAGACGGCCGCCCCCTCGTGAAACCACCGCGGTGCGGCCCGCCGAGGAACCGTCAGGTAGGAGTAGATCATCGTCTCCGGGTGGTCGCTCGATTCCCTGATCTTCCCCGAGAGGAGCCGCCGCGCGACGCGGTCGAATCCGGCCGCCTGGTCGAGCGCCACCACGTGGACCGCCTCGTGATTCATCGTGAAGTTCACGCGCTCGTTGGATGGGCCCGTCTCGTAGACGAAGTTCACGGGGGCCACGTCCATCGAGAGCATGTTGCGGGGATTCACGGAGACGCCGGCGTTGCCGAAGTCGCTCGGGTCGCCGAGCACGATGTTCACCTTGTCCCACGGGGTGTAGGAGAAGAGCCTCCGGTGAAACCGAAGCGAGTTCTCGAAGCAGCGCGCCGCGTAGGGGGCGAGGTAGCTGAGCGTCGGCGCGTAGTAGACGACCCGGAAGTTGGGGGTCTCGAGGACCCGCGTCTCCGCGCGCGCGGGGAGCGCTGGGCCGTTCAGGAGGAGCGCCACGGCCGCGGCAAGGATCGCGCCCGCGGCGTCCCTTCGACGTTGAATCATCGAGCTAATCCCCTTCCGGAGTCAGTGGGACGGTCCCCCCGAAGCGGGCGCGCCAGGCGGACCGGGCGCCCCGCTCATGGGACAAGAGAGGAAGCATACAACGAGAAGGGCGGCGCCGCTGCTCCTGCGCCGCCCTTCGCTTTCAGAAGGGAGATGTCGGGTCGTGTTGCCGGTCTCTGCTGCGTTACTCGGCTTCGTTGATCGCCGCGGCGACTTCGGGGGCCGCGATCACCTTTCCGAGGTCTCCTGCCGACGTCAGCTTCGCGAAATCCTCCGAGCCGATCGCCTTGCTGAACTCGGGGTTCCCGAGGAGCTGGAGGAACTCGCCCGACGTCACGACCTGGGCGAACTCGGGGCTGTCGGCGATGGCCTTGAACTCCGCCGAGTTGACGATCGCCTCGAACTCGCGAGGGAGCTTGGTCTTCTCGAAATCGCGAATGACCTGGCCCTTCTCGAAGTCGCGCGGAACCTGGGTCTTCTCGAAATCGCGAATGACCTGAGCCTTCTCGAAGTCGCGAATGACCTGAGCCTTCTCGAAGTCGCGGATCACCTGTGCCTTCTCGAAGTCCCGGATCGGATGGGCCTTTTCGAAGTCGCGGATCACCTGGGCCTTCTCGAAGTCCCGGATCGCCTGCGCCTTCTCGAAGTCCCGGATCGCCTGCGTCTTCTCGAAATCGCGAATCGCCTGCGTCTTCTCGAAATCGCGGATCGGGTGGGCCTTCTCGAAGTCGCGGATCACCTGAGCCTTCTCGAAGTCGCGGATGGCGTGGGCCTTCTCGAAGTCGCGGATCACCTGCGTCTTCTCGAAATCGCGGATCGGATGGGCCTTCTCGAAGTCGCGGATGAACTGAGCCTTCTCGAAGTCGCGGATCGCCTGCGCCTTCTCGTAGTCACGGATCGCCTGTGCCTTCTCGAAATCGCGGATCGCCTGCGTCTTCTCGAAATCGCGAATCGGATGGGCCTTTTCGAAGTCGCGGATCACCTGCGCCTTCTCGAAATCGCGGATAAACTGTGCCTTCTCGAAGTCGCGGATCGCCTGCGCCTTCTCGTAGTCACGGATCGCCTGCGCCTTCTCGTAGTCGCGGATCGCCTGCGCCTTCTCGTAGTCGCGCGGAACCTGGGTCTTCTCGAAGTCGCGAATGGGATGCGCCTTCTCGTAGTCGCGGATAAACTGCGCCTTCTCGTAGTCCCGGATCGCCTGGGTCTTCTCGAAATCGCGGATCGGATGCGCCTTCTCGAAATCGCGGATCACCTGGGCCTTCTCGAAATCGCGGATCGCCTGCGCCTTCTCGAAATCGCGAATCTCCTGCGTCTTCTCGAAGTCCCGGATCGGTTGAGCCTTCTCGAAGTCGCGGATAAACTGCGCCTTCTCGAAGTCGCGGATCGCCTGGCCCTTCTCGAACTCGCGCGGGTAGTAGACCTTCTGGAATCCTTCGGTGGAAGCGAACTGAGCGAATTCACGCTTCCGGACGAGCGTCTGGAAATCCGGGCTGCGAACAAGCGACTGGAAGCTGGAAGACGAGGCCAACTTCTGGAAGCCCTCGCTCTTCGCCAGCTTGCGGAACTCGGGATTCGCAACCAATCGATGGAACACATCGCTCTGGATCAGGTCGTTGAGCGCCGCCGGGTCGAGCGCGACGTCCTCGGACGTGATCTGGGTCGACTGGTACCGGTCCGCGGCCCCAATCGTTCCCTGCGTGCCAAACTTCGGCGGAATCAGGCCCTGCCATGCGGCAAGACCCACACCGGCCGCGACGACTAGCCCGGTGATTACGAATGTCCGCTTGTTCATGATCGAACCTCCCCCTTCATTGGGTGTTACTTGGCGGATCCCGACGAATCCACCATGACTGCCGTTCGCGCGGACTGCCCCCCGGAACGGACCAGAACTTCGAGGGGCGCTGGATGCGCTTCCTCGCCGCGCAGCTGAAGGACGTATTCACCGATACCCTCCCCCGCGCGCTGCCCGATACGAATCCCCGTAGGGCCTACGGTCGCATCACCCACTCCAGGCGGGCTGATGCGCAGATCGCTGAGTTGGAGGCTTGACCCGGTGATCTCGACGGCCGTCTCGCCCGCCAGGCCCGGTTCGACCTCGACACGAAGCGTCACGTTGGAGCCGCTCTCCCACATCGTGACGGTGACGCGAGCCCCAGCCACGGCGACCACCTGCCGGTCCGCCGGAGGCGCGCCGCGGTGGGCGTCCCGTGGCATCATCGTGCCCCGCAGACTCGCAAGGCTGTCTCGGGAACTCCCCACGAGATTCCCGGAGACCATCGCGATGGCCAGGACGCCCACCCCGACGCCCGCGGCGAACGGAACAGCTTCGCGCCACGGAACGGAGCGGAATACCCCCGCGAGGAGCGATCGCCAGAACCCTTCCTCCGTCACCGGCGCGGAGGCCTTGGCACGCAGCGTCGTCGCACGCAGGATGTTCGGCTTCAAGTCGGGGGGAGGAATCTCCATCCCAACCTGGTTCAGGGTGCCGACCATCTCAAGCAGAACGCGGTACGAATCGCGCGCTTCCTGGTTCCCGTCGAGGTACCTGCGGAGCGCTTCCCGCTCTTCCGGGCTGGCGACTCCGTCGACCTCGTCGTTGGCGATACGCTCGAATTGCTCGCGGTTCACTGTGTGATTCCTTTCCGGCTCAGCATCTCGCCGAGGAGCCGCCGCGCCGAATGGAGTCGTGACTTCACGGTCTTTTCGGGAACTTCGAGAATCTGGCTCATTTCCGCCTGATTCAACTCCAGGAAGTGCCGCATGATCACGACGGTTCGATAGTCGGCGGTCAGTTGCATGAGTGCGATGCCGATCTCCGTTCCGACTTCACCGAGCGCCGCGCATTCGTCGGGGCTTCGTCCGTTCGACTCGAGTCCCGGGTCCAGCTCCTCGTGCCGCCGACGCCGTCCCCGGTGATTCAGCGACTCGTTCAGGGCGATTCGGTAGATCCAGGAGAAGAACCGATGCCGCGAGTCGAACGAACCGAGATTCTGGAAAACCTTCACGAAGACCGTTTGGGCGATATCCTCCGCTTCCTCGCGATCGTTCACCATCCGCAGGGCCAGGTTGTAGACGACCCGCTGGTACTGATCGACCAGCTTGCCGAAGGCTTTCGGATCTCCCGCCCTGGCTTGCTCCACCAGGGCTTCTTCGTCGGTCTCGATCATCAGTACAAGCCGCGTCCACTCAGGTTGGTGAAAAACTTCGGCTCCCGGGAATATCCCGGGACGCCCGGGCCCGCCTACGCGATGTTCAGGACCTTGTCGAGGCCGGTATAGACGAAGACGGTCCGTACCCTTGGGTTCATCCCTACCAATCGGAGGCTCCCCCCCGATCCGTGTAACCGCTTGTGGAGTTCCAAGATAACGGTGATTCCGGCACTCGATATATAGTCGAGAGCCGTGCAGTCGGCGACCACGTGCCCTGAAACGCTCTTCAACGAATGAAACGCACGATCGGAGCGGGACGCGTCAAGCCGGCCAGAGAGTGAGATTTTGCCGTCTGAGCCGAGTTTGATTTCGAACATCAACGCTCCTGGCCGGGAGAAACGGAGAGAGACACGGTGATGGCGCTCACGCCGTCCCGGTGTCGGTAGTGAAATTCGCGCGATAACTGCCGCACGAGATGAATGCCGCGCCCCCCCTTGGATTGTTTCTCGAGCGGGAGAGTCAGGTCGGGAGTAGGCACTGTCGTGGGATCGAATGGAGCGACGTCGAAATCGCGAAGGGTCAGCTGGAGCGTGCCGTCGCCTCGCTCCAGTCCGACCTCGATGTCGTGGCGTCCGTCGCGGTTGTGCCGGACGAGATTGGTGAAGAGCTCCTCGAGGACGAGATCGAGGTCGTGGCTTGGATCCGCCGCGACGCCCACTTCCGCCGCGAAGTCATGGGCGAACTGGAAGATATCCGGGAGCACTGCGATGTCCCGGGGAAAGCGCCGAACCCAGGCGCGAACCGGCATTCCGGGCCTCCTGCGATCTTCTCGACTCGATAACGTGTCGGACCATCATAGGGGATTCATACCCACCGCGCGCTATGGAGTCTCTAAGATAAAGCAAAATAGATCGTTACGCCGCCGCTAGCCCCGCCCTCTGGGCTCCTCGGGGGGCGAATCGATTACGCGGGGCGGACGAGCGAACGATCGATGTCGGCGAGCCGAGGTGCACCGGCAAGCGCCATGGCCATCGTCAATTCGCCGCGAAGGATCGCGAGAACCCGTTCCACTCCCGGCTCGCCTCCCACCGCCAGGCCCCAGAGATAGGGCCTGCCGATCAGGACACCCCGGGCGCCCAGGGCTAGCGCCTTCAGGATGTGCGAGCCACGCTGAAATCCGCCGTCGACATAGACCTCCAGCCGGCCCGCGACGGCCTCCACGACATCGGGAAGGGCCAGAATGGTCGCTTCCCCTCCGTCGATCTGTCGCCCGCCGTGATTCGAGACGACGATGGCATCCACCCCCGCGTCGAGGGCCCGGCGCGCGTCGTCCGCGCGGACGATCCCCTTCAGAATGATCGGAAGCCGCGAGATCGATCGGAGCCACGACACCGCGTCCCAGGTCAGCGATTGGTCCATGAGGTCGTGAACCCTCGCCGCCATTCCTCCGGGGAAATTCCAGCGGTTGTAGAGATCGCCGTAGGCGTCGAAGTTCGCCATCGTGACGCCGCCGGGGAGCGTGAAGCCGTTCCGGAAGTCGCGTTCGCGCCGGCCGAGAATCGGGGTGTCGACGGTGAGCATGAGCGCGCGGTATCCCGAGCGCTCCGCGCGCTCGGCCAGGTCGCGGGCGAGGTCCCGGTCCTTGTAGACGTAGAGCTGGAACCAGAGCGGACCGGTCGCCGCCTCGGCGATCCCCTCGAGCGTGACGGAGGCGATCGTGCTGGCCGTCATGAGGACGCCCGCGCTTCCCGCCGCCCGGGCCGTGGCCCGCTCTCCGTCGGGGTGAGCCAGCTTGTGGAACGCCGCCGGAGCGAGCGCGATCGGCATCGTGACCGGGGTACCCAGGAAGGTCGTCGAGAGGTCGGGCTTGCTCACGTCGACGAGCACGCGGTGGAGCAGCACCCAGCGATCCATGGCGGAGCGGTTTCGGGCTAGCGTCCGCTCGTCCTCCGCGCCGCCGGCGTAGTAGTCGAAGGAAGCGCGCGGCATCTTCCGCATGGCGGCGGCCTCCACGTCCGCGATGTTGATCAGCGCCGCCAGGGCGGAGCCGTTCGCCCCTCGCCGGGGCGCCGGATTCTTGGCCCCCTTGCCCGCATCATGCTGCGAGCGTCGCCGGGCGCCGGCCGCCGTCGCCTGCTTCATCGCCTTCCGTGTCGCCATCGAACGCCTCCCGGGCCGAAGGGCCCCGCCCACTTCTTGCGCACGAACTCTGGTTTCCCGACGTCTATCCCCTTCCAAAGTAGGTGGTGGACGGACGAGAAGGGGAGCCTACCACCACGGTTGTTCCCTTCCAATGGGGGCGGTAGACTCCTTGGGTTCCGCCAACCAGGAGGCCTCATGCCCTTCCCGAGCCCCAAACGGCCCTCGTTCCCACGAACCCTTGCCGCCACCCTGGCGGTTCTCGGGTCGGCGCTTCTTCCCCTCGCCGCGCAGGCCGAGGATGCCGCCGATTCGCCCCTGCGCTCGGGCGCCTGGGCCGCGGAATTCGAGCTCGATCCGTCGTATCGGTACGACTTCGGCTTCACCTCCGGAGTGACGATTTCCGCCAAGCGGCACCACTCGGCGCGTTCCGCCCTCCGATTCGGCGCGAGTATCGCATTCAACGAGTCGGAGGACAAAGGGGAGGCCTCGTACGAACGTTACTACTACTATTCGAACCCGACCTTTAGCAGCAAGCGGGGGACGACGGAACGCCACAGCGAGAACCACGGCTACACCCTCTTCCTGCATTTGCAGCGCTACCATTCCGTGAGAGACGCCATGTCGATCTTCTGGGAGCTGGGTCCGTCGCTTCGTTACAACGAGTCGGATTACAGCAGCGAGTACATCTATCCCTTCGATTTTTTCGCGCCCGGAGAGATCAATCGTGACAGCCGCTCCCTCGTGGCGCGCTCCGCTGCCCTCGATCTCGGTCTCGGATTCGAGTGGTTCTTCAACCGAAGGCTTTCGCTTGGCGCACGCGGGGGAGCCTGGTGGGGTTATTCCTGGGGAACGGAGTCCTCATCGTACGAGACCTACACGACCGACAATTCGTACTATCGTGTGGGCCGCGATCGGAACGACCTGAAGCGGGTCACCTTTCAGACAAGTCCGGCGACGGTCACGTTTTCCGCGTATTTCTAGTCGCGTGTCGGCGCCGTTCATGACTCCAAACCCGAACCTCCTGGATGCGGCCGAAGCGATCGAGGCCGCCGTCCGCGCCATTCGCGTGGCCGCGGTCCTCGGCATGAAGGACGCGACCGATCCCGACGCCCCCGCGTACCGCATTCCCCAGGTGCTCCTTGAGCGCGGGATCCGCGTGATCCCGGTGAATCCCAGGCTCGAGTCGATCGAGGGCGAGCGCAGCTACCGCTCGCTGGCGGCGGTCACCGAACCGTACGACACGCTCGACGTCTTCCGCGCTCCCCGATTCATCGCGGGAATCGCCGAGGAAATCCTGGCGCTCCCCGCGGAGCGTCGTCCGAGGCTCGTTTGGCTCCAGTCGGGGATTCGCGACGACGCGGCCGCGGCGCGCCTTGCCGCCGCGGGAATCCAGGTGGTGCAGGACAGCTGCCTCGGCGTCTACGCCGCGCGTTGCCGGCCGCGCTCCTGACCGCGCCCCGGCCGGCGCATCGAGATTGACCGCAAGGACCGGATATCGCGTGCTCCACCGTCCCGATACGATTCCCGCAGGAGTGATGACATGAGCCCCCGCCACGTTCCCCTCAGCGCCTCGAGCGCGCCGAAGCCGCCGCGGTCCGACGACGACCGCTGGAAGGCGGTGCTTGCCCGCGACGAGCGGTGCGACGGGCTCTTCGTGACGGGCGTTCGCACGACGGGGATCTACTGCCGGCCTTCCTGTCCGGCGCGCCACCCGCTGCGCGGAAACGTCCGCTTCTACGCGAACCCCGCCGAGGCCGAGGCGGAAGGCTTCCGTGCCTGCCGCCGCTGCAGGCCGCGCGACGCCTCGACGTGGAACGAGAACGTGAAACGCGTGGAGCGAGTCTGCCGCGCCATCGAGGCTACCCTCGAGGAACGGCAGTCGCTCCGGGCGCTCGCGGCGGTGGCGGGGCTCAGCCAGCATCACTTCCTGCGCACGTTCCAGCGCGCGACCGGCGTGACGCCCGCGGCCTACGCGGACGCCCGACGTCTCGAGCGCCTGAAGGGACACCTACGGCGAAAGGAAGACGTGACGATGGCCATGTACGACGTGGGATACGGATCGAGCAGTCGCCTCTACGAGCGGGCGCCCCTGGCGCTCGGCATGACGCCCGGCGCCTACCGCGCGGGCGGCGCGGGCGCGATCATCCGCTACGCGAGCGCGGAGACGCCGGTGGGGCGTGTGCTGGTCGGCGCCACCGAGCGGGGGCTCTGCAGCGTTAAGATCGGAGCGAACGAGGGAGTCCTGGCGCGCGCGCTCCGCGCCGAGTTCCCCGCCGCCGAAGTCCGGCACGATCCCTCCGGAGTCGGCCGGTGGGTCCGCGGCGTCGTGGCGCAGCTGGACGGCCGCGAGCCGAAGGCGGGGCTTCCCCTCGACATCCGCGCGACGGCGTTCCAGCGGCGGGTCTGGGAAGCGCTCTGCCGCATTCCGCGCGGCGAGACGCGGAGCTACGCGGAGATCGCGCGCGAGGTCGGAGCGCCGCGGGCCGCGCGCGCCGTCGGCCGAGCCTGCGCCAGGAATCCGATCGCCATCGTCATTCCCTGTCACCGCGTCGTGCGCGGCACCGGAACCCTGGGAGGCTACGCGTGCGGGCTACCCGTGAAACGCGCCATCCTCGATCATGAGGCGAACGCGGGGGCGAGGCGCCGCCCCCGCGCGAAACGCTAGGGCGTCACGGCCGTTTCCAGCGCGTCGCTCGACTCCTCCAACTCCCGGAGCACGACCCGGAGCCGGTCGCGCAGCCGTTCGATCTCGCGCGTGCGGTCGCGGTCGAGTTCCATCTGCGGATCCTCGACCAGTTTGTCGCACGTCTGGTTCATGAGGCGCAGGCGGTCGCGGAGCATCACGAGATCCTTTCCGAACTCCTTCGCGGGCACGGGAACCTGATCGCCCTTCGACCACTCCTCCAAGGCGCGGAGCCGCTCCTGCACGCGCGTCAGGACCTGCTCCATCTCCTGCTGGTGCTGGGCGCGAATCATCTGCTCCGCCGCATCGACCGGGGAACCCGGCCGCTGCGGCATGGCGACGAGCCGCTGGAGCCCGCCATGGGCCTCGTCCATCTCACGGTTCATGACCTGCAGCCGATCCTGAAGCCGATCGAGGGCGCGAACCCGCTCCGTGGCCGCGCCGGCTCCGGCCTGCTCGCGAAGCTCCGCGCCGTGGCGCTCCATCTCGCGCAGCCGTTCGCAGGAAATCCCCAGGCCGATGCCGAGGTCCTTGAAGCCCTGGAGCGTCTGCATCGGGGCCAATCGCTGATTCAGCTGCTGCACCTGGCTCTGCATCCGCATCATGCGGGCGGCCATCTCCTGGACGCGGGCCTGCCTCGATGCTTGCATGGCGGCGCTCCCCGCACCCGCGGTTCCGCCCGTCTGGGCCGAGGCCATCGAGGCGATCAGCAGGAGCGCGAGGGTCGCGCTGGCGATGAGTTTCATGGCTTCTCTCCTTCTCGCGGCGACCCGGTGCGAGCGGCGGATCCGCTCCGGGAATCCGGGCCATGCCGGCGGTGACGACCCGCCTAGTATGCGTCGCGGGGGAGGGGGAGGATTCGTGGTCCGTTGGTACCGGGGTGGAGGCTCGGGAAGTAAGACGAGGCGCGTAGGCTCGCGCCGCGGGGGCGTGGCTAGGAGAGGAGGCGGGCGAGCGCTTCGGGATCGGTGAGCGGTTCCCGGCAGGCGAAGCGCTCGCAGACGTAGGCGGTAGGCGCGCCGTCCCGGGCGGTCTGCGCCGCGACGTGGGGTGCGATTCCGCCGAGCGCACCGCCGTCTCCGGCGGCGGGTCGGAGGAGTACGACCTTGTTCGGCGTGAACGAACGCCGCACGACTCCCAGGAGTTGGAGCAACCTCGAATCGCCCAGGTCCGCGGCGAGGACGACCTCCCGTGACGGTCCCAGCGCGAAGTCGACCGCTATGAGGAGTTGCGTGTGCGCCGAGGGGTGGCGCTCCACCAGACCCGCGAAGGCGCGGAAGAGCCGTTCCGCGCGGACCTCGTAGACGCTCTCCCCCGTGAGCCGGGAGAGTTTGAGGAGAACGAGCGCCGCGACGGAGTTTCCCGACGGAGAGGCGCCGTCGTAGATCTCCTTCGCGCGCGCCAGGAGCGTTTCTCCGTCGTCGCCGGTGAAGAAGTAGCCTCCCTCCCGCTCGTCCGCGAAGCGCTCGTTCATCGCGTCGACCAGGCGCTTCGCGTCGATCAGGAATTCGGGCTCGAAGGTGGCCTCGTAGAGTTCCAGGTAGCCCCACGCCAGGAAGGCGTAGTCGTCGAGGTAGGCTAGATGCGCGGCCTCGCCGTCCCGCCAGCGCGCCAGGAGCCGGCCGTCTTCCCTGGTGAGTCTCTCGCGCACGAACGCCGCGGCCCCCGCCGCCGCCGCCGCGTAGATCGGCTCGCCCAGGACCTGGGCCGCGCGCGCGATCGCGGCGATCATGAGGCCGTTCCACGACGTGAGCACCTTGTCGTCGCGGTGCGGGCGCACGCGTTGCTCGCGTGCCTCGAGGAGCGTGGCACGAGCGGCTTCCAGACGCCGGGCCAGCGCGACGGGATCGAGGCCGAGGCGGTCGGCCACGACGCCCGGGTCGCCGGCGACGTGGAGGATGTTCGTGCCGGTCAGTCCGCCGTGGCCCGGATCGATCCAGTTGCCCCGCTCCTCGACGCCGTAGATCTCGGCGACGAGGGCCGCGTCTTCCTCGCCCAGGAGCGCCTCCAGCTCCGTGGCGCTCCAGACGTAGAATTTCCCCTCCTCGCCCTCGCTGTCGGCGTCCTCGGCGCAGAGGAAGGCTCCTTCCGTCCCGGTCAGGTCGCGCAGGACGTAGGTCGCGATCTCCCGCGCCACCGCCGCGTAGAAACGGTCCCCCGTAGCCTGCGCGCATTCCAGATAGGCGAGGAGAAGGAGCGCCTGGTCGTAGAGCATCTTCTCGAAGTGCGGCACCTTCCATTCGCGATCGGTGGAGTAGCGATGGAAGCCGAATCCCACCTGATCGTAGATGCCGCCGCGGCGCATCGCCTGGAGGGTCCGCTCGACCATGTCGAGGGCGCGCGCGTCGCCGGAGCGCTTCCACCAGCGGAGCAGAAAGGAGAGTTGATGCGGCGTCGGAAACTTGGGCGCGGCGCCGAAGCCCGCGTGCTCCTCGTCGAAGCGGCCCAGCAGCTGCTCGAATCCCCGCAGGAGAACGCTCTCCCCCATCGCCTCTCCCGGCGCGCCGGCGACTTGGCCGCGCACCGCATCGGCGATGCGCGCGGCGCTCTCGACCAGACGGTCGCGCTCTCCATCCCAGGCGGTGATCACCTGATCGAGGAGGTCGCGAAGGCCGGGGCGACCGAAGCGCGTCTCCGGCGGGAAGTAGGTCCCCGCGAAGAACGGCTCCTTCTCCGGCGTCAGGAAGAGGGTGAGCGGCCAGCCGCCGCTCCCGGTCAGCGCCTGGCAGACCGTCATGTAGACGTGGTCGACGTCGGGGCGCTCCTCCCGGTCCACCTTGATCGAGACGAAGTGCTCGTTCAGGATCGCCGCGAGTTCCTCCGACTCGAACGACTCGCGTTCCATCACGTGGCACCAGTGGCAGGTCGAGTAGCCGATGGAAAGAAAGATCGGCTTCCCCTCCCGCCGGGCGCGGGCGAAGGCATCCTCGCCCCAGGGGTGCCAGTCGACCGGATTTCGGGCATGCTGCTGGAGGTAGGGGCTCTTCTCGCCCGCCAGTCGGTTCAGGCCACCGGTCACGCCGCTCACGAGCCCACCACCGCGGCGATCACGCCGCCCGCCACGACGCGCTCGCCATCGTAGAGGACGAGCGACTGCCCCGGCGTGAGGGCGCGCTGCGGCTCGTCGAAGCGGACGAGCGCTTCGCCGGAGGCCTCCGGGAACCAGGTCGCGGCCGCCGGTGGGTGGGCGTAGCGTATCTTCGCGGCACCGCGGATGGGCGCCGCGGCCGTGGCCGAACCGTGTCCCTCGGACATCGCCGCGGCCGGCGTCGGATAGGAGACGCGCGTCACGCGGGCCTCCCGGCGATAGAGCGCCTGCTCGGGACCGACCTCCACCGTCCCGCTCGCCGCGTCGATGCGCGTGACGTAGAGCGGGATGCCCGCCGCGACTTCCACGCCGCGGCGCTGTCCCACGGTGAAAGCATGAATCCCGTCGTGCTCCCGCCACTCGCGGCCCGCCGCGTCCTTCACCGCGCCGCGGGGCGAGGTGGCCAGCCGCTCCGGGAACCTCTCCCGGAGAAAATCGAGATAGCGCTTTCCCTCCACGAAGCAGATGTCCTGGCTCTCGCGCTTGTCGGCGACGCCGAGTCCCAGATCGCGAGCCCGCGCGCGGACCTCCTCCTTCCGGAGATGTCCGATCGGGAAGATGGCCTTCTCCAAGATCGAGGGAGCCAGCCCCCAGAGGACGTACGATTGATCCTTGGACACGTCGGTGGCGCGAAGGAGCGTGGCGCGTCCAGCCTCGTCGGCGCCCCGCCGCGCGTAGTGTCCCGTCGCCACGTAGTCGCATCCGAACGCCTCGGCGCGGCGCATGAGCTCGCCGAACTTGAGCCAGTTGTTGCACTGCACGCAGGGGTTCGGCGTCCGCCCGGCCAGATACTCGCCCACGAAATCCTCGATCACGTGCTCGCGGAACTCGGTCTCCAGATCGAGGACGTAGTGCGCGAAGCCGAGGCGGCGCGCCACGGCGCGGCAGTCGTCGATGGCGTCGAGCGTGCAGCAGCCGCGGCTCGGCGAGGGGCCCTCCGAGTAGCACCAGAGCTTCATGGTGACGCCGATGACGGTGTGCCCCGCTTCCCGGAGCATCGCCGCGGTGACGGCGCTGTCGACCCCGCCGCTCATGGCGACGAGGATCGTGGAGGGGCGGTCGGGGAGAACGTTCATGCCCGATCAGGCGGCGAAGGTCGGAGATTCCGCGCGGATTTTCTCGACGACCGGAGGGACGATTTCCAGGACCCGGTCGATCTCCGCCTCGGTGGTGAAGCGCCCGACGCTGAAACGGACCGCGGCCTGCGCGAGCGCGGCCGAAACGCCCATCGCGAGGAGGACGTGCGACGGATGGGAGGAACCGGCCTTGCAGGCCGAGCCGGCCGAGACCGCCACCCCCTTCATGTCGAGCGAGAGGATGAGATGCTCCCCCTCGGCTCCCTTGAAGGAAAGATGCGCCGTGTTGCAGACGCGCGGCGCGCCGTCGCCGTGGCGCACGACCTGTGGAACGGCGGCCATGAGGCCCGCCTCCAGCCGGTCGCGCAGCGCCGTCAGCCGCGGCGGCACCATCTTCATCTCCTCCTGCGCCACCTCGCAGGCGCGTCCGAAGCCGACGATCGCGGGGACGTTCTCGGTGCCCGCGCGGCGGCCGCGCTCGTGCTCCCCGCCGTGGGAGAGCGGCGCGAGGCGGAATCCGCGCTGCACGTAGAGCGCGCCGGCCCCCTTCGGTCCGTAAAACTTGTGCGCCGTGATCGTGACCAGCGTCGCGTTCCAGGCCTTCACGTCGATCGGATACTTCGCGGCGGCCTGCACGGCGTCGACGTGAAAGGCGATTCCGCGCGAGGCGCAGAGGGCGCCGATCTCCGCCGTCGGCTGAACGACGCCCGTCTCGTTGTTCGCGGCGATGATCGTGACGAGCACGGTGTCGGGACGGAGCGCGGCGGCCACGGCGTCGGCCGAGACGCGCCCGTTCCCCTCGGGGGCCACGCGCGTCACCGTGTAGCCCTCGCGCTCCAGGGCCTCGCACGAATGGCGGACGGCGTCGTGCTCGATGGCGCTCGTCACCACGTGGCGGCCCTTCTCGGCCAGCGCCCTCGCGGCGCCGATCACGCCCATGTTGTCCGACTCGGTTCCGCCGCTCGTGAGGACGATCTCTCCCGGAGAGGCGTTCAGAAAGGCGGACACCTTTCCCCGCGCCTCCTCGATCGCCCCCTTCGCCTCCTGTCCGAAGGCGTGAACGCTCGACGCGTTGCCGTACCGCTCCCGGAAATAGGGGAGCATGGCGTCGAGCGCCTCGGGACAGCAGGGCGTGGAGGCGTTGTAGTCGAGATAGATACGGGACATCGGCGTTTCTCCCTTGGAACACGCGTGCGGGCTTAACGTTATGAGAGTATCAAAAAAGAAGGGCCGGGCGCAATCGAGGCGCCCGGCCCGGAATCGTCTTCGAACTGGAGGTGGGGGGCGTCTACTTGCCCGCGCCCCCGGGCTTCGCCTTGGCCGAGTCGGCCGCGGCCTTCTCCATCGCCATCTTCGCCTTGATGGCCTCGCCCTGCTTCTTCGCCTCATCGACCTTCACCGTTGCGGCCGCCTTCGCCGTTTCGGTCTTGGCGGCGTCGCCGGCCTTGACCGCGGCCGCCGCCTTCGTCGTCTCGTCCTTCTTCGCCATCCATGCCGCGCGCGGCATGATCCGGACCGACTTCACCGTCGTCCACTCGAGCGGCTTCGACATCTCTCCGCCCATCCCTGCGCTCGGGCCGACCGGCGTGTTGGCGATCACGTCGAGGACGTCGATCCCCTCGAAGACCAGGCCGAACGCCGTGTAGTGGCCGTCGAGATGAGACGCCATCCCATGCATGACGAAGAACTGCGAGCCCGCCGAGTTCGGCGTGCCGCTGTTCGCCATCGAGAGAACACCCTTCTCGTGGCGGTGGGCGTTGAACTCATCCTTCAGCTTGTAGCCAGGATCGCCCGTGCCGAGATTGGACGCCTTCGGGTTCTTCGAATTGGGGTCGCCGCCCTGGATCATGAAGCCCTTGATGATCCGGTGGAATCCGGTGCCGTCGAAGTAGCCCTGCCGGGCGAGCTTCTTGAAATTCGCGACCGTCAGCGGCGCCTCTTTCGCCCAGAACTCGACGACCATGCGGCCCTTCGAGGTCTCCATCACCGCCACTTCGTCAGCCGCGGCGCCTGCCTTGCCGGCGGCGGCCTGGGCGTTCGGGGCCTTCGCGGCAGCCTTCGTTGCCGCGTCTCCGGCCGGCGGATCGGCGGCATACGCCGCACCCGCGACCAGGAACCCCGCTGCCGTCATCCCCACCACGCCACGAATGGACATCCGGAACATCGAGCCTCCTTGCCTTGGGTTCGAAACGCGAATCATCAGTTCGTCTTCTCCTTCGTCTTCAGAAGTCTCACGATGCGGCGCTGGCGCTCCAACTCGCGCTGCGCGCTCTCGGCGTAGGCCGGATCGGCCATGGCCGCCTCGAAGACCGGGATGGCCTCCTCGTGGCGGCCCATCTTGTCGAGCGCCTGCGCCCAGCAGAACTTCAGACAGGCGTTCGCGCTGTCGCCCGCGAGCCCTTCCTTCGCCGCCTCGATCGCCCGCTGGTAGCGGGTCGCGTCGTAGTAGGCGTAGGCCATGTTGCAGTAAACCCCCTTGTAATTATGTGGATCTGTGCGGACGACCACCCGGAAGAGATCCACGGCGCGGTCGGTCTTGTTCGTCTTGGCGTATGCCTGGGCAAGATAGTATCGATCCACGGTCCCGAGCGACTCCCCGAGCGACTCGTAGTGCTTGATGGAGACTGGATAGCGCTCCAGCTTGAAATTGACCCAGGCCAGCTGCTTCTTCGCGCCGACGTCGAGGGGCGATAACTGCAAGACTCGCTGGCACGCGGTGGCGGCCTCGGCGTAGAGCCCGCCGCGCGACGCGGCCGCGGACAACGACCGGGCGATCTCGGCGTCGCGGGGATCGAGTTCAGCGGCCTTGTAGAGCGCGGAGACAGCCTCCGCGGCCTTCCCCTCGCGCGAATAGATCTCACCGAGCTGGCGATAGACCTGCGCCTGCCGGTCGGGAGCGTTCTTCACGAAGCGGAGCGTCTGCCGGCAGATCGATGTCGCCTCCCCGTACTCCGCCGCCTCCATGAGCGAGCGGGCGAGCGAGAGGCGAAGCCCCACGTCCTCCGGGGCCAGCGCGACCGCCTGGCGGTACGCCGTGGCGGCCTTGTCGAGTTCGCCGAGCGCGAGGTGCGCGTCGCCGAGGGTCTGGAAGGCGGAAACCATCTGGGAGGAGACGCGCGTCGCGCGTTCCAGGAGCGGCACCGCGTCCGAGTACTGCCCGCGGCGCACCTGCACCTGGCCCAACCCCGCCAGCGCGTCCTGATTGTTCGGCTCGTTCTCGAGCGCGAGCCGGAATTCCCGCTCGGCGTCGTCGAGGAGTCCACGATGGAGAAGATCGGCGCCGGTGGCGACGTGACCGCGGGCGGAACTCGCCGACGGCGCGACGGCCGACGCGGCGTTCGCTCCCGCCCCGGCGACGGGGGCCGCCTGCCTGGAGCCCGAGCAGCCGGCGGCGGTGAGAAGGAGAAGCGTCGCGGTGACGGCGGGAATGCGGGCCGAATGTCGCGTGCCACGCTGGTGCATCGGTCGGTGCCTCCCTGGATGACGCCGCGGCGCCTCGAGCGCCGGGATGGTCGCGGTCGCCGGGGTCAAGGCCCCGCGGGGGTCGCCTTCTTCTGCTGATCGAGATACTCCTGCAACACCTGGATGCTGTTCCGCGCGCTTTCGGCCACGACGGAGAGCGAGTCGATGCCGACGACGCGGCGCCAGTAGGTGACCGCCGACTGATAGATGCCCGCGTCGGCGAAGGCCACGCCCAGATTGTAGAGCGCTTCCTGGTTTTCCTTGTCGTGCCGGAGCGCCTTCTTGTAGAGGGCAGTCGCCTCGGGATGGCGCCCCTGTCCATAATAGGCGTTCCCGAGATTGCAGAGCGCCCGAACGTTCGTCGAGTCGATCGCGAGCGCCTTCTTGTACGAGGCGATCGCCTGATCGAGCGCGCCGGTTTCCGCCTCCACGAGGCCGATGCTCACGAACGCGTCCGCGATGGGAGGCTTCGCGGAGGCGGCGCGCTTGAATTCGCCCAGCGCGTCGTCCCGTTTCCCCATCGTCAGGTAGTAGGTTCCCAGGTTGTAGTGAGCCGCCGCGTCGTCGGGACTGATCTTCAGTGCCCGCTGAAACGCTGCCTTCGCGTCGGCGCTCTTGCGCTGATCCATGTAGGTGGCGCCGAGGCTGACCCACCCGGTGGAGTTGTTGGCGTCGACGATCGTCATCTTCTTGAACGCGGCCGCTGCTTCTTCGTAGCGGTGAACGCGCCGGTACGCGGAACCGAGCGCGAGCCAGGAGTTGGTGTCCTTCGGCGATTTCCTGGTGAATTCCAGCGCCTCGTCGATCGTCATCGCCTTCGGCGCCGGGCGCGAGACGCTCTGCGCCGCCGGGGCCGCGCCGCCGACAGGCGGATTCTGTGCCGAGGCGGAGAGGGCGGAGAAAAGCAGCGCCACGACCGCCGCAAGGCGGGCGGCCTGGAAGCCGATCCGATCCAGTAACTTGGCTTGGTGCTTTGAGTTCATCGATCTTCTCCCGGTTGGTCGATACGCTATCTACTCCATACCCCGAAGTCAACGGGCTTCTCCCTTGCGCCCCAAGGGATTGGGAGTGCCGGAGCGGCGGGCCCGCTACCGCGGCCCCATTTCCTCGCGGATTCCCGACCCCCGAAACTGCAGCGCCTCCGCGAGGTGGGCCACGCCGACGCGTTCCGAGGCCGCCAGGTCCGCGATCGTGCGCGCCACTCGCCGCACGCGCAGGACCCCGCGCGCCGAGAGTCCGAAGCGCTCGGCCGCCTGCCGGAGGAGATTCCCTTCCGCCGCGCCGAGCGCGCCCCATCGATCGAGCTCGTTCGCGGTGGCCGCGGCGTTTCGCGCCGGCCCGCCCCGGACGAGCGCCCGCGTACGCGCCGCCAGCACGCGATCGCGTACGCGCGCCGACGGCTCCCCCGCGCCGCGCGCCAGGAGCTCCTCCACCGGGAGCGCGGGGACCTCCAGCACGAGATCGATCCGATCGAGAATCGGCCCCGAGATCTTCGACCAGTAGCGCGAGTACGATTCGGGAGGACACCGGCAGCCACGGCGGCGACCTCCGCGGTGACCGCAGGGACAGGGATTCATCGCCGCCACGAGCGAGAAGGCGGCCGGGAACCGAACCGCCGAGCCGGCGCGCGCGATCGTGATCGTCCCTTCCTCCAGCGGCTGGCGAAGCGCCTCGATCACATTCCTGCGAAACTCGGGGAACTCGTCGAGGAAGAGCACGCCGCGGTGCGCGAGGCTCGCCTCGCCCGGGAGCGGTCCGCGCCCTCCTCCGACCAGCCCGGCGTCCGAGATGGTGTGATGCGGCGCGCGAAACGGAGGCGTGCGGGAGAGCGCTGCGCCGGGGGCGAGGCGCCCGGCGACCGAGTGGATCGTCGCCACGTCGATCGCCTCTTCCCCCGAGAGCGGAGGGAGAATCCCCGGGAGACGCCTCGCGAGCATCGTCTTCCCCGCGCCGGGAGGCCCCACGAGAAGGACGTTGTGCCCGCCCGCGGCCGCGATCTCCATCGCGCGACGGGCGAGCGCCTGCCCGCGCACGTCGGCGAGATCGGCCGGCGGATCGGCCGGAGCCGCCGGACTGTCGTCTGCGCGGGCATCCCGGAACGAACCGGCCGGGACCTCCTCCTCCCCGCGCAGCGCGACCAGCGATTCGATCGGCACGACCGCCACCTCCGGCAGGGCACGCGCCTCGGCGCGATTGGAGTACGGAATCCAGACCGGGCCGCGTCCTTCCCGGCGCGCCGCCACCAGCACCGCCAGCAGGCCCCGCACCGGGCGCACGCCGCCGTCGAGGGCGAGTTCCCCGGTCAGCACTCCCTCCTCCAGCGGAGCGCCCCGCGGAATCTGCCCCGAAGCGAGGAGGATCGCGGCCGCGATCGGGAGATCGAACCTCGCTCCCTCCTTCCGGACGTGCGCGGGCGCGAGGTTGATGGTGATGCGGCGGGCCGGAAATTCGAACCCACAGTTTCGGATGGCGGCCAGTACCCGCTCGCGGCTCTCGCGGACCGCCGCGTCGGGAAGACCGACGATGGAGAAGGATGGGAGCCCGACGCCGAGGTCGGCCTCCACGCGAACGAAGACGCCGTCGATTCCGACGGTCGTGCACGACCAGACGCGCGCCAGCATGGCGTCGCCTCCACGGGGGGGCGGGACATCGGACGGCGCGGGGGGCGCCGGGCCGGCGGAGCCGGCGGGTGCTGCTCGCGGCGCGCTAGGGCGCCGCGTTCAGGAGCGGCGTCATCGCCGCGCGGAGGGCCGCGTGGGAGGAGGCGGCCGCGCGCGGGGCGACATGATCGCGATACGCCGGATCGCCGGGGTTCGCGATCTGCGTGAAGTGAACCGAATAGAGCCCCAGCCGGTTCGCGCCGGCCACATCGTGGTAGAGCGAATCCCCCACCATGGCGACGTCCTCGGCCGGGAGCGCCCAGCGGTCGAGCACCGCGTGGAACGCCTCCGCGCGCGGCTTTCGAACGCCGATATCCGCCGAGACGACGAAGGGGTCGAAAAAGGGGCGCATCCCCAGGCGCGACGCCACCCGCTCCACGTAGCGACCGTCGGTGGCGTTCGAGAGGAGGCCGATCCGAACGCCCGTCGCCCGGAGCATCTCAAGCGTCTCCATCGCGCCGTCGAGCGCCACGATCCGCTCCTCCTCGGCCGTGAAGTAGACCGAAATCGCCTCGTGAAGCAGCGCAGAGCCGGCCGGCGGCGTCCCCACCTCCGCCAGCGCCTCTGCCAGCGAGGCCTCGGCCGTGATCTCGTCGCCCGCCACCTCGGCGGCCAGCCGGTTCTTCTCGCGAGTTTTCAAGTAAAGACCGATGAACCGCATCTGTTCCGCGCGCGCGTCCAAGAGCCCGCGCTCCGCGAGATGCGAGGCGAGGCGCTCCGCGCCAGGTCGCGCGACGACGTCGGCGTAGTCGGTGCGCCGCGACGGGGTGGACGGATCGATGCCGATGAGGGTGTTGCCGTAGTCGAAGATGACGGCTCGAAGCACGGGGTCGCTCGTTCGGGGTATGATCGCTCGCGGGGCGTTCGGAGGCGCCACGCGCCGCACTCTAGGCGGCCCGCGGAACGCGGTCAAGCGCGGAGGACTCGGTGGAGCGATCGAAGCGGGAGACGAGGGTTGGGATCGTGGGCGCCGGAGCTCTCGGCACGCTCCTCGCGTCGTGCCTCTCGCGCGCCGGGATCCGCGTGCGGGTCCTCCTCCGCTCCTCCGGACGCGCCGAGGCGTGCCGGCGGGAGGCGCCGCTCGCCGAGCCGACTGACGACCCCGCCGCGCTTCTACCCGCCTCGTTCGTCTTTCTCTGTGTGAAGTCGTATCAAACGGGCGACGCCGCGCGTCGAATCGCGCCCTCCCTGCTGGAGACGCCCACCCCGGTCGTGTCGCTCCAGAACGGATGGGGGAACCTCGATCTTCTGGAGCACGCCCTCCCCGGCGTTCCGCTGGTGGCCGGGACCACGACGCTCGGCGCCTACTGGGACGAGGCCGGCCGGGTCCACGCGTCAACCGGAGGAATCACCATCTTCACCGCCTGGACGCCGGGGGCCGAGCCCGACGCGGCGGCGGCGGCGCGGCTCTTCACGGGCGCGGGGCTACGCGCGGAGATCGCGGCGAACGCGCGCGAGGTCCTTTGGAGGAAGCTCGTCCTGAACGTCGCGGTCAATCCGCTCACGGCGATCCACGCCGTCGTGAACGGCGCCGTGCGCGACTCGCCCGCGCTATACGCGCTCGCCTGCGCCGCGGCGCGGGAGGCCGTGGCGGTCGGCGCGGCGCGCGGCTTCCTGCACGCGCCGTACGACCCCGAACCGTTGCTCGACGCCCTCCTCCACGATACGGCCGGGAACCGATCTTCCATGGCGGAGGATGTCGCGCGCGCGCGGCCGACCGAGGGCGACGCCATCCTCGGCGCCGTCCGGAGGGAGGGCGACGCCGCCGGCGTCCCGACTCCGATCGCCACCCTGCTCTCGGAGCGCCTCGCGGCGCTCGAAGCGGAGCGCTCCGCCCGCCCCAAGCCGTGAAACGAGAGCGGGGCGGCCTTACCGCGCCGCCCCGTCTCTGATCCCCCTCGACGGAGGATTTCCCTCTGTCCTGAATCCGCTGCGTCTACTTGAGGACCGTCGCCGCCTTCACGAAGCGACCGTCCGGCGTGTCGAGGCGGAAGTAGTAGACCCCGCTCGCCACCTTGGCGCCGCCGTCGGTGGTGCCGTTCCAGGTCAAATCCTGGATTCCCGCGCCGCGCGTATCGTCGAGCAACGTCTTCACCAGGCGCCCGTTCAGATCGAAGATCTTCACGGTCACGCGACCCGGCGTCCGGAGCTGGAAGGAGAGCGTCGTCTCCGGATTGAGCGGATTCGGCGACACCTTCGCCGCGAGCGCGCCACCGGTCGACTTCACCGTGTGGACCAGCGTCCCGCTGAACTTGCCGCCCGTCGTGAGATTCCCTTCGATCGCGACGGTGACCGTGTTCCGTCCCGCCGGCAGACCGCTGAAGAGGAGCCGGAGATCGGCCTTCGTGAAGCAGGCGCGGATCTCGCTCGCGCCGTCCCGGTCCTTGTCGCCGTCCACCGCCGTCTTGTCGGCGATCGCCAAGATCTCAGAGACCGAGCCGGTGCCGGCAGAGATCATCTTGATCGTCGTGAGATCGACGTCGGAGAGGGCGAACGAGCCGGCGATCGGCTCGATCTGGACGCAGGTGGTCGGCTTGCCCGCGCCGAGGCTGGTCGTGTTGTTGCCGCCGGTCGTGAAGACGTTCGCCGGGAAGTCGGTGACAATGGTCGCCGTCGTGGCCGCGTTGTCCTCGCAGAGGTTGTCGCCGACCGCGAGGTTCACGGTGAAGACGCCGCCCGTCACGTACACGTGCGAGACCGTGGCGCCGGTCCCGGTTCCGCCGTCTCCGAAGGTCCACGTGTAGGAGAGCGGGTCACCGTCTGGATCGGACGATCCTCTGCCGTCGAAGTTGACCGCGAAGTTCACGACGCCCGTGTAGGGGCCGCCGGCGTTCGCCGTCGGGCAGCGGTTCACGTTGCTGACCGTGATGCCGGTGGAGGCGCTGTTCGTGCCGCCCTTCCCGTCGCTCACGTCGAACGTGACCGTGTACGAGCCGGCCTGATTGAAGCCCGGCGTCCAGTTGAAGGTGCCGGTGCCGTTCCCGTTGTCCAGGAACGACGCGCCGGCCGGGACACCCGAAGCCGCCAGCGTCAACGGATCGCTGTCTCCATCGGCCGCGGTCACCGTGAAGTTGAGATTCTGGCCTTCGTCCACCGTCGCCGTCGCGGGGGCCGAGATCGTCGGCACCTGGTTCGGACGTGTGACATTGATGGTGAAGTTCTTCGTGTCGGTCAGGAGGTTCGCCGTCGCCGTGACCGAGGAGGGGTAGCTCCCCGCGTCTCCGGGGGCCGGCGCCGCGGTCACCGTCGTGGAGACCGTACCGGCGCCGCTGATCGGGGCATCGAGAGTCGCGAAGGCGGGAAGGCTGGCCGTGAGACCGATGGTCTCGCCGTCGGCATCCGTGGCGCTCACCGGCGTGCTGGCCGAGGAGCCTTCCTGGACGTTGATGTTGGAGATCGCGGCCAGGACCGGCGCGCGGTCGACGTCCGAGACCAGGATGGTGAAGGTTTCAGTGTTCGTCGTGCCGTTCGCCGTCGCCGTGACCGAAGACGGGTAGCTTCCCGCGTCGGTGAAGCCCGGCGCCGCCGTGACGCTTCCGGTACCGTTGCCGTTGTCGCTCAGAGACGCGAACGCCGGGAGGCTGGCGCTCAGGGTGATCGGGTCGCTATCCGGATCGCTGGCGTTCACCGAGCGGGAGGCTGAAGCGCCCTCCGCCACGTTCAGGTCCGCGATCGGATCGAGCGCGACCGGGCGATCGACGTTGTTGACGGTGATCTGGAACGGCTCCGTGACCGGCTGGATGCCGTCGGTGGCCGTGACCGACGAGGCGTAGACGCCCGCGTCGGAGAATCCCGGGTTGATGGTGACCGCGGTCGTGACGGTGCCGGTCCCGGACGTCGGCGCCAGGAGCGCCGCGAACCCGGGGAGCGAAGCCGTCACCGTGATCAGGTCGTTGTCCGCGTCGGTGGCGTTCACGGTGACGGAGCTGCTGAAGCCCTCGTCCAGCGTGACGTCGGCGATCGGATCGAGCTGGATGACCTGGTTGGTGGGGGTGACCGTGATCGTGAAGCTCTTGGTGTCGGTGAGGCCGAGCGCCGTCGCCGTGGCCGAGGCGGCGTAGTCGCCCGTCGCCGTGCCGGGCGTGGGATTGATGCTGATCGTCGTCGCGACGCTGCCCGCCCCCGAGAGCGGCGGATTCAACGTGGCGAAGGGGGGAAGCGAGGCCGAGACCTCGACGACGTCGCCGTCCGGATCGGAGGCGTTCACGTTCCGCGAGGCGCTGCCACCCTGGCCCACGATCACGTTCGCGATTGCGGCGAGCGCCGGCGCGCGGTCGGTGTTCGCGACCGTGAGAGCCGTGGTGGCCGTCGCCGTGCCCGTTGTGGCGTCCACCGCGCTCCAGTCGACCGTGTACGAACCGGCCTGGCTGAAACTCGGGGTGCCGGTAAGGGTGATGCTCGGCGTCAACGAAGGGCCAGCCGAAGCCGCCCCCGCAAGGAACGCCGCCGTGTTCGTCTGCGACAAGGTCACGTTGTCGCCATCCGGATCGGTGGCCGAACCGGTGATCGACACCGCCGTGTTCTCCGTACCGCTAACCGTCGCCGGAGCCACGATGACCGGGTTCTGGTTCAGGTTCGCGATCGTGATGGCCGTCGTCGCCGTCGAGCTTTGAACCGGCGAGCCGTTGTCCACCGCGCTCCAGCTGACCGAAGAGCTACCGGACTGGCTGAAGTTCGGGGTGCCCGTGAGCGTGATGCTCGGCGCCAGCACAGGACCAGCCGAAGCCGGACCCGCAAGGAACGCCGCCGTGTTCGTCTGCGATAGCGTCACGGTCTCAGCGTCAGGATCCGACGCCGAACCGGTGATCGAGACCGCCGTGTTCTCCGTACCGCT
>JBBTHR010000021.1:0-2169 GCA_038060295.1 Candidatus Eiseniibacteriota bacterium
AAGTCCCCGGAGGACTTTCACCTCCCAGTCAGTGCCCATGCTGGGCGTACAAGAAACGGCGGCCCCCCTTACGGGATGCCGCCGTCGCCTTCAAAATTTGAGCCCCGGCCCTGTCAGCTCCTGTCGAGTTACGCGTCTTCGAAAAGGGCCGGTGCCTTTTCTGGCCGCTAACTCATGGCCCAACGCTGACTGGACCTGCGGGCTCGTTGGAGGTCCCCCCCTCCGGGCACTATGCAAAAGCATTCGACGTGCCACCCGGAGAGGAACCTGTGAAGAGGCCGAAATTAGTCCGTAACATCCATTGGTCAAACACGTTAACGACATGCGTCCGAGACCGGTTTGTGTCCTCGGATGGGGTTCCGTTGACAGATGTTTTGATAGAAACTTGATAGTTTTTGAGATGGAAACAAGAAAGCCCATGCGGTGCATGGGCTTAGGTGTATCAAATTTCTTTATATAAACTTCTTAAGCTCTTTGCCGAATCACCGAGCGGCGATCGAGCCGGAAGATCTTGATTTTCTGCAGGAGCGTCGGATAACTGAGCGAAAGCTCCTTCGCCGCCTGGAGCTTGTTCCAGTTGTGCCGCTCCAGGGCCTGCGTGATCAGTCGGCGCTCCACCTTGGCGACCTCGGCGCGGAGAGTCGCCGGCCCCTCGGAGACTTCATCCTCCACCTTCAGCAACTCCTTGGGAGCGAGCCGGAGCGCGAGCGAATCGCCGTCGTTCGCCATCACGACCATCCGCTTCACGACCTTCTCCAGCTCGCGCACGTTGCCCCGCCACGGGAGCCCGGCGAACGTCCCGATCAACTCGGGGTCGATTCCCCGGATATCCTTCCCCATCTCGGCGGCATAGCGGCGCGCGTAGTGCTCCACCAGAAGCGGAACGTCCTCCGGCCGCTCGCGGAGCGGCGGCACGCGGAAGCAGATGTCGTTCAGGCGGTAGAAGAGGTCCTCCAGGAACTCGCCGCGCGCGATCCGCGCCTTGAGATTGACGTTGGTCGCGCAGAGGACGCGCACGTCGACCTTGGTCGCGCGATTTCCGCCGACGGGCCGCACTTCCTTCGTGTCGAGTACCTGTAAAAGCTTGCCCTGGATCGTGACCGAGGTCTTGTCGACCTCGTCCAGGAAGATCGTGCCGCCGCTCGCCTCGACGAAGAGCCCCACCTTGTCGCGCACCGCACCGGTGAAGGCGCCCTGCACGTGGCCGAAGAGTTCGCTCTCCAGCAGGTGTTCGGGGAGGGCGGCGCAGTTCACGGTGATGAGCGGCTTCTGGACTCGCGTGCTGGAGGCGTGAATGGCCCTCGCCAGGAGTCCCTTGCCGCTCCCCGTCTCGCCTTCGATGAGGATGGTGGCGTCCGAGGGCCCGACGCGGTCGAGAAGGGAGAGGATCTCGAGCAGGTCGGGGCTGCGGGTGACGATCCCGTGCTCGTTGGCCGATCCGAGGAGCCGTCCACGAAGCGCGCTGTTCTCGTTCGCGAGCTTCTGGCGCTGCAACTCCAAGATCGCCATGGCCACGTGGTTCGCCAGCACCGCCATGAGATTGATCTCGCGCTGCTTGAAGGCGCCGAACGGCCCGTCCTCGCTCCGATCGAGGTAGAGGAAGCCGGGCTGCCCCGAGGGAAGCGGAAGCGGCACGATCGCGATCGTCGTGCGCGGCCCGATGTGGGCCGAGGACGGCAGGTCGCGGAAGCGTTCGTCGGCGCTGGCGCGGCTCGCCACGAGCGGCGCCGAGACGAGACGGGGCGTGCCGACGCGGCGATCGATCTCGACGAGAAGCTCATGGGCCGAGCGCGGCGCGATGCCGAGCGCTCCGACGATTTCGAGCGCGCCAGACGCCGCCGGAGCCGCGACGAATCCGCGAGTGGCGTTCGTGCGGCGGGCCACGACGGAGAGGACGTCCTGCACGGCGGCATCGGCATCTCCGCGGCGGAGCACGTCCCGGACTTCCTCGAAGGCGGCGAATTCGTTGCTGGAGGATGAAGTCCCTTCGATCAGGCCCCGCTCGATCTCCGCGCGAAAATCGTCGATTTCGCGGGCCAGCACGGGATCGTCCTCGGACGGCACGAGCGAGGAAGCGGAATCGACGTGGATGACCGCCTCGTCCACCAGGCCGCGGAGGAGTTCGCTCCGCGCCAGTTCCAGGAGCGCGCGCGAGGTCCAGGCGGGAAC
>JBBTHR010000022.1:0-8521 GCA_038060295.1 Candidatus Eiseniibacteriota bacterium
CTCGTTCGCACCCTCTCCAATGTCCTTCGTGAGTCGGGTTATCGGATCGCGACCGCTGGTTCCGCGGAAGACGCGGAGCGGCGAGCGTTCGCGAGCCCCTCGTTCGACCTGATCGTCCTCGACAACCGCCTCCCGGGGGAGAGCGGCATCGAGATGATCAGGCGCCTGCGGGAGCAGGCGGTGCCGTCGAAGGTTATTCTCATGACGGCCTACGAGACTCCCGAGGTGAAGTTGGAAGCGAAGAGACTGAAGGTCGATCGATATCTCAGAAAGCCGTTCGATCTGACTGTGCTGGTGGATGAGGTGGTGGGGCTGATCGGGCCCGGGGGCAATGCCACGGGCTGAACGGCGAACGAAATCAACGCGAGGGGAGGTGACGTTCATGCCGGCGAAGAAGAAGGCTGCTAAGAAGAAGGCTGCCAAGAAGAAGTAGTTCAACGCGGATTGGGCACGTCCTCGGAGGCCGCCCGGTGCATGCCGGGCGGCCTCGCGTTATAGTGGGCTCGTGCCCGACCGCTCCCCCTCGCCTCCCGCCGCTCCCGACGCGGCCGCCATCGCCTCCAAGCCGCGCGTCCAGCTGCGGGGCGCCCGGCAGAACAATCTCAAGAACATCGACGTCTCCTTTCCCCGCGCCTCCCTGACGGTCGTGACCGGCGTCAGCGGGTCGGGCAAGTCGTCGCTCGCCTTCGACACGATCTACGCCGAGGGCCAGCGGCGCTACGTCGAGTGCGTCTCGACCTACGCGAAGCAGTTCCTCGACCGCCTGCCGCGTCCCGACTACGACCATCTGGAAGGGCTGGCGCCGGCGATCGCCATCCGCCAGGGCGCCGCGGCCCAGACCGGCCGCTCGACGGTCGGCACGGTCACCGAACTCGCGGACTACCTCAGGCTCCTTTTAGCCCGGGTCGGGGAGACGCGCTGCGGCCGGTGCGGCCACGCCGTGCCGCGGCACAGCCTCGATTCGGTTCTGGAGGCCGTGCTCCGCGCGGAAGGAGAGGAAGTCTCCATCTGGGTCTCGGTCGGCGCGCGGCCGGGCGAATCGCCGGCGGCGCTCTGGGCTCGCGCCCTCTCGCGGGGATTCCTCCGCGCCCGCGCGCACGGGACCGACGCGTGGCTCCGTCTGGACGAGCCGCCGTCGCCGAAGCTCCGCGCCCCGATCGAGATCCTGGTCGATCGAACCCGCTCGACGCCGGAGAACCGAATGCGGCTTCGCGAGGCGCTGGAGCATGCCTGGAGGGAGGGCGACGGCCGCGTCACGGTCGAGCGCGCCTCCGGGGAGCGCGCCACCTACGCCGACGGCCGCGTCTGCGAAGGATGCGGGCGGGAATTCCCCGAGCCGCGACCGCAGCTCTTCTCCTTCAACAGTCCCTACGGCGCCTGTCCCGAGTGCCGCGGCTTCGGCAACGTCCTCACGTTCACGCGCGAGCGGATCGTCCCGCATCCGGAGAAGAGCGTCCTGGAAGGGGCGCTCGATCCGTGGGCGAATTCGTGGCGGGCCCACTTTCTTCCGAAACTGAAGGCGGTCTCGGAGAAACACGGGATTTCACTCGACCGACCCTTCAAGTCGCTGAAGCCGGCGCAGCAGGAGATCCTGCTCCAGGGTGCGCCGGGTTTCCGCGGCGTCTTCCCCTTCCTCGAGCGGCAGAAGGAGAAGGCGTACAAGCTCAGCGCGCGCTTTCTCGTGAAGCGCTACCAGGAGCAGATCATCTGCGGCGCCTGCCGGGGAATCCGCCTCAAGCCCGAGGCGCTGGAGGTCTACGTCGGGGGGAAGAACGTCGCGGATCTGGCGGCGATGACGGTGGGGGAGCTGCGCGCGTTCACGGCGGGTCTGGATCTCGACCCGGTCCGCACCCAGGTCGCGGCGCCGATCGTGGCCGAGCTCCGCGGACGCCTCGAATACCTGGGCGAGGTCGGGCTCGATTACCTGGCGCTCGACCGGCAGACGAAATCGCTCTCGGGTGGGGAGGCGCAGCGAATCGAGCTGGCGAACGCGCTCGGAGGAAGCCTGAGCCACGCGCTCTACGTCCTCGACGAGCCGACGGTCGGTCTCCATCCGCGCGACACCGACCGGCTGATCCGCATCCTCCTGCGGCTCCGGGAGCGGGGGAATACGCTCCTGGTCGTCGAGCACGACCCCGACGTGATCGATGCCGCGGAGTGGATCGTGGAACTCGGGCCCGGCGCGGGTGAGCGGGGCGGGCAGCTCCTTTACGAGGGGCCGATCGAATCGTGGCCGGGCCGCCGGGCGCACGTGGAGTTTCCCGCCCGCGATTCGCGCTTCCGCCTCCCCGACTCCAAGCGCTCGACCGGGTGGATCGAGGTGCGCGGCGCGCGGGAGCACAACCTCAGAAACGTCTCCACCCGCTTTCCGATCGGTGCCCTGAGCGGCGTCTGCGGCGTCTCGGGCTCGGGCAAGTCGACGCTCGTGGAGGACGTTCTCTACCGGGCCGCCGCCCGCGCGGTCGGGGATGAGGCTCCGGTGCCGGGGGCGCACGACGAAGTGACAGGCCTCGAGGGTTGTTCGCGGATCGCGCTGGTCGATCAGAGTCCGGTCGGGCGGACGCAGCGCTCCAATCCGGCGACGTTCGTGAAGGCGTTCGACCGGATCCGCGAGCGGTGGGCGCGCGCGCCGCTGGCCCGCGAACGGAAGTACACCCCCGGGACCTTCTCGTTCAACGTGGCCGGCGGTCGATGCGACGTCTGCGACGGGGCCGGCGTCACGAAGGTCGAGATGTACTTCCTGGCCGACCTCTCGATTCCCTGCGAGGCATGCGGCGGGCGCCGCTACCGCCCCGAGGTCCTGGAAGTCCGAGTCCACGGGCTCTCGATGGACGAACTTCTCGACCGGACGATCGAGGAGGCGATCCGCCTCTTCAGCGGAGAGCCCGAGATCCAGGAGCCGCTCTGGGTCCTGGAGCGGGTGGGGCTCGGTTATCTACGTTTGGGGCAGCCGCTGACGACCTTGAGCGGAGGAGAGACGCAGCGGCTGAAGCTGGCTCGCGAGCTGGCCGACCGGAGCACACCCGACACGCTCTACATCCTGGACGAGCCGACGGTCGGGCTTCACCGGCGCGACGTCGCCGTTCTTCTACGTGTCTTGCACGAGCTGACGCGGCGCGGGGGGACGGTCATCGCGGTCGAGCACAACCTCGATTTCCTGGCGACGTGCGATTGGCTGGTGGAACTCGGGCCGGACGGTGGCGCGGGGGGCGGGAAGATCGTCGCCGAGGGATTGCCCGCCGACCTGGAGCGCGCGGAGCACTCCGCGACCGGCGCCTACCTGAGAAAGAGAACGAGCTGGGCGTAGTCGAGAGGCCTGCTGGCCGGAATCGTGAATCGTCCCCGGATCGCCAGCCCCCACCGACTCGATAGATCGGTCTCGAAGCCCGCGACCGAGTGCCCCTTCACGTAGGCGCGCGCGTGGGAGGACCAATCTTCGAAGCCAACGATGTCGGCGAACTGCACGACCACGTACTCGCCGACGCCTCCCTCCACCACCGGGCGAATCCGCCACTCGGGGCGCCGCAAGGCCAGCGGCCGGATGAACCACGCCACGCTCGCCGCGCCTTCGCTGAGGTACTCCTTCTTCCCGAAGATCGCCTCGGCGTGGAGCCAGTGTTCGAACCGCGTGTCGGTGAGAAGGAGACGGCGGTATCCGAGGGTTCCGAGCCAGTCGAAATATCCCTTGGGCATGGCCACGCCCAATTCCAAGCGGTGGCGATCCGTCCTGAGGGTCAAATGATAGAGGGGTGGAGCCAAGGCCGCGACGAGCGCGGAATCGGAAGCCGCCATCGCCGCAGCGACCGCCGCGGAATCGGCGGGCGCCATCGGCCGGACCGACCCCACGCTGTCGCCCATGGCTCCCCCCTGCGCGCGCGCCTCGAACGGGCACGAGACGACGAAGGATCCCGCCACGAGGCACGCGGCGAAGACGAGGAAGCGAGGGGCGCGAGAACGGGAGGTCATGGGACTTCCACGTCGCTGGTCGACTGGAACGAGCCCGACTTGAAGTAGAGGCGGTAGGAGCCGGCCGGAACGCGGACGCCCTTCGCGTCGGTGAAGTCCCACGCGATCGGAGGTTGGCGGAAGAAGCCGGGAAGCGTCGCCGGTTCGTCCGCGTTGAAAAGCCCCTTCACCAGCGCGGCATGGTTGTCGAAGACCGCGATCAGAACGTGCGCGTCGTTCGGGAGGGAGAAGGAGATGTTGTAGGTCTGCTGGGTCGCGCCCGGGAGGAGGCCCGCGCTGGCGCAGATCCGGATGACGTCGCTGATCCCCGAGAACTTCTCGCACGCCGTCCACGAGGTGAGGGTCGAGCCGGGAAAGAACGCCTGGCGTCCGTGGATCGCGTCCGAATTGCAGCCGACGAGCGCGAAGCACGCCAACACGAGTACGCGTTTCAGTGGAGTCTTACTCCTGGCCGGTCTCAAGGAGTGGGGGTGGGGGACAATAAATGAGGAAGTTCCCCGCACATCCACGTGTTTCGCAACTCAAGACCCCGCAAGAAATGACCGGCTTGTGGGACTAGGCCTTGGCCGCGGATTGGGCACGAGGCGACAGGGAACTCCACTCGACTGTTAAAAATAGTCACACTTGCCTCCCGTGTCAACGAAAATGTACGACCGACGCCTTCCGGCTTCACTTTTCCTGGAATGGCCAGGGATTCTCCACCCGGCCGCGGCGGGCCCCACTTGGTGGTTGCTGTAAGTGCCGGTCCGATGGTAGCCTACTGCGTTTATGTCGACCATGTTCCAAGACGCGCGCCGGGGAGCCCGACACCTTGTTTGAGAGCCTGACCGAGCGTCTCCACGGCGTCTTCCAGAAACTGGTGGGCCGCGGCCGGCTCTCCGAGCAGGACGTCAAGGACGCGCTTCGCGAGATCCGCCGCGTGCTGCTCGAAGCGGACGTGAACCTCGACGTCGTGCGCGACTTCTTGAAATCGGTCGAAGCGCGCGCGGTCGGCGCCGAGATCTTGCAGAGCGTCGCGCCCGGACAGCAAGTGGTGAAGATCGTGCACGAGGAGCTGGTGAAGCTCCTCGGCGGCGCGGCGCAGGCGGGGCTCCAGTTTCCGTCGAATCGGGCGGCCGTGCTCCTCCTCGCGGGGCTTCAGGGCTCCGGGAAGACGACCACGGCGGCGAAGCTGGCGAAGCACTGGGCGGGACGCGGAAAGCGCGTTCTCCTGGCGGCGCTCGACCTGCAGCGTCCGGCGGCCATCGACCAGCTGGAGATTCTAGCGCGTTCGGTTGGAGTGCCGATTCACCTCGATCGCGAGGCGAAGGACCCGGTTGCGCTGGCGAAGGCCGCGCGCCTGAGAGCCGATCGAGAGGGCTTCGACCTTCTGATCGCCGACACGGCGGGGCGGCTTCACGTGGACGACGGCCTCATGGACGAAGTGGCCCGCGTCCACAAGGTGCTCGAGCCGTCGGAGACGTACCTCGTTCTCGACGGCATGCCGGGTCAGGACGCGGTGCAGATCGCGCAGGCCTTCACCGGCCGGCTTCCGGTCAGCGGATTCGTCCTCACGAAGATGGACGGCGACGCGCGCGGAGGCGCCGCGCTTTCGCTCAAGGCGGTGACCGGCGCGCCGATTCGCTACATGGGCGTCGGCGAGAAGGTGGAGGGGCTGGAGCCGTTTCACGCGGACCGGCTCGCCTCGCGCATCCTCGGCATGGGGGACATCCTCACGCTGGTGGAGCGCGCCCAGGAACGGCTCGACTTCACGAAGGCCGTCGATCTCGAGAAGAAGTTACGGAAGGACCGCTTCACGCTGGTCGACTTCCTCCAGCAGCTCCAGGAGATGAAGAAACTGGGGCCGCTCGAGGAAATCGTGAAGATGCTTCCCGGTGTCCGCCTGCCGGCGGACGCGCGCGTGGACGACCGGGAGTTGAAGCGCACCGAGGCGATCATCCTGTCGATGACCCGCCTCGAGCGAGAACGTCCGCAGATCATCGATGGGAGCCGCCGCCGGCGCATTGCGCGGGGGAGCGGCACCACGGTGCAGGACGTGAACCGCCTGCTGCGCCAGTTCGAGCAGGCCCAACAAATGATGAAGCGCCTCGGTGGGATGCGCGGGAAATTCCCGATGGGCGTCCGCTAGTCCGCGCCGGGCATCGTCGCCACCACAACGGAGGAAGAGAGGAATGGCTGTCGTCATTCGTTTCAAGCGAACGGGGGCCAAGGGCCGACCGTTTTACCGCGTCGTCGTCGCCGATTCGCGTTACCCGCGCGACGGACGATTCATCCAGCAGCTCGGTTACTACAATCCGCTGACGGACCCGGCCACGTTCAAGATCGACGAGGTATCGTTCGCCAAGTGGATGCGGAACGGCGCCACGCCGTCCGAGTCGGTTTCGGTCCTGATGGCGAAGCACGCGCCGGACGCGCTTCGTCCCGCGCCGCTGCCGAAGGCGGAGACCGCTCCCGCCGCGGCGAAGAAGCCGGCCAAGAAGAAGGCCGCGGCGAAGAAGCCGGCCGCCAAGAAGAAGGCGGCGTCCCCGCGTCCCGACAAGAAGGCGAAGGCGCGCGCGAAGGTGAAGGCCGGCAAGGGCAAGCCCGCGAAGCCGAAGGCCGCCAAAAAGGGCAAGAAGTAGTCCCTCTACCAGGAGCGCCGCGTGAAGCAGTTCATTGAATTTTGTGCGCGCCAGCTGGTCGACCACGCCGAGGGCGTGCACGTCGATCAGCGCGAGAGCGGGGATACCGTCGTGCTGACGCTCCGCGTCACGCCCGGCGACCTCGGAAAGGTGATCGGGCGCGAAGGGCGCACGGCCCAGGCGCTGCGGACGCTTCTGTCGGCCGCGGCGACGGCGAAGGGTATCCGGGCGACGCTAGAGATTGCCGACTGATTTTGCAGCCTGATGGGGCCACCCCGGTCCTCGTCGGGATCGTGGCGCGCGCGCACGGACTTCGCGGCGAAGTCGTCGTCGATCCGACCACCGATACGCCCGACCGGTTCGATCCGGGGCGTGTCTTCGCGGCCGGGCTTCCTTCGGGCGACGCTCGAACGCTGAAGGTCGCCACGTCGCGCCCCTTCCAGGCGCGCTGGCTGGTCCGTTTCGAAGGTGTCGAAAATCGAACCGACGCCGAGGCGCTGCACAGCGCCGAGTTGATGATCCGCCTCGACCAGGTGGCGCCGCTCCCCGAGGGGCGCTTCTACCGCTTCGAACTCGTCGGGCTCACGGCCCGCACCCCCGAAGGCCTCGTGCTCGGACGCGTGGAGGAAGTCTTCGCCACCGGGAGCAACGACGTTCTGGTGGTGCGAGGCGAGCATGGGGAGATCCTGATTCCGCTTCTCGACACCGTGCTCCGTTCCATCGACGCGGCCGGCGGGACGATCGTTCTGGCGCCGCCGCCCGGACTCCCGGGGCTTCCGGGAGAGGAATGACGTGCGCGTCTCGATCCTGACGCTGAACCCCGGGACCTTCACCGGCGCCTTCGACGAAGGGATGATCCGGATCGCCCGCGAGAAGGGGATCCTCGACGTGGCGATGGTCGCGATCCGCGATTTCGCCACCGACCGCTACGGGACGACCGACGATTATCCCTACGGCGGCGGCGCCGGGATGGTCATGAAGGCCGACACGATCGTGAGCGCCTTCGAGTCGATCCGCCACGCCGTTCCGGGAGCGCGGCCCCGGGTGCTCGTCACGAGCCCCCAGGGCCGAACGCTCGACCAATCGTGGGTGCGCGAGCTGGCGCAAGAGCCACATCTGGCAATCGTTTGCGGCCGTTACCTCGGAATCGACGAGAGGGCGATCGAACTTCTCGAGGCGGAGGAGATCTCGATCGGCGACTACGTCCTTTCGGGGGGAGAGCCGGCGGCCCTGGTCCTCGTGGACGCCGTGGCGCGCCTCCAGCCGGGGGTGCTCGGCGACGAGGAGTCGGCGAAGGCCGACTCTTTTTCGGAGGCGCTCCTGGCCGCCCCCGTCTATACTCGTCCCGATTCGTGCCAGGGGTTGTCCGTCCCCGAGGTCTTGAAGGGCGGCAACCATGAGGAGATCCGGATCTGGCGGCGCCGCGAGGCATTGCGCCGGACCCTGGAGCGGAGGCCCGATCTGCTGCGCGGCCGCCCGCTCTCCGACGAAGACCGATTGTTGTTGGAAGCCATACAGAAGGAGGAGGCCAGGTCATGAGTATCTTGGAGCGCTTCGAATCCCGGTTCCGCTCGGAGCGGAAGATCGATTTCCGCCCCGGCGACACGGTGCGGGTTCACGTGCGCGTCGTGGAAGGGGAGAAGGAACGCTCCCAGCTATTCCAGGGCGTGGTGACCAACATCCGCGGCTCCGGCATTCGCCAGAGCTTCACCGTCAGGAAGATCTCGAGCGGCATCGGCGTCGAGCGGACCTTTCCGATTCACTCCCCGACGGTGGCGAAGATCGAACTGAATCGCACCGGCAAGGTCCGTCGCGCGAAGCTCTTCTACCTCCGCGGCCTGAAGGGTAAGGCGGCGAAGGTGACCGAGCGCGAGAGACTGGGAGGCGATGAGGCGTAGTCGCCTCGCCCGATTCGACGACGAATTTCGCGCGCG
>JBBTHR010000023.1:0-20593 GCA_038060295.1 Candidatus Eiseniibacteriota bacterium
GTACGATCCGGCGCCGCCGATTCCGTTCGTCTCGGGGCTGGCCGGATCGCTCGCCTACGATTTCAAGGACTTTTTCGAGCGCTATCCGTCGCGGGCGCGCCGCGAATGGCCGCATCCCGATCTCCTGCTCGGCTTCTACGACGTCGTCTTCGGTTGGAGGCGGGAGACGGGCGAGGCATGGGTGGTCGCGACCGGCTTCGACGGCGTCTCCGCCGACGAATCGCGCGCCGGCGCTCGACTCGACGCGGCGTGGTCGCGCCTCACGGCGGCGTTCGAGGCTGTTCCCGACTGGGCAGCGGAATCGCTCGTCCGCCCGGACGAGCCGACGTGGGGCGCGCTCACGCCGATCGCCGCCTCCGACTTCACGCGCGAGGGCTATCTTCGCGTCGTCGAACGCGCGCTGGAGCACATTGCCGCCGGTGACATCTACCAGGTCAATCTCTCGCAACGCTTCTGGGTGGAGCCGGCTCCGGCGCCCGCCGCGCTCTATCGGCGGCTCCGCGCCGTCGCGCCCGCTCCGTTCCTCGCCTACGCCGCGCTTCCGGGGGGCGGCGGGATCGCGTCGTCGTCGCCGGAGCGCTTCTTCTCCATTCGCGGATCGCGCATCGAGACGTGGCCGATCAAGGGGACGCGCCCGCGGGGCCGCTCGCGCGAGGAGGACCTCGCGCTGGCGGAAGCGCTACGGGCGAGCGAGAAGGACTGCGCCGAGAATCTCATGATCGTGGATCTCGCACGAAACGACCTCGGCCGCGTCTGCGAGATCGGGTCGGTCCGCGTGCCCGCTCTCTGGGAAGTGGAGACGCATTCGAACGTCCACCACCTGGTGTCGCGCGTCGTGGGAGATCTGCGTGGCGGCGTGGGACCGGTGGAGGTTCTTCGCGCGCTATTCCCCGGCGGCTCCGTCACCGGAGCGCCGAAGATCCGCGCCGTGGAGATCATCGACGCGCTGGAGCCGGTTCGCCGCGGCGTCTACACCGGAGCGATCGGCTACTGGGACGCTTCGGGGGACGCCGACTGGAACATCGCGATCCGCACCGTGACCGTGGGACGCGGCGCGGCTTCGTTCCACGCGGGGGGCGCGATCGTGGCCGATTCAACGCCGGAGGGGGAGTACGAGGAGACGCTCGTCAAAGCGAGCGGCATGATGCGGGCGCTGGGGGTACGGCGGGCGGGGTGACGAGAGGGCGCCTTCCCTCTACCGGTCCTTCCACTTCGGTTCGCGCTTCTCGAGATACGCGCGAATCCCCTCGTGCGCGTCCTCGGTCTTCATCAGCTCGTCCACGTAGAGCCGCTCGATCTGCGTCATCGCCTCGCCCGTCCGCATCTCCTCGCCCATTCGAAGCGCCCGTTTCGCAAGCCGCAATGCCACCACGCTCTTCTCCGTGAAGAGGGAGACGTAGCTCGCGACCGCCGCGTCGAGCGTCCCGCGCGGTGTCAGGATGTTCACGATTCCCAGCGCCTTCGCTTCCGCCGCCGTGATCGGCTCGCCTGTCAGGACCAGTTCGTATGCCTTCTGCGACGTGACGAGGTGGGGAAGCATCGCCGCGGCGGCCGGGGGGAAGCAGCCGAGCCAGATCTCGGGGAGCCCGAACGAAGAGCCCTCCTCCGCGACGATCATGTCGCAGGCGAGCGCCAGCTCGAAGCCGCCTCCCAGCGCCACGCCGCGCACGCCGGCGAGCGTGACGCACGGGAGCGTCCCCACGGCGCGCACGATGTCGTGGAATCGCTCCAGCATCGCGGGGGCCTGCTCGGGCGTGTGGATCTTGATGTCCACACCGGCCGAGAGCGCCTTGTCGCCGGTGGAGGTGAGGACCATCGTGGCGACGCCCGGCTCCCGCGCCACTTGCGCCACCGCCGCGGAGAGCGCCTCCATCATCGGGAAATCGAGGATGTGGAGCGGTGGACGGTCGAGCGTGAGCCGCGCGAGACGACCTTCGATGGCGAGGTGAAGGTATTGGGGGGTGGCGTTCATGCCTCAACCCTAGCAGACGGGAAGTCGCCCGGGGAGACACAATGGTGCGGTCCCTACGTCGAGATCGAACGGACCGCAGTGCTGGCATTGTCGCGGCGCCCTATTTCAGGATGCTGAACTTGCCCTGCTCTTCTCCTTCCGGGGCTGAAATCGTGTAGAAGTAGACCCCGGAGGCAAGCCGCCTCCCGCTCTCCGATCGCCCATCGAATCGCACGTCGTGGTACCCCGGCGGCAGTTGCTCATCCAGGAGCGATCGGACGCTCCTACCCCGCACGTCGAAGACCGTGATCCTGACTCGCCCCTCCCGTTTGGTACGGAACGTCAGGACCGCTTCCGGATTCAAGGGATTGGGGGACATCGACGCCACCAGGGCGGATGTTCCGAAGATGGTCAATCGGAGTGGCGCCCTGAAGCGAGCGCCCGTGGCGATCATCCCCTCCAGCGCCGCGTCCACGATCGTCGCGCCGGATGCCAGATTCGCGAACAAGCGCCGCAGGTCGTCTTTCGAGAAGCACGCGGGCAGCTCCGCGATCCCGTTCTCGTCGTGGTCCGCGTCCACCGTGGACTTGTCGCGTAACACCGGGATCGAATCGACGGTGCCCGAGCCGTGGGAGATCAGGACGATCGTTTCGAAGAGAACATCCGTGTTGGAGTAGGACCCCCTGATCGGCTCGATCTGGAAGCAGTGGGCCGGCTTCTGATTCCCGAGTCGAATCGTCCCCTGCCGTCCAAGCGCGAAGGCCCTCGCTTCAATGGTGGCCGCAATGGTCGCCGTCGTGCCTGCCTGCGATGCCAGACGTCCGTCGCTCACCTCGAGCGTGACGGTGAAGGAGCCGCCCGTCCCGTAAATCTTTGAAATCCGATCGCCGGCGCCCTCGGTTCCGTCGCCGAACGTCCAATGATAAGTGAGAGCATCGCCATCGGGGTCGCCCGAGGCGGCCCCATCCATCGCGAGAGCGATTCCGGCGACCCCGGCGTACGGGCCGTCGGTGCTGGCCACCGGCGCGCGGTTTGCGTCGAGGACGCGGACTCGCGTCGTGAAGGCGGCCGACTGGGCGTTGGAGGCGACGAACCGGAGCTCGTACACCCCCGCGTGGTCGAACGCGGGAGTCCATTCCAGGATTCCCTCGCTGAAGGTGGCATTCGGGGTGAACGAGGCATTCGATCCCAGAGGGAGCCCCCCCGCATCGATGCGGAGCGACGTGAGGGGATCGCCGTCGAGGTCGAGCGCGGGAATGGCCAGGCGGAGAGGTGCGCCCTCGGAGACGACGATCTCCTTCGGAAGCTCGACGTAGGGGAGGAGCCGGTAGCCGCAGGACGCGACGTAACGGGCGATCGGGACGAGTCTCTTCAGATCGCCGACGGAGCGAAGCGGATCCCCTCCATCTCCGACCAGGAATGCCGCCGTGTACTCCCTGGCCTCGCCGGGGGGCAAGGCGAACGGCCCCGATGCCAGCACGATGCGCTTGTCGCCGGGCGATGTGTCGAGCCACCCGGTTCCCGCCACCGGATCGCCATCGAACCGGAATCGAGTCTCGGCCCCGGCGGGGCCGCCTCCGCTTTGTAGCGGTGATCCGTCGCGATTCCGTCCACGCATCAGCTCGAGCGAAGCCGGCGCCGTCACCGGAAGGGCGCCGGTCTCGAGCCGATCGTACGCTTGAAACGCGGCCGCTCGCGAGGGGCCGGCCTCTGGTGGCGCGTCGAGCAGGCTCACGCCAAAGGCGGGGGACGACGCTCCGTATTGCTCATCGACACCGGGCGCGTTGTAGACGAACCCAAGATCGAGCGCGGGGTCGCAGCCCGCGAGATCGTCCTCGGAGCCGCCCACATCCGCGTCGGACCAGATGGCGGCGCGGGTGCTCTCCATGGCGGCGGAGCTCCGATTCGTCAGCGTGAACCTCGCGAAGGCGATCTTCGATAGAGGGCCGGGCGCCGCGAACGCGAAGGTTGTCTGGCGGAGTTCGAGCCCGGCGGGTGGCGTCTCGCCATCGTATTCCGATCCGTTGGTGAATCGCGCCCCCAGCGATGCATCGTTGGAGACGCTCCAGATCAACTGATCGCCTTCCAGCCGCGGTGCCCCGTCACGGTCAACCGGCGCGCCATCTCCCACGGGCCAATTTCGGAAGTCGTCACCGGTCGGATCGGTGCGAAAAATCTTGTAGTTCCGGAAGCGAGGGTCGAAGGGGGCCGGAGCCGCCCCCGTCATCGTTCCGGGGAAGAACTCCGTGTCCGGCCCACCACCGCGCGAGACGCGGAGCGCGCCGCCTTGAAGTCCCGCCACCCACGGCCCCATCGAAAAGACGAGGGTGTGTTGTGATTCGCGGGGAAAAACGAAGCCGGCGCGATTCGCGAAGAGGTCGTACGCGAATTGGCCCGCGTTGCCGACGAGGAAATCAAAGGCATTGATGTCGAGATGGTCGCTGTCGATGTTCGCGAGCGCGACCCAGACGATGGCGCGGGCCTTGAGGTCTCCGTCGGTGGCCTCGATCCAGATCGGCGTCTCGGAAACGCGCGTGTCGATTGCTTCATACCAGGGAGGTGTCCAGGTGAAGATCCCCGAGGTCCGGGCGGCGTCGGGCTGAAATCCCGGATTGGCCGGCGGCGGAAAGAGCGCCGCGCCCCCGTAGGGCCGGGCGACAAGGGATTGGATGGGATCGCCGTCGGGATCGGACGTCTGGACCGCGAAGGAGAGGAGCGTCAGCGGCGTGCCCTGGACTCGGGCGGGAGCGGTCACGACGGGGCGGCGGCTATGAACTTGGACCAAGACCGACTGACTGCCCGACATTCCGAATACATCGGTGGCGGTGAAGGCGAGGGGGAATGAGCCTGCTTGACTCGGAATCCAGCGGAGCGATCCCGCGCGGGTCGAGCCCGTTCCCGATATCTCCAGCGAGGTCACATCCGACGCCGGGAGCGTGCTGGGATCGAAGCTCACGGAGGCGATCTCATCGCCGTCCAGATCCACGACGGAAATGGCCACTACAACTTCGGAGCCCACTTCGATCTCCGAGGGTGGAACGACTTGAGTTGTCGGCGCGATTGGATTCGGGAGGACCGTGATGATCGTGTTCTCGAAATCGGACGCCACCTCGTCCTGCGCGTAGATCGTGACAGGCCAGGTTCCCACATCGGCTCGGAGGTTCGGTCTGACGAAGATGAAGCCGCTGTACCCCTTTGGATTTTCACCTATGAACATGAAGGGAAGGGGCGTCGTCGTCCCGAAGGTGATCTGATTGGCGTCGGGGCTCGTGGCGGTCAGCGTCGCTTCGGCCGTGGCGTGCTGCGCAGCCGTCAGGTTGGGAATGGGGGCGAGATCGATGGGGGAGCGAACCGGAATGACGGTGATCCTGAATCCCTGCTCATCCGAGACGAAGCCGTCGCTGGCGCGAACTCCGGCGACATAGGAGCCGCCGTCGCGACCGCCCGGCCGCAGACGGATCCGTCCGGTGCCGCTGCCGGTCCCCGGGGTCAATGTCGTGACCGCCATGAAGCCGGGACCGGACGACTTGGAGAACGTGATCGGGTCCCCGTCCGCGTCGCTGGCGGAAATGTCCTGATCCGCCACCTGTTCCTCCGGAACCGACATGTCGGCAACGGGTCCGAGTTGCGGCGGGACGGGAGCCTGGCCTCCATATCCGAGGCCATCGGCGTCGAACCAGTCCTGGGCGAGTTTCAGCGTGTTGTCGTAATCGAGTCCTGAGCAGGTGGAGCCGAATGAGGTGAGGAACGGCCCGCCAAGCGGCGTTGATGTGGCGAGGCTGAGGGAGGGGAATCCGGTGGTGCGAGTGACTTCGAGCGTACAGAGTCGATAGAGGCCGGGCGGGAGAATTGTGCCCCCCCCTTGGCCCGCGTAGAAGTCCGAACCGCCCGAGCGGAGGCCAAAGACCGTCGTGAACTCGGGCTGGCGATTCGTGAAGGCGCCCCAGGCGACGGAGCCCGAGACGGCGCGCAAGATGATCTCGTACGAGTTGATGGTGAAGCCGCCGTCCGCCGTGGAGCAGGTGGCGGGCGAGCCGTCCCGGTTCGTGTCGGTGTGGAGCCAGACATCGACGACCGTTACGCCTGATGGTTTTACGACGTCGGCCGAGGTGTGAACGCCGTCGCCGTTCGAGTCGAGATAGAGATATTGAGCGTGGGCGGATCCGAAAAGAAGGGTGGTGGCCAGCAGGGCGAGGAGAAGCGTACGCCGAGGGTTCACGACGGCACCTCTTGAGGAAGTTGAGCGCAGATGCGTAGTGCGAACAATTCTAGCACGCGCCGGGGAGGCGGCCCCAACGAAAACGGGGCGCCGGCCTCGTGGCCCGCGCCCCGTGGGGGACTTCATCCCGGCGGCACTCACCGCCGGGTTTGCGGCCTGACCCGCGAGCGCCTCACACTCGCCGGCCGCCGCGACGCGCCGTCCATGGCGCGCCGAATTCCGCTACTTGGCGAACTCCAGCACCAGCGCCAGTACGCCGTTCTCCACGCTGATATCGTACGTCCCCGCGTCGCCGATCGCATAGAGGGTGAATTGGCCGTCACCCTTCACCTCGTTCAGGAGCGCGGTCTTCCCGGGGCCCTTGAAGAGACCCGCCGATTCGTTCCAGTCGATCGTCTTGGAGGTGCCGGGGCCAGCGGCGAGAGTCAACGGTCCCCAGAGCTTGATGGCGCCGGCCTTGATCGCGGTCTCGTCGGCGAGCGTCGTGAGCGTGGGGGTCATCCAGACTTCGACGCCAATGGCGCTGGCGGCGTTGTTCGTGATCTTCCCCAGCACCGCGATGTCCGCGATCGACTTCAGCTCGTCTTTGTGGTCGACATAGTCGCTCTCGGTGTTGAGGTCGACGACCTGCCTGGTAACCGTGGCGTTGGTGACGGCCGTGAAATTGGGGAGTTCGAAATCGATCAGGAACTGTCCGGACACCAGGATGCAGCCCGCGGCCGCGAGGGAGAGGACGAGCGCGGGAATCACGAACTTGAGTGCTTTCATCGTCGTTCCTCCTTTCACGGCATCAAGCCATAGGTGAGGCCGACGGTCGCGTTCCCGAACTTGCGGGAGACGTCGCCGATCTTGACCATCTCGAGTTCACCGCGGATCTGCAGCGAGAGCTTCGGCGTGGCTCCGATTCCGATCCCGAGGCCGAAATTGTAGCCCATCTCGTCGATGTCGGTCCCGGTCCGCTCCAGCTTGTACTTGCCGATGCCTGCGAAGGGGTACATCCGGAATCCCATGCCGGCCGGATTGCCGAGCATCACGGTAACGCCGTAGGCCGTCTGGTCGAAGCCGTCGCGGGTGTACGAGATGCCGCCCAGAATCTCCTCCGCGTCGCCGAGCGACGAGGAAGCGTAGAACGGCTCCACCGTGATCATCGGCACGATCGTCACCGGCGCGCGCAGGCCGTAGAGCGTCCCGGACTTCACATCGTCCTGGATGAGGGGAATCGACAATCCGCCGTACACGCCGACCCCGACTCCGGTCGCGCTGGCGGAACCAGCCGCGAGGAGCAGCATCAGCGCGGCCGCCGAAAACAGCCTTCTCATGGGGACCTCCTGCGATTATGGAGCGGTGGCCGTCGTGGCCGAACCGGCTCCGGTCCAAAAGCCTTCGGGATCGATGCGGCGAAGCGCCGCGACTTCCTCGTCCGTGAAGAATCGCGTCATCCCGAGCGGCTGAGCGATCCGCGGCTCCCACGACATCCCGGCGAGCACATGGTCCACAGTGATTCCAGGGAAGACCTCGTAAAGGTACGCCTCTTCCAGCACGTGGTCGAACCGAAAAACCGCGTGCGTGGTGATGATGGCGCTGGGGCCGCCGGAAGGCAAGCCCATGCGTGCCCGCCAGCCGGGACCGTCGCCACGTCCGGGGGATGTGCGGAAGCGGACGCGCTCCACCAGCCGCCGCCGCTCGTGCGGCACGAGCACCACGGATCGCCGGGCGAGAGACAGAATGTCCGCCGCGCCGCCGCTCCCGGGAAGTCGCGTCGCGCGTCCCTCCGCGTCGATTCCCTCCGTGGAATTCAGATTGCCGTAGCGATCCACCTCCGCCGCGCCCAGGAATCCGAGATCGACCCGCCCCGCCGCCATCAGCCCCATCACGTCGAGCGTCGTCCCCGCCATCGTCGCGTCGAGGATGTTGGGCGGGTCGCCCATGGTGAAAAGGAGTTCGCGCGCGGCCTCCTCGCGGATGAGGCCGTTCTCGTAGAGCGCGACGGCACTCGGCGCGTGGGTCGCCTTGGCGACCAGATACGCGAGAAGGGGGAGCCGCGTTCCGACGAACACGGTCTCCCCCTCTCGTATTTCGCGGGCCGCGCGGAGGACCATCCGCTCGCGGGGAGCGAGGGGGGCCGTCACGCGCGCGTCCCGATTACTTGCCGGTGAACTTGGCCGGGCGCTTCTCGACGTACGCGGTCAGGCCTTCCTTCGCGTCGTCGCTCTGGAAGAGCTGCTGCTGCAGCTCCCGTTCGATGGCCAGCGACTCGCTGAAGGAGACCTCGAGACCCGACTGCACCGCCCGCTTGATGCGTCCCACGGCCTTCGACGCCTTGTTGGGCGGAACGAACTGGCGCGCGTACTCCATCACCTTCGCGTCGAAGCCCTCGGCGTCCCACACGTGGTTCACCAGGTCCCACTTCTCGGCTTCTTCGAAGGAGTAGGTCGCGCCGGTCGTCATCATCTCGATGGAGCGGGGCTTGCCGACCAGGCGCGCCAGACGCTGCGTACCGCCCGTCCCCGGGAGGACGCCGAGAGAGACTTCCGGGAGGCCGATCTTGCCGGCGTTCCGCTTCGCGATGCGGATGTCGGCCGCCATGGCAATCTCCAGCCCGCCGCCGACGCAATGCCCGTTCAGCGCCGCGATGACCAGCTTCGGCGTCTGCTCCAGGCGGTTCAGCGTCTCGTTAGCGTGGAGGCAGAAGTAGTACTTGAAGTAGGGATTCACCGACTGGAGCATCTTGATGTTCGCGCCGGCGCAGAAAAACTTCTCGCCCGCGCCGCGCATCAGGATGACGTGGACGCTCTCGTCGAAACGGGCCTTGAGGATGGCGTCGTCCAGCTCCCGCATCATCTCGTAGGTGTAGGTGTTGGCCGGCGGATCGCAGAGTTCCAGGATCGCGACGCCGTTCTCGACGTGGTACCGGCAGAGATTGCCCGTGGCCGGCGGATTCATCGTTTCGGGTGTCACCGGTGCTACCTCCTTCGTCTTCGACAGTGAGGCCGCGGTCGGCCGCCTCGGGATGGACTCGGATAGGAGCGGAAAGTATAGCCCAGCGGGGAGGCCTAGCGACCCTCGAACTTCGGGTTGCGTTTCTCCAGAAATGCGCCGATCCCTTCCTTCGCGTCACGGGAATTCCAGCAGCGTTCCTGCGCGTCGGCTCGATCAGCTCAGGTCGACCCAGACGCTCTTCGTCTGGAGGTAGAAATCGAGCCCCGCCTGGCCCGACTCGCGGCCGAACCCCGATGCCTTGTAGCCGCCGTACGGCGACGCCGCGTCGTAGAGATTGTAGGCGTTGATCCAGACCGTTCCCGCCTGGAGCGCGCGCGCGGCGCGGTGAGCCTTCTTGATGTCGCGCGTCCAGATTCCCGCGGCCAGGCCGTACGCGGTCTCGTTCGCCATGGCGAGGGCCTGGTCGAAGTCGTCGAACTCGATAACGGAGAGGACCGGGCCGAAGATCTCCTCCCGCGCGATGGTCATGTCGTTTCGCACGCCGTCGAAGATCGTCGGCTTGTAGAAGTAGCCGCGCCCGTCGCCCACGACGGCGCGTTCTCCCCCGATCACCAGGCGGGCGCCTTCCTTCTTCCCGATCTCCACGTAGCGCTCGATCTTCTCGATCTGAGCCTTCGAAGTCTGCGCTCCGAGCCGCGTCTTCGGATCCATCGTGTCTCCCTGCGTCATCTTGGCGGCGCGCTCGGCGATCTTCTCGATCAGCGGCTCGCGGAGCCCCTTCTGCACGAGCAGGCGCGATCCGGCCGTGCAGACCTCGCCCTTGTTGTAGAAGATGGCGCCCAGAGAGCCGCGCGCCGCCAATTCCAGATCGGCGTCTTCCAGCACGATGTTGGGCGACTTCCCGCCCAGCTCCAGCGAGAGCTTCTTCAGCGTCTTCGACGCGTTCGTCATGATCGTCTGCCCGGTCGTCGTCTCCCCGGTGAAGGCGATGCCGGCCACGCCGGGATGCGCCACCAGCGCCGCGCCCGCGGTCGTTCCGAAACCGGGCACCACGTTCAGCGCTCCGGCCGGAAGGCCCGCTTCCAGCGCCAGCTCGCCCAGGCGGAGCGCCGTGAGCGGCGTCTCCTCCGCCGGCTTCAGCACGACGGCGTTCCCCGCGGCCAGCGCCGCCGCCACCTTGCGCGCGGCGATGAGGAGCGGGAAGTTCCAGGGCACGATCAGGCCGACGACGCCGAGCGGCTCGCGAAGCGTGTAATTGAGGTAGGGGCCGCTGACCGGAATGGTCGCCCCTTCGATCCGCGTCGCCGCGCCGGCGTAGTAATAGAAGACCTCCGCCGTGAGCGGAATGTCGACGCGCGTCGTCTCGGCGATCGGCTTCCCGGCGTCGAGCGTTTCCAGCCGGCCGAGTTCATCGTTGTGCTTCATAATGAGATCCGCGATCCGCCAGAGGACCTTTCCGCGCTCGGCGGCCGACATCTTCCCCCAGGGCCCGTCAAGCGCCGCGCGTCCCGCGCGGACCGCCGCATCGATGTCGGGCGCGTCGGCCTCCGCGATCTCCATCAGCGTCTCGCCGTTCGCCGGATTCAAGGTGGGGAAGCACTTGCCGCTCTGGGCTTCGCGCCATTCGCCGCCGATCAGGAGCTTTCCGCCCGAAGCGAGGAGCGGCGTGGTCACGGTGGCATCGCTGGCATCAGGGGTCATGGTGGTCTCCGTCTAGGTCGTGGGGTATTCGTACACGCCGCGACCCACCTTGCGGCCGAGACGTCCGGCCTTCACGTATTGCACGTGGAGCGGGTTGGGGCGGAATCGTTCGCCGAGGGCCTGGTGCAGATATTCCAGGATGAAGAGGCGCGTGTCGAGGCCGACGAGATCGACCATCTCGAACGGTCCCATCGGATGATTCAGCCCCAGCTTCAACGCCTTGTCGATGTCGCGCGCCGAGGCGACGCCGGTCTCGAGCATGGCGAAGGCTTCGTTCCCGATGAGGACGTTCACGCGGGACGTGACGAAGCCGGGCGACTCGCGCACCTGCACGGTCTCCTTCCCCATGGCCAGGGAGACTTCCTCCACCAGTTTCAGCGATTCCTCGTCGGTTTCGAGACCGCGCACCAGCTCCACCAGTCGCATCCGGTGGACCGGGTTGAAGAAGTGCATCCCGACGAAGCGCTTGGGGCGGCCCGATGTCGCCGCGAGTTCGGTGATGCTGAGCGAGGAGGTATTCGTCGCGATGATCGCGTCGGGCGAGAGATAGGGCGCCACGCCGGCGTAGACCTCCGCCTTGAGACCGACGTGCTCCGGGACCGCCTCGATGACCAGCTCGGCCCCCTTGGCCCCCGCCGGCGATCCGGCCCACTGGAGGTTCTCCTCGATCGCGCGGCGCGCGGCCGCGTCCCAATCGCCCTTTTCGCGGGCGCGATTCACGATCTTGTCGATCTCGGCCCGCGCGGAAGCGGCGGCCGGAGGGTGCGGCTCGATGACGCGGGTGTTGAAGCCGGCCTTGGCGGCCACGAGGGCGATCCCGCGGCCCATGACGCCGGCCCCGACTACCGCGATGGTTCGTATCGGCTTATGGCTCATCCATGCTCCTTGGGTGGCAGGGAAAGGAAGACTCTCGCACCGCCGGGAAGTCGGGGTCAAGCGCGGTGGGGAGTGGTACCATTCCCGCATGGTGTTTCGGAGACTTCTCGGCGGTTCGCTCCTCCTCGCACTCCTCGCGCCGGCGCTCCAAACCGCGCTGCTCGGCGCCTCCGGATTCGCCCCGCCCCGCGCGTCCGTCGGGAGCGAATGCTGCGCCGCCATGCCGTGTTGCGCATCGGGCGATCGATGCGCCACGGGGAGCTGCGAGAACCCCGCGTCGGCCACCGTCGCGACACTCCCCGCGACCACCGAGGACTGCCCGAGGCTCGCGGCCGGGTGCACCGGCCCCGCGTCCGCCACGCCTGTCGCCGATCGCGATCCGATGGTTCAGGCGTCGGGGCCCGCGTCGCCCGCGCCCCGGCCGCATATCACCGCCGTTCAGCCCCTCGCGTGGTCCGCATCCGAACGGGCGAACAACCCCACAGTACCCCCGCCGCGCGCCTGATTCGCCGTTCGCTTCCTTCACGCGACCGAATCAGACTTTCACTAGGGGGAATCCGCCATGATGCGGCGTCTTGCTGTCGTTGCCCTGCTTTCGCTTTTCTCGTTCCCGGCCTTCCCCGCGCTGGCGGGGTGTGGTTCCGAATGTTCCTGTCCCCTCGATCAGCCGGATACCCATCTCGATTCGCGTCTCCTCTTCGACGTCTCGCAGCTCTACATCGATCAGAACCAGCCGATGGTCGGCTCGAACGACGCCTTCGTCGGAGCCATTCCCGGAGATCACGATGAAGTCCGGACGGTGAACCGCGTCTCCAATTTCCGCCTCACCTACCGGATGCAGCCTGGCTGGGTGTTCGGCGCGAACCTCCCCTACATCCACAGGACGCACGAGCACGTTCACCACGACATGGGCGAAGATCGCTACGAGCGGTGGAACGACAGCGGGCTCGGGGATCTCGAACTCTCCGCGACGCGTACCATCGTGCCGGCGAGCGGGCCGCGCTTCCGCGTCGGCTTCGGCGTCAAGGCTCCGACCGGGAAGCAGGACCCCGCGCTCACCGAGGATGGCGATCCGATCGAAGCGTCGGCGCGTCTCGGAACCGGAGCGTGGGACTTCCTGGCGAATCTCGGCGCAGAATGGCGCTTTCGCGCCCCGGGGAAGGCAGCGGAGGAGACGATGCCGCTTCGCGTCACCCTGGCGGGCCGGTACAACGGGAGCGGCATCGAGGAGTTCCGCCACGGGGCCGAGGCGCAGGTCAATCTCGGCACCGAGTATCCGCTCGCGAAACATCTCGCGGTGCTCCTCCAGGGCAACTACCGCGTCCGCGCGAAGGACGACGTCGGCACCGCGGAGGAAGAAGAAGAGGCGAACACCGGCGGAGTGACCCTCTACGCCACGCCCGGGCTCCGCTTCGACGCCGTCCCGGGGTTCTCGATCTATGGCCTCGCCCAGTTCCCAATCTACGAGCGGGTCAACGGGATCCAGGTCGTCGCCGAGTCGAATCTGATCCTCGGCATCAGTCGGTCCATCTACTGATCCGTGGAGTAGTGTAAAATAGGCACCGCAGGGAGGTCCGCCCGCATCCAAAAAAAGTCTCGTACGCGAGTGGGGGCCCGCGCCACCGCCCGCTCGGCACCGGCGCTCCACGGAGGACATGGAAGTGATGATCCTGGTCACGGGTGCCGCTGGCACCACGGGTAGCGAAGTCGTACGCCTGCTGGCGGCGAAGGGAGTTCGGGTTCGCGCGCTGGTGCGCAATCCCGACAAGGCGAAGCTGTTTCACGGTCCCGGCGTTGAAGTCGTCGTCGCGGACCTCGAGAAGCCCGCGACCCTCGACCCCGTCCTGAAGGGGGTCGACAAGGTCTACCTCGTCTCCTCGCCCGACCCGCGCGTCGGCCTCCTCCACGGCAACCTCATCGAATCGGCCAAGCGCGCGGGCGTGAAGCAGATCGTCCGGCTATCGGCCCTCGGCGCCGCCACGAACTCACCGAGTCAGATCCTCAAGTGGCACGGCGAAGTGGACGAGCGGCTCTCCCGCTCGGGCCTCTCCTTCGTCATCCTCCGGCCCCACTCCTTCATGCAGAATCTGCTCGCCTCCCGCGCGTCCATTCAGAGCGAGGGGAAGCTCTACGCGCCGATGAAGGAGGGCAAGATCAGCCCCATCGACGCGCGCGACGTCGCGGCTTGCGCGGCGGCGGTGTTGACGTCGGAGGGACACAGCGGCCGGATGTACGAACTGACGGGGCCGGAAGCGCTCACCTACGCGACGATCGCGGAGAAGATCGGCGCGGCCATCGGCCGGACGGTAGAGTACGTCGACGTGCCGCCGGATGCGGCGCGGGAGGGGATGATCGCGGCGGGATATCCGGCGTGGCTCGCGGAGGCGCTCGGGGAACTCTACTCGGTTCACGCGAGCGGCGCGGCCGCGGACGTCTCGGGCACCGTGGAGAAGCTGACGGGGAAGAAGCCGCGGTCGCTGGATGTGTTCGCGAAGGACTTCGCGGGGGTGTTCGCGGGGAATATCCCGGCCGAAGCCTGAATTACACGCGCGGGAGGGTGACCCCCACCTGCGACTGGTACTTGCCCGCCTTGTCCTTGTAGGAAACCTCGCACTCCTCGTCGCTCTCGAAGAAGAGAATCTGGGCGATCCCCTCGTTCGCGTAGATCCGCGCGGGGAGCGGGGTCGTGTTCGAGACCTCCAGCGTCACGTAGCCCTCCCACTCGGGCTCCAGCGGCGTCACGTTCGTGATAATCCCACATCTGGCGTAGGTCGATTTCCCGACGCAGATCGTGAGCGTTTTCCGGGGAATGCGGAAGTACTCCACGCTCCGGCCCAGCGCGAAGGAATTCGGCGGCACGATGCAGACGTCGCCCTTGAAGTCGACGAACGACTTGGGGTCGAAATTCTTCGGGTCGACGATCGTGGAGTTGATGTTGGTGAAGATCTTGAACTCGTCGGCGATGCGCAGGTCGTAGCCGTATGACGAGATCCCGTACGAGACGACGCCCTTCCGGACCTGCTTCTCCTCGAACGGCTCGATCATCTTGTGCTGCTCGCACATCCGCCTGATCCACTTATCGCTCTTGATCATCGCGTCACGGGCTCCTATCTCGGTACGTCCCTCTGGAGCGGCGGATTGTGCCATGCGGCCCCGGGTGGTGTAAACTCCTCCCCTATGTCGCGGCGCATCTACCTGGAAACCTACGGCTGCCAGATGAACGTGGCCGACTCGGAACTGATGCTGGGGCAGCTTTCCCGGGCCGGCTACGACCGGACCGAGAAACCGGCCGAGGCGGACGTCATCCTTCTCAACACATGCGCCATCCGGGAGCACGCCGAGCAGCGGGTTTACGGGCGGTTGGGGGAGTTGAGCCGCCACAAGGTGCGCCGCCCCGGTGTCCTCCTGGGCGTCGCCGGATGCATGGCTCAGCACCTGAAATCGCGCCTTCTGGAAAAGGTGCCCGCCGTCGACCTGGTCGTCGGCCCCGACGGCTATCGCGATCTCCCCGAACTCCTCGACCAGGCCCGCGACGAACCGACTCTCGCCATCCGCCTCTCGCGCGTGGAGACCTACGGCGATCTGGCGCCCGCGCGCGCCGACGGCGTGCGCGCCTGGATCAGCATCATGCGCGGCTGCGACAAGTTCTGCACCTTCTGCATCGTCCCCTACGTGAGGGGCCGCGAGCGGAGCCTTCCGATCGAGGAGGTCGTGCGGCAGGTGGACCACGCCGCCGCCGAGGGGTTCAAGGAGATCGTCTTCCTCGGCCAGACGGTGAACGCCTATCGCGACGGGGAGGCCGACTTCGCCGAACTCCTCCGCCGCGCCGACGCCATCGACGGCATCGAGCGGATCCGCTTCTCTTCACCGCACCCCAGCGACTTCACGGATCGAACGGTGGCGGCGCTGCGGGAGTGCGGGAAAGTGATGCCGCAGGTTCATCTCCCGCTCCAGTCGGGATCGAACCGCGTGCTGGAGCGGATGAAGCGGATCTACACGATCGAGGAATACGAGTCGCTGGTGGGCCGGCTGCGCGCGGCGGTGCCCGATCTCTCGCTCTCAACGGACATCATCGTCGGATTCCCCGGGGAGTCCGCGGACGATTTCGACGCGACCCGGGCGGCGATGCGGCGCGTCGCCTACGACAGCGCCTTCCTCTTCAAGTATTCTCCGCGTCCCGGAGCGCGCTCGGCCGACTGGGAGGACGACGTCCCCGAGGAGGAGAAAGCGCGGCGGATCACGCTCCTCATCGAGGATCAGAAGCGTGTCTCGCTGGAACGGAACGCGGAACTGGTCGGCCGGGACCTGGAAGTACTGGTGGAAGGGCCGGCGAAGCGGAATCCCGAGAACTGGTTCGGCAAGACGCGGCAATTCAAGACGGCCGTCTTCCGGCGTCGTGGCGAGTCCGTGGGGGACCTCGCGACGTTCCGCGTGGAGACGGTATCGCCCTACACTCTGTTCGGCGAGGGCGTTTCACGCACGGCCCAAGTCGAGGAGGACGCGACCCCCTGATTCCGAAGTCTCCGTCTCGCCTCGGACGGGCGCGCCGACTCCCCCTCGCGGCGCGGCTCATGGCGATCTCCATCGGGCTCGTGCTCGCGGCCTCGCTCGGCGCGGCGGCGGGCCCGGCGTGGGCGCTCACGCCCCCCGGTGTCCGCTACGACATCGCCGTTCTCCTCGATACCCAACGCCATCAGATGGACGGGTGGGCCACCATCGGCTACCGCAGCGGCGCCGACTCCACCCTCCACACGCTCTGGCTCCACGCCTATCCCAACGCCTTCTCCAGCCACCGGACCCTCTACGGCCGGGAAGCCGAGCGCTACGGCGAGGACTACGATCTCCGCTTCGCGCCGCTTCGCGACCGTGGCTGGATGACGCTCGACTCGGCGTCGGTGGAGGGCGTCCCGGCGCGTGTCACGGTGGAGGAAACGCTCGCGCGCATCGATCTGCCGCGACCGCTCGCGCCGGGGGACTCCACCACCTTCCGCGTTCATTTCCGGGTCGGAATTCCACGCGTCTTCGATCGCTTCGGGCATGCCGGCTCGCGTTACTCCATCGCGCAGTGGTACCCGAAGATGGTCGTCCACGACGAGCAGGGCTGGGCGCTCGATCCCTATCACTTCTTCGCCGAGTTCTACGGCGAGTTCGCCACCTACGACGTGGCGATCACGCTTCCGGACGAGCAGTGGGTGGGGGCAACGGGCGTGCTGGCCGGCGCGAGCGGCGGCGACAACGAGATCCCGCTGGAGCACCCCTCCACCGACAGCGTGACCGTCCACCTGCGCGCCGTCGCCGTCGATTCGCTGGCGGACCGGTGGCCGCGCGAGGCGCTTCGACTGGAGCCGCTCGGCGGCGAGCCGGTGCCGATCCGGGTGCCGCGCGATTCGGCCGCGATGTGGCGCGTTCCCGCGGGGGCGCCGCTCCACTACCGCTACGCATGGGCCGAGAGTGCGGACGCTCCGGCGCGGCTGGAGCGTGACGAGGAAGGGCGGCGCGGTCCGGTCCGGTTCCTCCTGGCTACGCGCGACACCACCGTGACCGACACGATCCGCGCGCTCGCGGTGGCAGTGGCGCCGGCGACGGGAGCGGCAGGCGCCGACTCGTCGCTTTCCTCCCTGAAGACGGTTCGATTCCACGCCGAGCGGGTTCACGATTTCGCCTTCGTCACGGCGCCCGACTACGTGCGCGCCGATACGACGTGGAACGGCACTCCGATTCGAACGCTCCTCTATCGTGAAGACGCGGTGAAATGGAAAGGAGCGCTCGGCTACACCGTCGACGCCTTCCGGCACTTCAGCGAGACCGTGGGCCCCTACATCTGGCCCCAGTTTACGACGGCGGAGTCCTTCACCGCCGGCGGCGCCATGGAATATCCCATGCTGATCATGAACGACCCTTCGATCACGAGCGGCGAGTGGGAGTATCTCGACGCGACCATCGCCCACGAACTGGGCCACAACTGGTTCTACGGCATGATCGCCAACGACGAGCGCCGCCATCCGTGGCTCGACGAGGGCTTCACGCAATTCATGGAGTCCCACTACACCGATCCCCGCTACCCGCGCGGGACATGGAAGCACCGCGACAAGATCCGCTGGGCCGCGCCCGCGCGCTGGTACCAGGGTGACGAGGCCGCGGTCTTGGAACGCCATTACGCGCGCGACGAGGTGCCTCCTTCCCTCGCCGCCGACGCCTGCCGCGGTTACCGTCAGTACGCGATCCAGGCGTACGACCGTCCCGCCGCCATGTTTCGGACGTTCCAGGGAATCGTGGGAGAAGAGCGTCTCCGCGCGTTCCTCGGCGAGACCTATCGCCGCGGCGTGGGGCGCCACATCCGACCGGGCGACGTGACCGAGGCGGCGCGCGCCGCGACAGGGACCGACTACTCCGACTATTTCCGCCGCTGGACGGAGACGACCGAGGTGCCCGACTTCGCGCTCGGCGGGTCGCGCCGCGAGCGGACGGAGTCCGGCTGGCGGACGACCGTCACGGTGCGTCGGAAGGGGGCGATCGCCTTCGCGGTCCCCGTCGAGGCGCGCTACGCCGACGGCACCACGGAGACCAAACGCGTCCCGACGCCGGCCGCCCGCAACGAGGTCGTCTTCGAGCATCGCGCTCCGCTGGTGAAGGCCGTCCTCGATCCCCGACACGAGATCTTCGACGCCTACCGGCTCGACAACCAGGGAACGCTCCTGCCGCCGATGCGCATCCGACCGCTCCTCGACGTCTCGACGACGGACGCGATGTCGGTCCTTGTCGGGCCGACGATCTGGCATGGACTGGCGGAGGGGATGCGTCTCGGCGCCTGGATGGACGGGCGCTATTTGCCCGGCGCCGATTTTCCGCGTGGCATTCGCTCCTTCGAGGGGGGCCTGAACGTGGGGATGCACGACGGTTCGGTGGCGTGGCGCGCCGGCTACGCGCGGCGGATCGGCGCCATCGGGGCGCGCGGATCGGCACGGACGCTGGTCTCCCATGACGCGGGCCTCACCAACGCCAAACTGACCGTTTCGAATTGGATCACGGCATCAGGGCGTCGGCATCCGTGGCGAACCTGGACGATCACGGGCCAATACCTCGACCGGGGCGGGAAGGACCCGTTCAGTTCGCTCAATTACGTCGATGCGAGTTACTGGAGCAGGGGTCGCACGCTGAGCGCCGGCGCATCGTTCCGACTTGAAACCATGGGACCGCGCCGCCGCGAATCGATTGTCGTCTCCGGTTGGCACGGTGTCGAATTCGGGGAAAGAGGCGGGCGGTCGCGTCCGAGTTACGATCGCGCCAGCATCGAGGCTCGTCAGGCGCTCGATCTCGGCGCGCGGGCGAGCCTCCACGTCGACAGCCGTCTCTATGGCGGGATGGCATGGCGTCAGATTCCCAACGAGCGCCTGTTCGACGCGGTCGAGGCGACGCGGCTGGAGACGCTCGATCGCTTCTACGCGAACGATCGCGGCCCGCTCCGCCAGAGCGAACACTACTGGGCCGAGGGTGGTGGCGGGCTTCGCGGTTACGTGGGGCGGACGCTCCTGGGCAAACGGCTCCTGGCGGGATCGGTGGAGGTTAGCCACGATCGCTGGCCGGTCTCGCTCTTCGCGGGCGCCGGCCGCGTGAATCCGGCATCCTCCGACCCCGACACGACGTCGTACACCCTCGCCGACGCTGGCATCGGCCTGCGCCTCGCCAACTTCCGCCTCTACGCCCCCCTCTGGGTCGGCACGCCGGAGCTAGGCGAGAAGCCGTGGGAGGTCCGCTGGGTCGTGGCGTTCGATCTTCCGGAGCTTCGCTGGCGATAGGGAATCGCCGCATCTCGCCATAAATCAAGGTAGCCAATCGTCCCAGAAGAAATTCTCCGCCGAACCGCGCCCATCGACGATTTCGCCTTGCCGCTTGCGACGCGACAAGAGTAGCCTGCGTCAACAATCTCCGTGAAAGGCGCGGCTGCACGCCACGCTCCCCATCCACCGCAACGGAGGTGACGCACAACCAGGACCCGTCGGTTCTGCTCCAACGGCAAGTGCCGGTCGCGGCCGGCGGGCCGGTCTCCTACGGCGACAAGGACGGCGACGGCCTTCAGGAGACCGAGTACAAGTTCGACCGAGCGCAGCTCTCGGCCCTTCTACCCGTTGGGCCGGCGGTTCCGGTGGAAGCGATCGGAGAGGTCGAGGACGAGACGTGGTTCTCGGGCTCCGATGTGATTCGCGTCCTCAAGCCGCGGATGATCTCGTCGATGGGTCTCGACGAGTGGAAGAACGACACCCAGCAGCCACACATCTTCATCGGCGGCTCCCGCTTCACCCTGGCCTGGGACGATCCCGACGGCCATCCGGCTCAGTGGTACGACCTCTGGTTCTCGCCTGACGGAGGAGAAACCTGGCTTCCCGCGGCCACCCAGGTCACGGCGCGCACTTACGACTGGATGATCTATCCGGTGGAGACCGAGCAAGGGAGGCTGGAACTGGTCGCCATGGACGCCGCGGGCGCCATGGGATCGTGGATCAGCGAGCCGTTCACGGTCGTGCAAGGCAGCCCGACCGGAATCGGCGACGAGGACTTCGCGATACCGACCGCGTTCGGCATGCGTCTCCTGAGCGCGAATCCGATGGTTCAGGACAACGCGATCCTTCAGCTGGCCATTCCTTCGGCCACGCCGGTCGACGTTCAGATCTTCGACATCCGGGGCAGTCTCGTACGTCGCGCCGTGAGCCGCGTGCTCACGGCCGGGTACCATCGAATCGGCTGGGACGGCCGCGGGCCGAACGGACGTCCGGTGGGATCGGGGATCTACTTCGTGCGGATGAAGGCGGCGGGAAAGGTCTACACGAACCGCGTCGCCGTCGTGCGGTAACTCAACCGGCGGCATACGACGCGGCAGGGATGCTGCGTTGAGGCGGCGGGGGGGCCCC
>JBBTHR010000023.1:20604-35111 GCA_038060295.1 Candidatus Eiseniibacteriota bacterium
TAAGTGGGGGGCGCCCCGTCCGCATTCTCCCTCCGGGACCCGTGCTCCCGCCCGCACTCCCGCCCATATTGACACCCTATGGGGCGAGGGCGGAGAATCGGGGCATTCTCTCTCTCGTCGAACTCTCGGAGGTATTTCCATGGAGATCGAGATCCGCTACTGCACCGAGTGAGGCTACAAGTCCCGGGCCGCCAGTTTGGCGGCCGAGCTGAAGCAGCATCTCGACGTCGAGGCGATCCTGATCCCCGGATCGGGTGGGATCTTCGAGGTCACGGTCGACGGCAAGATCGTCTTCTCGAAGAAGAAGGTGGGCCGGTTCCCCGAGGAGGGAGAAGTCATCGGCCTCCTGCCCCAGACCTAGCCGACGATTTCGCCCAGTCACGCCGTCCAAATCGCCCCAAGGAGGCATGATGCTCTCGCGTCGATTCCGCCCTGCGCTGGCGCTTCTACTCGCCGCCGCGACGGCCCTGGCCGCCGGCTCCGCGCGGGCGGCCGCTCCCGTCCACCAGGAAGTCCTCTCCAACGGTCTCACGCTCCTCCTTCAGGAGGATCACGCCAAGCCGCTGGTGGGCGTCTGCATCTTCGTGAAGGGCGGAAGCCGCACCGAGACGCCGACGCTAGCGGGGCTCAGCCACTACTACGAGCACCTCATCTTCCGCGGCGGCTCCGTGAAGCAGGGCGAACTCCAGTTCCGGAAGGAGATGCAGCGGATCGGCGAGGAGAGCGGCGGGTACACCACGAACGACTGGACGTGCTACGGGTTCACCGCGCCGACGCCGAATCTCGACGAGGCGCTCTGGCGCTCGGTTGACGCCTGGATGGGACTGAAACTGACGCAGAAGAAGGTCGACACGGAACGCCAGGTCGTCATGGAGGAGTACAACCAGGGCGAGGACCGGCCCGACTACAAGGTCTACTACCAGATCGAGCGACTCCTGTTCCGCGATCATCCCTACAAGCGGGACACGATCGGCCTGAAGGAGGCGATCCTCCACTCCTCGCTCGCCACCTTCCGCACCTTCTACGTGGAGCGCTACGTCCCGAACCAGTTCATCCTGGCCGCCGTCGGCGACTTCGACACGAAGGCGCTGCGCGACAAGATCGCCGAGGCGTTCGCGCCGTTCAAGCGCGGGAAGGACGACTTCGAGCTGGGCGAGGTGGAGAAGCCGCAGACCGAATTCCGAATGGGTGTCGAGACGCTGAAGACGCCGAACACCTGGACCATCCTCGGATTCCACGTCCCGCCCCATGCCAGCCCCGACACGCCGTCCCTCACCGTTCTCGAGACGGTCCTGGGTGGCGGCACCTCCTCGCGCCTCTACCGCGCGCTGAAGGAGAAGGAGAACCTCGTCACCGAAACGAGCGCCGACCAGGAAGTCCGGCGCGATCCGGGGATGTTCTGCGTCTACACGACCATGCCGCCCGCGAACGAGGCGAAGGTCTTCGTCATCGTGCGGGACGAGCTGAAGCGCCTGGCGACCGATCTCGTCCCCGCGGCGGAACTCGACCGTGTGAAGAGCCAGCTCGTGAACGCCTATGTCTTCGACGCGCAGACGCCGTTCAAACGGGCCGAGCGACTCTGCCTCAACGAACTGATGTCGGACGCCACGACCGAAGCGCTCTGGCCGAGGCTCCTGCAAGGTGTCACGGCGGAGGACGTGCGGCGCGTGGCGCGAACCTACTTCGCCGCCGATCTCGCGGCGTACTCCGTCATCCGTCCCACGGGCACGACCGGTCCCTCCGAGGCCGACGTCCGCGGCATGCTGGACGCCTGGCGCGCCGGCTGGCCCGGCGGCGCGGCCGTGGCCCGGACGGCTGCCGCCTCGGTGCGGAAGGAAGTGCTGCCGAACGGCGTGACGCTCCTCCTCAAGCAGGACCACGCCATCCCGATCGTCGCCGTGGAGACGGTGGCCCGCGGCGGGCTATGGATCGAGCCCGCGGGAAAGGGAGGCGTCTCCAACATGGCGATGGCGCTCCTTCGCCGCGGCGCCGGAACGCGCGGCGCGCGCGAGATCTCCGACCGGGCCGCCGCGCTCGGGATGCGGCTCGGCTCGGGGGGCGACGAGGACTGGGGCCAGGTATCGTGGCAGGTGCCGTCGGCGAATTTCGACGCGGCGTGGGCCCTCTATCGCGACGTGCTCCTCTCGCCCACCTTCCCGTCGGACGAGGTCCGCAAGGTGCGCGAGGATCTCATCCAGCAGGCGAAGAGCCTCGGCGACCGCCCCTTCGAGTACACGAACGCAGCCTTCTTCCGGGCGCTTTATCCTGCGTCGCCGTACGGACGGCCCGTGCTCGGCGACACGGCGTCGCTGGCGGCCATCACCATGGCCGATCTCCGGCGCGCGTACGAGACGATGATCTGTGGCTCGAACCTCGTGGTCTCCATCGTCGGCGACTTCGATTCCGACGCGCTCCTGGCCACGGCGGCGAAGACGTTCGGGACGCTGAAGAAGGGGACGCCGGTCGAGGTGGGCGGCGCGAAGGATGAACCCGCCGTCACGTCGCGCCCGATCTTCGAGGAGAAGGACCAAGAGCAGATCACCTACAACACGGGCTGGCTTGGCTGCTCGGTGCGCGACCCCGACTACCCGGCGCTCCGCGTCGCGACGAGCCTCGTCGGCGACAAGCTCTTCTTCAAGTACGTCTACGAGAAGGGCGTGGCCTACCGCTCGTGGTTCTACATGAGCGATCGGATGGGGCAGTCGTCGGTGCAGAACGAGATGGGCGTGACGGGGGCCAATTTCGCCATGGCGTCGAACGGCGTTCTGGGCGACGTGGAGGCGTACCAGAGAACGCCGCCGACCGCGACCGAAGTGAAGGGCACGGTCGACAAGGCGATCTCGCGGCACCAGCTCGGAAGTCAGGAGAACCGGCAACTGGCCCAGCGGCTCGCCTACTGGGAGATGACGGGTCTCGGGTGGGAGTTCGGAGAGACGATGCCGGAGAAGCTCCGCGCGGTGACGCCGGAGCAGGTGCGGGACGCGATGAAGAAGTACTTCCGCCTCGACGCCTACACGCGCGTCGCGGTGGGCCGCGATCCGTCCAAGGTGGGGACGAAGCCGGCCTCGGCCACACCGGCGCCGTAGGCCCGGCTCCGAGAAGGCGAATTCGTCGCGGGGGTTGGGCGGCTAGCGCCCTGCCCTCGCGACCGCCAAGCCGCATCCGACGCCCACGATCGCGCTCATCGGCACCACCTGCATCCAGCTCTGATCCGGAATCCCCGCCAGGAGTCCCAGCCCGAAGCCCAGCGCGCCCCCGACCAGGCCACCGCGCCAGAGCGGCGCCTTCGACTTGATGGCGTAGCCCGCCAGCACGCCGTTGATGATCCCCTGCGAGGCCCGTCCCAGAATCGCGAGGAAGAGCGCCATGCCCGGCGCGCCCGTCCCGGCGGAGAGAACGCCCTGCGCCGCCCCCAGAAGGAGCCCCGCCACCACGCCAGCCGATACCTTGCTCATGCCCGACCCCCTTCCGTGCGCCGCACGCCGCATCCTGGCGGCTAGGCGCAGGATAGCCCCGCCCCCTTTTCGCCGTCCAGAACGCCGAGCGAACCGCCGATAAACCGTTCGGGCTCCTACGATTCCCGTACTCCTGAGGATTTAGTCATGACGCCCCTTTCCGGAAAGGCGACGAGCGCGACGGTGCCCGGCATCGGCGACGTGCTGATCGAGCATTTCGATCGCGCGCCGGTCGGCCTTCTTCTCTTCGCCGAGGACCGGACCATTCTCCAGGCGAATCGCGCGGCCGTGGAGCAAACGGGGCTCGCTCCCGGCATTCTCCTCGGGGCGCCGCTTCGTCGATTCCTCTACTCGGAGTCGCCCGAAGGGCTGGAGGACCGGATCTTCGAGGAAGTCGCCCTGAACGGCTCGTGGCTGGGGCAGCTCGACGTTCGAACTTCTGTCGCCGACGCGAGCCCGATGATGGTCTCGGTCACCGCGGTCGCGCCCGGCGCCGAGGGACCGGTGCGGTACGTCGGCACGATCACGGAACTCGGCCAGCAGCGATGGATCGAGGCGGAATCGAACCGCCGCGCCGCCGAGCTCTCGGCTCTCTCCGCGTTGGCGATCGCCACGGGAAGCAGTGTGGAGCCGGCGACGATGCTGCGCGCCGCGGCGCGGCAGATCGTCGAGGGGCTGGAGGTCGATGCCTGCTGGATCCACCGCTACGAAGCATCGGACGGAGGCCGGCTGGCGCTGGTCGGCGAGGCGTCGTACCTCCACCCGACGCTCCGCCTCTCGCCGCGCATGATCCCCGACGCCATCAACCCCGGCGTGCTCCGCGCCATCGAGACGCGCGAACAGGTTGCCACCTCCGAACTCCTCGATCGGAGCATCGCCACGGTAGTCCACGCACCGCTCCTGGCGGCGGGCGACGTCGTCGGCGTGATCTCCATCCTGAGCGTGGAAGGGGAGAAGCTGACCACGCGGAACTCGGAGCTTCTGCGCGCCGTGACCTATCAGCTCGGCACCGCGATCCAGAACGTCCGACTTCTCGAATCGCTGACGGTTCACCAGGCCGAACTCGAGGAGAAGAATCAGGAGCTGGAGCGGTTGGTCGAGGAACTCCGCGCCGCCGACCGGCTGAAGAGCGAATTCCTGGCGAACACCTCGCACGAGCTTCGCACGCCGCTCAATTCGATTATTGGATTTCTGAACCTCACGCTCGAGGGGCTCTGCGAGAGCGAGGAGGAGCGTCAGGAACTCCTGGGCCACGCGCTCCGGAGCGCGAAGCATCTTCTGGGGCTCATCAACGACGTGCTCGATCTCGCCCGGATCGAAGCGGGCCGGCTGCAAGTCGATTGCCGCGACATCGACCTGGCGCCGATCCTCTCCGACGTGAAGGCGACGATGGAAGTCCAGGCGCGGCAGAAGTACCTCGACTTCGTCATGTCCGAAGTCCCCGCCGGAATTCACGTGCTGGGCGACGAGGTTCGGCTCCGCCAGGTTCTCGTGAACGTGATTGGGAACGCCATCAAGTTCACGCCGCAGGGGAACGTGACGGTGGCGGTGAACGCCTCCCCCGGCTCCCCCTTCGTCAACATCGACGTGACCGACACCGGGATCGGCGTCGCGGAGGAGCGGAGGGGCCGGCTCTTCAAGAAGTTCTCCCAGGCCGACGCGACCACCACGCGGAAGTTCGGCGGGACGGGACTCGGGCTGGTGATCGTGAAGCAGTTGATCGAGGCGATGGGCGGGTCGGTGCGGCTGGAGAGCGATGGAGAGGGAAAGGGAACGACCGTCTCGATCTCGGTGCCTCGCGCGGCGGCGCCGCCGCGACCGCACGGGCCGGAAGCGCCCTCGGTTCCCCCTACGGACGCGTAACGACGAAGATCAGCAGCTCGCCGCGTCCGATCCGGATGCGCGCGGGCCGCCCGGTCGTGACGTTCGATACCGAGTCCTGCTCCCCGAGGGACATCGTCCGGCCGGTCAGCGGATAGCGAAAATGCTCGGTCGTCACTCCCTCGGCCGGTGCCCCCACCGCGAAGAACGAAACCGTCGTGCCGATCGGAACGTCTAGTTCCACGTCGCCCCTGGCGAGCCATGACCGAGCGTGATCGTCCTCCAAGACGAGCGGCGCGCGCCCATAGTAACGGCGCAGGAGCGAGACGTGGCCGAGGACGTGGTCGAGACGGCCGGCGCTCGCGCCGAGCAGCGTGATCTCGTCCTGGGGGCCGCGCGAGAGGATGAAGTCGATCGCCTTCTCCGTGTCGGTACGGTGGTGGTCCGGATCGCGGATCTGCGGCACCGTGGAGAAATGGGCGAGCGTTTCGGGGTCCGCGCTGTCGAGGTCTCCGACGATGGCGTCGGGAACGAGCCCCAGAGCGCGCGCCGAATTGGCGCCGCCGTCGGCGCAGACGAAGAGCGACGCTCCCTCGAGCGCCATGGCGATGGTGCGGGGCTCCGGGGGCGTGCCGTTGGCGAGAATGACCGCGCGGGACATGGTGACGATCGGCTCCGGCTGGTGTAGGGTGTGCCGCGGTCAGCGGATGACCCGTTCAGCGTAGCACCGGCCGAGGAGCCATGGCAAACCGCAGAGACGCCACAACCGTACTCGTCGTCGCTCTTCTCGCCCTCGTCGTCGGCGGCGTGGGGCTCTGGCTCGGCTTCCGGCCTCCCCGGCCGGTCGAGACAGGCCCTCCCGTGCCGAAGCAGCCTGATCGGGGACCGATCGTCTACGAGATGACCTCCATCTTCAGCGAGCCCGACCGGGTCAAGCTGGGGTGGCGCGTGATCGAGGGTGCGTCGGCATACCGCGTCCTACTCATGACCGCGGCCGACGACTCGCTCTTCGCCAGCGATTCGCTGACGACGAACGCCTGGACGGTTCCTCCCGAACTCCGCTCCAGGCTCGCGCCGCAAACCGCCTACCACTGGCGGCTGACCGTCTTCTTTCCCGATAAGCCCGCCTCCCAGTCGGAGCCCGCCTCCTTCGCGACCCAGTGACCGCTTGACAGTCGCGCCCCGCCGGCGCGATGCTGAATGCTCACCGTTAGGGGTGGCCGGAGCGAAATCCGGCCTGAGATCACACCCTAGGAACCTGAACTGGGTCATTCCAGCGTAGGGAAACGGAACTGACGTCGAAACGCCGTCCGTGCCGCGACCTCTGCTGGTGGCGGCCGACTTATTTTCGGCGGAAGGGCGTCACCATGAAGAAGTCTCTTCTTCGCTTCATCCCGCTCACCCTCCTTGCCGCGCTCGCGGCGGGGGCGTTCGCGCCCCCTGGCTCGTGGGCCACGACCATCCTCTCGCCCGTGCTCTTGGGTCGCGTCGTCGATGCCGCCACCGGCGCGCCTCTGGCCGAGGCCCGCGTCGTGTGGCGTGCCGAACAAGCCGCGACGGATCGATCGATCAAGCACGAGCGTGTGACCGACACCGACGGGCAATTTCGAATCCCCGTCCCTGAAAGTCCCGGGATTCTCGAGGTCACTCTGCTCGGCTACAAGCGATTGTCGCTCGCGCTCGCGCCCGGCCGTCAGGATGTGGAACTCCGCATGGAGCCCCAGGTGCTGGCTGGCCCCTCGATCGAAGTAACGGCAACGCGCCCCGACGAGCGCGGCTCGGCGGTCGCCTTCACGCGGCTCGGACCGGAGCAGTTGAAGGAGAAGTACTGGGGGCAGGACGTCCCGATGCTTCTGGCTGAAACGCCCGGCGTCTATGCCTACTCCGACGCGGGGAACGGCATCGGCTACTCGTACGTGAAGGTGCGCGGATTCAGCCAGCGCCGCGTCGCGGTGACGATCAACGGGATACCGCTCAACGATCCGCAGTCGCACGAGGTCTACTGGGTGGACCATCCCGATCTTCTCGCGAATGCCGGGTCGATCCAGGTGCAGCGCGGCGTGGGAAGCGCGCTCTACGGCGCGAGCGCCGTCGGCGGTTCGATCAATCTCGAGACGGCGGGAGGGCCGGCGGAGCGAGGGCTCGTGCTCGAAACGGGAGGCGGCTCCTACGGCACGACGCGCTTCTCGCTCCACGGCGAGAGCGGACTCCTCCAGAATCGCTACTCCTTGACCGGCCGCTATTCGCGGATCGTGAGCGAGGGGTACCGCGAGCAATCGTGGTCCAGCCTCTGGTCCTACGCGTTCTCCGCGTCGCGCTTCGGCGAGCGGATGACGACGCGCGTGAATCTCTACGGCGGCCCCGAGGAACTCCACCTCGCCTACTACGCGGTCGACCGTCCCTACCTGGACGGCCGCATCACCGGCGACGCGAGCCGCGACCGCCGTTTCAATCCGCTCACGTGGCGGAACGAGACCGACAATTTCTTCGAGCCGCACTACGAGCTGTTGAACGACCTTCGGCTGAGCGAGAAGGCCACCTTCTCCTCCTCGCTCTTCTACTTCCCGGGGCGCGGCTACTACGACGATCTTCCGTACGGGCCGATCTCCCTCGCCAGCCGGCGGCTTCCGAACTTCTTCACGAACGACAAGACGCTCTACCCCGCCTCGTACTATGCCGACACCACCGGAGCGGGGCCGTACGAGGTGGTGGCCACCGACCTGACGCAGCGGCTCTGGGCGAAGAACAAGCACTACGGCTGGATTCCGCGAGCGCGCGTCGTTCACGCGAAGGGCGAGGCGACGTTTGGCGGCGAATGGAGAGAGGCCGACGGGCGGCGCTTCGGGGAACTGACCTGGGGCGCGGCGCTCCCGCCGGGGACGGCGCCGAACCACATCATGTACGACTACCTGGGGCGCGTGAACGTGCAGTCGCTCTTTGCGCAGGAGGCGTACGACCTCGGCCCCGACGTCCGGATCACGGGGAGCCTCCAGTGGCGGCGCACCCGCTACGCCGTGGGGCGCGACCTCCTGAACGGCTACGACTTCAAACTCCGCTACACCGCGCTCAACCCGAGGCTCGGCGTGAACTGGAACGCCAGCGACCGCTGGAACCTCTTCACTTCCTACGCACGCGTGAAGTCGGAGCCGATCCTGACCGAGATCTATCGCGCCGACGATCCGACGTCGGTCCCGCTCTTCCGCGTCGTCGACCCGGCGAACCATCGCTACGAGGATCCCCTCATCGATCCGGAGACGCTGAACGATTGGGAGGCGGGCGTCGGTTACGCGAAGGGGAACGCGCGGCTTCGCGCCACGGGCTACTGGCTCGACTTCAAGAACGAGATCGTGCCGAACGGGCAGATCGGACCGCTCGGCGTGCCGATCACCGGGAACGCGGCGACCTCGACGCATCGGGGGATCGAGCTGGAGGGGGAGTGGCGGCATCGGAGCGGCCTGGAGGTCTCGGGGAATCTCACGCTGAGCCAGAACCGCTTCGACGACTACCGGGAGTACGCCGACTCGACGACATTCTCGGAGTATGACGGGAACACCATCGCCGGATTTCCGGGTCGCATGGCGAACCTGACACTCGGCTACCGCCGCGGCCCCGCGCGCCTCTCTCTCTCGCTCCGCGACACGGGCGTGCAGTACCTGGACAACTCGGAAGACAATCGGAAGAATCCGTCGCTCCGCGCGGCCCCCGGCTACCAGCGAAAGCGGGTGGAGCCGAACACGGTCTTGAACGGCGCGCTGTCCGTGAAGTTGGGCGGCGCCGTGGCGCGTGGCCTTGGCGCCCGCTCGCTCCAGCTCGACCTCCGCGGCTTCAACCTGGCCGATCTCCGGTACGAGACGGCGGGCTACGTCTACTACGAGGTCCCCTACTTCTATCCCGCGGCGGGGCGGAACGTCTTCGTGAGTCTGCGGGCGGAGTTCTAGGACCCGATGGGCGCGCGCCTCACCCCGATCGATCTCGCGATGGTGGGGGCGTACGCCCTCTTTCTCCTCTACCTCGGCTACCGCCTCTCGCACGTGGCGCGCGGGAGCACGGCCGACTATCTTGTCATGGGGCGGCGGCTCACCCTCCCGTCGTTCGTCGCCACGCTCGTCACGACGTGGTACGGCGGCGTGCTCGGGGTGGGGGAATTCACCTTCCGCTTCGGCATCTCGAACTGGATCGTCTTCGGGGTCCCGTACTACATCGGAGCGCTCCTCTTCGCGTTCTTCATGGCGCGGCGCGCGCATCGGACCAAGTTCTACACGGTCCCCGACCTCCTGAACCACGCTTACGGGCGGCCCGCGGCGCTGGCGGGTGCGGTCGTCGTGCAGTTCCTGAACTCGCCCGCACCCTATGTGCTGATGCTGGCGGTCCTCCTGCAGCTCCTCTTCGGCTGGGGCTTCCTCCCCGCGCTCGGGGTCGGGACGTTCTTCTCGGTCGTCTACTCGCTGCGGGGCGGATTCCCCTCGGTGGTGGTCGCCGATCGAGTCCAGTTCGTGCTCATGTTCGCGGGGTTCCTGGTCGCGCTTCCATTCCTGGCGATGACCCACGGAGGCTTGTCGTTTCTCCAGGCGAACGTCCCCGCGGCGCATTTCGTCTGGCATGGCGGCAACAACCTCCAGTACGTCTTCGTCTGGTACCTGATCGCGCTCCAGACCCTGGTGGAACCGACCTTCTACCAGCGCGCCTTCGCGGCGAAGGACGAGGCGACCGCGCAGCGGGGTGTGTTGATCTCCATCGGCTTCTGGATGCTCTTCGACTTCCTCACCACCTTCACCGGGCTCTACGCGCGCGCGCTGATGCCCGACCTCGCCGATCCGGTCGCGGCCTTCCCGAGGCTCGCGGCCGAGTTCCTCCCGCCGGTGATGCGGGGACTCTTCTTCCTGGGACTCCTGGCGACAATCATGTCGACGGTGGACGGCTACACGTTCATCGGAGGCGTGAATTTCGGGCGCGACCTGATCTGGCGGTGGCGTCGCGAGCCGGACGAGGAGAACGTGAACCGCTACTCCCAAATCGGTTTCGTCGTGACCGCGCTCCTCGCGTTCGGGCTGGCGTTCTGGTTCCGGAGCGCCGTCGATCTCTGGCATCACGTCGGATCGATCGGAGTGCCGGCGCTCTTGATCCCGCTGATCCTGGTTCACGCGCCGCGCTGGCGCGTGGGTTCGGCGTGGGCCACCGCGTCGATGGTTGCCGGTGGGGGAGTGGCGCTGGGGTGGCTTCTGCCTTCGCTGGTCGCTGCGGGAGGGAGCTATCCGTTCGGCGTGGAGCCGATCTACGTGGGGCTGGCGGCGAGCGCTTCCGTCTGGGCAATGGGGCTCCTGGCGGCGAAAAAAGTTAGGAACCAAGCCGGCCCTTCGGTGATCTAACTAGGCAGAGAGCGGGTTCCCTAAGCACCCGCTTCCCAAACGGTTAGCCCGGCCAGCCTCCGGCCGGGAAACCGGCTTGGGACGCAGACCCCTCGAGACCGGGTCAGGCGCTCTCGAACCGATCGATCCACGGACCCGCAAGCCCGTGGAAACGCTCCCCGTCAGCGGTGCCTGGCGGGGAGTTCCTTTTCGGGGATTCCGGTACGGTAGGCGTGACCGCTGTTCCGCCGGGGGGTGCCGCACCGGTATCCTCCGTCCTCGTGACCGACCTTCCCTCCCGACTCCCCTGGCGCGCGGCAATTCTCTGGGCGTTGCTGGCGCTCGCCATCGCCACGGTTCATGCCTCCGTGACCGTGCGGCAGATCTCCCCCTCGAGCGATCTCTGGGACTACGCGCAGCAGGCGCGTCAGATCGCGCGCGGCGAGGGCTTCACGTCGCTCTACACGTATCCGACGCTTCTCGGCGCGGAGGAGAAGCCGCCGTATCCGGTGCGGTGGCGGATGCCGCTCTTTTCGTGGCGAGGCGCGATGATGCTGCAGAGCGGGATGTCGCTGCCGGAGGGGTATTTCATTCTGGCGGCGTTCTCGCAGGCGCTGCTGGTGGGGTTGGTGCTGCTGCTTGGGGCACATTTCCATTCTGCGCGCGCGGGGGCAATCGCTGCCGCGGCGGCGATTGCCTGCCCGCTGTTGTTGGACTCGTTCAATCCCGGGTTGAGCCAGGTGCCGGTGGCGGCGTTCGGGTTGCTCGTGTGGCTCCTGCTGCTTCGGGGCAGGGGACTCGCGACGGCGCTGGTCGCGGCGGTGGTGGCAGCCGCGATCTGGTACGCGCGCGCAGAGTCGCTATTGTTCGCGCCGCTCTGGATCGCGGCGGCGTGGCAGGGGGCTAGAAGGGTCGGCGCCGGCGGACCCGCCGCAAAGGCTGCCCCCGCGCACCCTCTGGCTCGTTCGCTCGCCTTCGCACTGGCGCTTGTCGCACTCTGCGCGCCCTGGCCATTCCTGCTTCGCGCCATGAGCGGCGATGCGGCGCCGATCCAGGGAAATCCGATGCTTCTCTATACCTCGCAATTCCCGGGCTACGCGTCCTCGCGAACGTATCTCGAACCGATGCCCGGATACATGGCCTATGTCCTCGGGCATCCTGCGACGTTCGCGCTCCGGTGGGTGAAGGACGTCGTTGGCTTCCTCGTCGAGTTCGGCGCTGGGTTAGGACCCATCGCGATCGGCCTCGCCATGGCGGGGCTGCTGCTTCGCGAACCGAAGGGGCGTTTTCGCGATCTGGCGCCGACGCGGCTCTTCTTCCTGGCGATCGCGCTCCAGATCGCCGCGTTCGCCGCGCTGCAACGAAGCCCGCGATTCCTCGTGCCGGTGGTGCCGCTGGCCTGCGTGGCGATCGGAATCGCCGCGGCCCCCGCGCTCGATCGGTTCTGCGGGAGGCGGACGGTGGCGTTTCTCTTCCTGCTTCTCATCGGGGAGCGCGCGGCGACGGTCGGATTCGAGACGCGGTCGGCAGCGCGCCGCTTCCCCTCATTGCCGGTGGCATTGGCGGCCGCGCTCCGCGAGAGAGCGCCGGCGTGGCCGCGGGATCAACTACTGCTGACCGACGTCCCCGATTGGAGCGCGTGGCATCTCGATCGTCCGGCGCTGCTCCTGCCGACGTCGCGTTCGATGGCGCGGGTGATGGAGGATCACCCGGTGGCGGCGATTCTGCTCTCACCCGCCGCGCGGGCGCGGAATGTGGCCGACGGGGACTCCGTCTGGATCGAGATCTGGGATCGCGTGGAGCCGCTCGCGGGATTCCGCGGCCCGATTCCGCTGCCGGGCGGGGCGCGGATTTACGAGCGAGAGGATCCCAGGGTCGCGCCCAGAGACTGAAAGAGACGGTGTGGAGCTTCTCTGCCAAGGGGAAGATTCGCGTCTCGGGCTTGGGCACGTCAGACGGTCGCATCGGCGCCTGCAGGAGAAGTTGGAGTTCGCGGAGAATCCTGACTGGGGGCTCCTCTTCCTCTCGACCATTTTCCGCGATTCTCAGCGAAGCCAGGCCGGCACGCACCCCGACGCCGCCAGGCTAGAGTCAAACATTCGCACTTTGGACGAAAGACGCACCTTTGGTGCCGCCGCGCCCGAAAACCCCTAGAACCAGTCGTTTTGGCGAGGTGTTAGACTTGCAGCACCTCCTCCACGTCCCTGCAGCCGCGGCAAGAAACGGAGAACGACATGCGCCCAAACCTACCGGGCCCTCGCAGCCTCCTCATCGCCACTCGCGTATCCCTCGCCCTCCTCGTCGGTGTCATCCTGCCCGGATGTGGCAGCTCGAGTACCGCTCCAACAGCGCCCTCGGCAACAGACCACGCCGCGCTGGCGACCGGGGGTGCGTCTAAGAGCATTGCTCAGTCCGTCGCCCAACTCGCGCAATCTACCGGCGGCGATTTCTATCCCCTCAGCGTCGGAAATCTGTGGCAGTACTCGCGCGTGTTCAACCTGGGCGATGAAGTCGGTCCCCCCTATGAGGTCCACTCGGCCGTCACTCGCGAGCTGATTGGGACGGAGACCCTTCTGAATCGCTCGTACGTGGTTGAGGAGGAGCGAACCGTCCAGGACACGCGGCCAGGAGAACTTTTCCGCACCTGGACTCGATATCGCCAGGATAGAGCTGGGCTTTACTACGCCGACGTATGCGGGTGCGACCCTCCGATTCTTGACGGAGGGGCGGGAGGATCTCCGAGCCAGGAGTCCTCGACGAGGAGCGACGCATCGACCCCGTCATGGGAAGTCCTCAAGAGCCGGTACTCGCTGGAGCAGCAACCGGCGTTCGAAGCTGCCTATGGCCGTCTCAAGGCGCGTCTGAATCGAGCGCGACATGCCCTCGAAATGGCGTCTGCGCGCATGAGCCGTGACCCTGGGCCCCCGGGAGGCGCGAACGGCGGTGAGGTTGGATTGCTGAAGTACCCTCTACACGTCGGATCAAGCTGGAGCATCCGCGAGGATTCCGGGCTGACCTGGACCGTGGAGGGTGTCGAGCGAATCAACCTGCCGGGGGGTCAGTTCACAGCCTATCGAATTCGAGTTCGGTACGAGGACATGGAACCCGATGACGAGGCGATCATCTGGTACGGGAGGTCTGGTCGGCTCGCACATCGGTTACATCTCAGCGGGATTGCGACCGACAGCAATGGGAACCCGATTGGCACCTTCACCAGCGATGAATCTGAGGAACTCGTTGGGTTGTTGCTGAAGCCGGAATCCAGGTAGGTCACTCAATTCCATTCGGAACGCGCAACCGCGCAATCGGCTACGATGAGTCCCATGGATGCTGATGGTGCGCGGAAGTCGGCCCAGGGCGCGGCAACGAAGATCGCCTGGCGCGGCACCGTGATCTCTGTGCAGCCTCGGATCGGTCTCCTTCGCTCCTTCGACCAGCGCCACCACTCCTACCTTGGCTACGTTCTTCGTCTGCATGGAGCGATTGGTGTCGAGGAGCGAGAGTTCTCGGTCGCGATCGGCGAAGCCGCGCAGGTGAAGCATCAATTCCGCGTAGGCGACGTGGTGAATGGCGAGGGCGTCCCCGTCGCCGATCCGCGGGCCGAGACGGCGGAACTCTACAAGGCGAGCAAGATGCGAGTGGAGGCGCGATCCAGCGAACCGACGCTGTCGCCGCCACCGTGGCACACGCTCGCCATCTCACTTTCCGAGTACCGTAGGCGCGGCCACCGCCGCCTCGACGCGCGCACCTATGGCACGAAGTGCTCGGCTTGTGTCTGGGGCTGCCGGATGCCGGTCGAGATGATCATCGACCAGTGGAATCCCTCGGTGAAGCGGTTTGCGCCAGTCCCTCCAGATGCGGGAAAGCACGACCCATACGAGGCGGT
>JBBTHR010000024.1:0-9127 GCA_038060295.1 Candidatus Eiseniibacteriota bacterium
GAACGTCGATGCCGAGCTCGCGGGCCTGGCGCGCGATGAGGGCCACCTCGGTGTAGTAGCCCGGAACGACGATGAACTGCGGCTTCTTCTGCTTGATGACGGTCAGCTGCGCCTTGAAATCCTGGTCGCCCTCGGAGTAGGCCTCGTCGGAAACGACGGTGCCGCCCATGGCGTGGAACGATTCGGAGAAGTAGTTGGCGAGACCGACGCTGTAGTCGTTCTTGTTGTCGCGGAGGACCGCCGCCTTCGAGAGGTTCAGCGTCTGGCGCGCGAACTTGGCGATGACCATCCCCTGGAACGGGTCGATGTAGCAGACGCGCGAGATGTAGTCGCCGAGCTCCGTCACCTTGGGGTTGGTGGACGAGGGGCTGATCATCGGCACCCCCGCCTGCTGGCAGATCGGCGCGGCCGCCATGCTACGGCTCGACGCCACCTCGCCCAGGACCGCCACGACACCGTCCTGGTCGATGAGCTTCTGCACCGCCGTCGCCGCTTCCTCGGGCTTCGACTGATCGTCCTCGACCAGGATCCGGAGCTTGGTGCCGGCCACGCCTCCCGCCGCGTTCACGTTGTCCATGAAGAGCTCGATGCCCTGCTTCGACGAGATGCCGAAGGTCGCGGTGGTGCCGGTGAGCGATCCGTAAACACCGACCGGGATCTCGTTCGATTGCTTGGCGCACCCCGCCGCGAAGGCGAGGAGAAGGCCGAGAAGCGCGGCCGCGCGGAACATCGTGTTCCGTCGGATCATGGGCGAGCCTCCATCCCGTAACTGTTTGGGGACCAACTGACTCCATTCTCGATTCAGGCGCACCGTAGCCAAATCCCCGGTGCGATTCAAGGGCTGTTCGGGTCGACGGCGCGTCCGCCCCGAACGACCAGCCGTTCCGCGAACGCGGGGACGACGGGCCGGAGCGCGCGGAGGGTGCGACCCTCGTCGGTCTCGTAGACCTGCGCGCGAAGCGCCTCGCGGAGCATGGAGGTCGTGGCCGCGCCCCCCTCGATTCCCCGGGCGATGGCGAGGCCGGCCAGATAGCCGCGCACCGCCATGCGGGTCGGCGCCTCCCCGTGCGCCCGCTGGTAGCGGACCTGGAAGGAGTCGCGCACCGCGCCGGCCAGCGCGTAGTCGCTGAGGAAGAGCGTCGCCCCTTCCAGCGCCTCGCGCGCCTCGCGGTTCAATCCCTCGGGATCGAGGTCGTCGAAGCCGTAGACGCGCGCTCCGGGCCACGCCGACGGCAGTTGCGGCGCCACGACGCCGACGATTCGCGCCGGGGCGAGGAGGATCAGAGCCTGCGGTCGTTTCGCCCGGAGCGCCGCGATCGCCTTCGTGGCGTCGGCCGTCCCCTCGGGGAGCTTCTCGATGCCGACGATCCCGATCCCGACCCGCCCGCAGGCATTGGCCACCACCAGGGCGCGCGCCGAGTCTTCGGCGGTCGGAGCGATGAGGAGCGCCGCGGTGGACTTCGGGTGCTCGGAGGAGAGGTGTCCCGCCATCGCTCCGGCCGCGGCGGCAACGCCGAGGTGGAGCTGGAAGACTCCCTCGCCGAGAGTCGCCAGACGCTCGTTCGTCGCCGACGGCGACAGGAGCAACGCGCCGATCACCTGCGTCGCGGCGGCCAGAGGGGCGGTGTTCGCGGTGAAGAGCTCCCCCACGAGGATGGAGACGCCGTGGTCCTTGAGGAGCCAGCGTGCCTTCTTCGCTCCGACGAGCGGATCCCCCTCGGAGTCGTGGAGGATCAGGCGGAGGGCCGGTTCCCATTCACGATTGTGCTCCTCGGCCGCGAGGCGGATGCCGTTCACGAAGGTCTTTCCGTAGCGCTCGTAGCGCCCGCTGAGCGGCACGACGACGCCTATTCTAGTGAGGCCCTGCGCCGCTCGCTTGATCGGGATCGAATCGAGGGGCGCCCCTTCCAGCCGCGCCACGATCGCCTGGAGCCGCTTCCGTTCGGCCGACTTCGGACCCGCCGCCGCGAGGCCCACGCGCGCGGCCCAGAGGCGTTCGGCGGCGCGCGCCGGCGGATCGAGCCGTTCCACCTCGGCGAGCCCCGCGTACTCGATCGCCCACGCGGGTGCCATCGCGGCCCGCGGCTCCTCGAGGAGGCGGGCCTTCAGCTCGCCGGGCCGGCCCAGCGGGTAGCGCTTGCCGGAGGGCGCGGTGGAGGCGTCGACCCCGGCGCCGGCGAGAAGGGCCCCCGCCGCCAGCGCGACCAGGAGCGCCGACCCCAGGGCGCGAACGAGCGACGTCGAGCGGACGCGGCTAAGAATCGGCATGAATCGCGGCGTGCTCGCGAGCGAGCGCGACGTAGGCTTCGGCGGAAGCGCGAAGGCGCGCGTGGACGGCGGCGGGAATGGGGCCCTTGACCACGGCGGGGACACCGGCGACGAAGGATCGAGGCGGCACGACGGTTCCCTCCCGGACGACGCTTCCCGCGCCGACCAGCGATTCCTCGCCGATGTCGCAGCCGTCGAGCAGGATCGCTCCCATGCCGATGAGACATCGGTCGCGGATCGTGGCGCCGTGGAGCACGGCGCGGTGCCCGACCGTCACCTCCTCACCGACCGTGAGACCCGGGAGCCCGGTGGTGACGTGGAGCACGCAGCCGTCCTGGATGTTCGACCTCGCGCCGACCCGGATCGGGCCGACGTCGCCGCGGACGACCGTCCCGTACCAGACGCTCGCTTCCTCGCCCAAGACGACGTCGCCCACCACGACCGCGGTGGGCGCGACGAAGACCGAAGGGGGAACGACCGGCGAGCGGGCGCCGAAGGGCGCGATCAGAGGTCCTCGGTTTTCCACTGGCTTCCGAAGTCCTCGGGATGGAGCCCTTCCAGATAGCGCCGAAGCTCTTCGGCCTTCTCCTCGGGGCTCTTCTCGGCCGGCGTTTCGGGAGCCGGGGTCTGGGTCGACTTGTCGAAGAGCGAATCGATGATGAAGATCGGGGCGCGTGATCGGAGGGCGACCGCGATCGAGTCGCTGGGCCGCGCGTCCACCGACACGGGGCCGTGGCCCCCGTCGAGGTAGATGCTGGCGAAGAACGTGCTCTCCTTCAGGTCGGTGATGACGACCCTGGAGACCTTTCCGTGGAGCCCCTCGATGATCGACAGCAGGAGATCGTGCGTCAGCGGGCGCTGGAATTTCTTCCCCGTCAGCTCGCTGTGAATCGCGCTCGCCTCCATCGGTCCGATCCAGATCGGAAGGACGCGCGGTCCCTCGATCTCGTGGAGCAGCACCACGGGGCTCTTGGTCCGCTCGTCGATGGCCAGGCCTCCGACGCGGACCGGAATCATGCTCATGGAATTCGTCGCGCCCGTTCCGGCTTCTCTCCTCCCCCAGTTCCCGGCGGCGTCTTCGTGCTGTCGGGGGGCGCGGCATCCTCCTGCATGGGGGGCGGAGCTTTATCCATGTTCTCGAGCATCCAGCGCGCGGAGGTCGCCAATTCCGAGGCGGGGTGATGGCTCAGAAAGTCGGCGAAGGCCGTCTTGGCCGCCTCGTAGTCGCCGATGTCCTCCGCGTAGGTGAAGCCTATCATGAAGCGCGCCTGCACCGAGACCGAGTCCTGCGGAAACTTCTCGATCACCTTCTTGTAGAGCGCCACCCGGTCGCCGGGATTGACCGCGGCCTGGGCTTCCTTGAAGAAGTCCATCGGCGTGCGGGCCGGCTCCAGCGCGACGGCGATCGAATCGTCGAAGATGGCCGCGTTCGCGATCGTTCGAAGCGAGTCGGTGAGGGCGTTCGAAAACTCGTCGACGATCTTTCCCTCGAGATCGGCGCGAATGCGGTCCCGCACCTGCTCCAGCGGCTGCACGCCGGCTTCCTCGAGGTTGTCGGTCTGGATCAGGTGCCATCCCTTCGGCCCCTTGAGCGGCTGGCTGATCTCGCCTTCCTTCAGCGCGAACGCCGCGGCCACGATTGCGGGCGCGGTCCCGATGCCGGGAACGAGATCGGCCTCCTTCGAGGCGTATCCCACCAGGCCCCCGCGGTCCTTCGAGGTCTTGTCCTGGGAGCGTTCCTTGCAGATCGCGTCCCAGAGACCGCCCTTCGCGAGGCGCCTGCGCAGGTCCTGGGCTTCGCGCTGCGTGGCGACCTGGATGTGCCGTACGCGGACGCGCGCCGGAATGTGGTACTGGTCGATCGTCGCTTCGTAGGCCGCCCGGATCATCGAATCGGTCGGCTGGGGGAGCGCCGCGATCCGGCGGTTGTAGTACGTTCGCATCTTGGCGCCCCGCATCGCCTTCGCCATCTCGGCCAGGTAGACGGAATCGCGCTCGACTTGCTCTTCGTCGGCGAGCCGGATCATCGTCTCCTCGAAGATGAGGCGCTCGATGAGCTGCCGGTAGCCTTCGGGCGTGCGAAGACGCTGCCGCACGTCGAGCGGCGCCGTCGCGACGACGGAGTCGATGTCGTGCCGCGTGAATCGCCGGCTCCCGAACACGGCCACGACGGGGCCGAGCGTGTCGGGCTTCCCCGGGCGCCAGACGCCGGGGCGCCCCGCCGCGGGCTTCGAACCGGCCGCCTTCGCCGTCGCGCCGGCGCCGGTCGAAGGCGCGGGCCCACCCGAGCATCCGGCAAACGCGACCAGCGTCGCGATCAGCACGCCGGCCGCGGTTCGAAGCGGGAGCGCGCCGTTCATTGCCGTACGACCCAAACCTTGACCGGGCCCTCGATGTCCTGGAACAGGTGGACCGGCACGTCGAACGCGCCGAGCGCCCGGATCGGCTCCTCGAGCCGCACCGACTTCTTCTCCAGGTCGAACCCCTGCGCCGCCAGCGCGTCGTGGATGTCCGTGGCGCTGACCGAACCGTAGAGTTGCTCTTCCTCGCCGACCTGCACCGAGAACTGCAGCGAGACCTTCGCCAGACGGTCGCGCACGGCCATCGCGTCCTGGCGGGCGCGCTCGATGCGGCCCCGGTGCGCGCGCTCCCGATCCCGGAAGACGGCCTGCGCGTTACCGACGGCCGTGATCGCCTTGCGGCGGGGAAGCAGGTAATTGCGGGCGTACCCGTCCGCGACGCGCACCGTGGCGCCCCGCTTGCCGAGTCCCGTGATGTCTTCGAGCAGAATGATCTCCATCGTCTCCTCCGATCAGGTCCCGTCGCCGGTGCCGAGGGAATCGTCGATCCCCAGCACGATCCGGCGGCGGAAGTCGAACCACGCGTCCAAAAATCCTATACCCAAGAATGCCACGAGCAGGATCGGCATCATCACCACGAGCAGGGCGATCGCCACCTGGACGATGCCGCGCATCTCGAACGCGATGGCCGAGAAGCGCGCCACCGCGAAACCTTGAATCGTATAGGCCAGCGCCAGCGGGAACGCGAGGTTCACGCCCGCGTCGACCGCCGGCTTCACGCGCGTCACGATCAGAACGAGCGCGAGGGTCATCGCCCACGCGGCGGCCGGATGGACCCGCCAGGTGGAGAAGGCCTCGAAGGCCGGGAACCCGTCCTCGGCCTGGAAGAGCACCGAGGCGAGCCAGCAGTTGATCGCCATCACGATCACCCACTTGAGGGCGAAGAGCGACGGCAGAAGAACCGCCCAGAGCCGCGCCGTTTCCTCCACGGCCCGCTGGAACTCGCCGGCGCTGAGTCCGAGCGTCTGCGAGACGCGATGCTCGGACTCGAGCCGCCTGATCTCCTCCAGCCGCGCCGTGAGCACCGCCGACAGGTCGTGCATCCCGCCGAGGAGCAGGTACCCCCCCGCGGCGGCCAGGATCGGCGTCACAGCCAGCGCCAGCGCCGTCGACGCCTTCACGCCCCGCCGCGCGCAGGCGGCGAGCAGCAACCCCGCCATGGCGAGCATCGCGACGAAGAAGAGCTGCGCCGGTTCGCGAACCCCGCCGGCGTAGACCGCCCCGACGGTCGCGGTGGCGGCGAGCGACCCGAAGAGAAGCCCGACCTTCCGCGTCAGCCAGAGGAGCGCCAGCGGCAGGAGCCCGTAGGTCCACGGAAGGGGCGTCGGCAGATCGGCGCTCGCGAGCAGGATGAGCCCCGCCCCGAGCAGGATCGCGCCGGTCGCCCGGACCGCGTCGGCGAACGCGGCCGGCCGCGGCGTTTCGGCGGCCGAAGTCACGGTCTAGCGGTACTGGTCGGTCGTGAACGGAAGGAGCGCCAGAATGCGCGCCCGCTTCACGGCCTCGGTGATCTGCGACTGGTGACGCGCGCAGGTCCCCGAGATGCGCCGCGGCACGATCTTGCCGCGGTCCGTGATGAACCGGGCGAGACGGCGGTCATCCTTGTAATCGATTCGCTCCACCTTATCGAGGCAGAGTTTGCAGAATTTGCGTCGAAACGAACGCGATTCGCCCTCGCGTGCCATGGATTCCTCCTTCGAATTCGTCTTCGTCGCGGCCCGGACGTTCCGGCGCCGCGGCTAGTCTTGCACGATGGCCGGGGCCGCCGTGGCATCCGCGCCGGGCTCGCCGCCCTCGGCGGGCGCGGCCTCGGGAAGCGGCTCGTCCTTGGGCGCCATCACGCTCAGGTGGCGCAGGACGCTCTCGTTCAACCGAAAGCGGCGGTCCATCTCCGCGATCAGGGTCGGCGGGCTCTTGTGCTTCACGTGGACGTAGGTCCCGTCGCGCCGCTTGCGGATGAGGTAGGCGAGCTTCTTCTTGCCCCACCGCTGCACGTCGATCACTTCGCCCCCGGCGGCGGCGATCGGCTGCGTGACTTTCTCGATTTCCTCGTTGATCCGGATCTCTTCGAGACTCGGGTCGTAGATGATCGTGGTTTCGTAGAGCTTCATCGTCTCCTCATGCTTCGACCGGATCCTTGCCGTACCGGTTCCAGCGGTTCATGGCCTCGGTGAGGCCGAGCGCCACGGCATCGTACGCAGCCTGCGCGGCCGCCTCGATCACCGTGGGCACGATCGCGCGCTCGTCCCCCGTGAAGGGCTCGAGCACGTATTCCTTCAAATCCGCCGACGCGGGCGCCGGTCCTACCCCGATCCGGAGCCGTGGGATTGACGTCGTTCCGGCCGCCTCCACGATCGACTCGAGGCCATTGTGTCCCCCGTGGCCTCCTCCGGGTTTGAGCCGGAGGCTCCCGAGCGGCAGATAGACGTCGTCGTACGCGACGACGATCGATCCGGGCGTCCACCCCTCCGCCAGCAGGGCGCGGACCGCGAGTCCGCTCCGGTTCATGTACTGCTGCGGCTTCACCAGCAGCGCCTCGAACCGGCCGGCCTTTCCGCGCCCCCGCAGAACGCCCCCGTCCCGGGTCCATCCGGAGAACCGGTGGAGCCGCTCGGCCAGCGCGTCCACGGCCATGAATCCGGCGTTGTGACGCGTGGCGGCATATTCGGGACCCGGATTGCCGAGCCCCATGACGACCCTTTCCTCGTTAACTTTCCTTCTCTCCCTCTTCGCCCAAGCCCTTCTCCTTCTTCACCAGCTCCGGCTCGACCTGCGCCACCTCGGCCGGCTTCACCTCCTCGAGCACCGTCGGCGGCACGACCGTCGCGACGGTCCGCTCGGCCTCCGTGCGCACTTCCACGTTGCCGATCGCCAGGTCGCTCACGTGGACCGACTCGCCGATGTTCAGGTGCGAGACGTCCACCGTGAGCTTCGCGGGGATGTCGGTCGGGAGACACTCGACCTCGACCTCGCGGAGCAGGTGCTCCAGGATGCCGCCGCCGTCCTTCACGCCCGTCGGCACGCCGACGAGAACGACCGGCACCTCGACGGTGATCCGCTCGCTGAGCGAGATGTGCTGCAGGTCGACGTGAAGGATGTTGCCGCGCACGGGATGGCGCTGGACCTCGCGCAGGATCGCCTTGCGGTCCCCGGCGGCCACCCCCTCGACCTTCAAGTCGACGATGACGTTCGAGCCCGACGCGCCGTGGAGCAGCGACTCCAGCTCCTTCGCGGGGACCGAGAGCGCGACCGGAACTTCGCCCCGGCCGTAGTAGATCGCCGGGACGCTGCCGGCTTGGCGCAGACGCCGCGCCACACCCTTGCCGACTCCGTCGCGCCGAATGCTTTTCAGAATCACGATGGCCATGCGACTGCTCCTTCCGGTTCCTGGATTTCCCTTCGGGGCGAATCCGTCAAATGAACAGCGAGCTGAGCGATTCCTCGTCGTGAATGCGGCGGATCGCCTCCGCCAAGAGCGGCGCGACCGACAGCATGCGGATCTTCGGCGGCAGCGTCCCCGCGGCGTGCGGGATGCTGTCGGTGATGACGAGTTCCTTCACCGCGGAGTCCGTGATCCTCTTGATGGCGTCGCCGCAGAGGACTCCGTGCGTCACCGCCGCGTAGATGTCCCGGGCGCCGGCGTCGCGAAGCGCACGCGCCGCTTCCACCAGCGTCGAGCCGGTGCTCAGGATGTCGTCGAAGATGACCGCGTTCTTCCCGTCCACCTCGCCGATGATGTTCATCATCTCCACGGAGTCGGGACGCGGCCGGCGCTTGTCCACCACCGCGAGCCCCACGCCCAGCCGCTTCGCGTAGGCGCGCGCCATCTTCACGCTCCCGATGTCCGGCGCGATGGCCACCATGTCGGTAAGGTCGAGGCGGACGAAGTGGTCCACCAGGACCGGCGCGGCGTAGAGATGGTCGAACGGGATGTCGAAGAACCCCTGGATCTGCGCCGAATGGAGATCCATCGTCATCACGCGGTCGGCGCCCGCCGTCGTGATGAGGTTCGCGACCAGCTTGGCCGTGATCGGCACGCGCGGCTGGTCCTTGCGGTCCTGACGCTGATAGCCGAAGTACGGGATGACCGCCGTCACGCGGCGCGCGGAGGCCCGCCGCACGGCGTCGATCATCACCAGGAGTTCCATCAGATTCGTCGCCGGCGCGAACGTCGGCTGGAAGACGAAGATGTCCGCGCCGCGAATGTTCTCGTTGATCTTGACGGACGTCTCGCCGTCGGCGAACTCGCTCACCGTCGCGTCGCCGACTTCGATTCCCAGTTGACGGCAAATCGCCTCGGCGAGCGGACGGTTCGCGTTTCCCGTGAAGAGCCGAAGGCTTCGCTCCAGCGGCACCGGTCCCTGCTCCCCCGGAACCGGACGCGTGACCGGTATCGCGCGTCGATCGGTCGCCAGCTTCACCGTCATCCGTTCCTCCGTCGTGGGCGCCAAGAACTTCCCCCCCTACGAATTCGCTGCAAAAAAAGACGACCCAACGCC
>JBBTHR010000025.1:0-7750 GCA_038060295.1 Candidatus Eiseniibacteriota bacterium
TTCACGATGGCAACCCTGCCATGCTCGTGCGGTACCAGGCAATTTTGAGCCACAAAGCCTCGACTGGGGGTCGGAACGACCAGCGTAGTGCGTACCCGCCTCGCGCGGGCGGCACGAACCGGGTCCTAGGACACCCACCTGGATGTTTCAGGTTCAAAAGTCTCGCACCCACGGCATTGGCGGGGCCTTTTTTTAGGGGGAGGACCGTCCGCCATGACGATTAGTCCCTGGATCTTCGCGCTCCTCGAAGTCGCCGGAGCCGCCTTGGCCTTTCTGGTCGGCTGGGTGGCTCATCGGAAGATCGGCGAGGGGAAGGTCTTCAACTCCGAGCAACTAGCCGCGAAGATCGTTCGCGAAGCGGAGCGGGAAGCCGAAAATCTCAAGAAGAGCGCCGTCCTGGAAGCGAAGGACGAGTGGTTCCGCGAGAAGACCAAGCTCGACAAGGAAGTTCAGGCGCAGAAGCAGGAGATCCAGCGAGACGAGCGGAAGCTCCAGGAGCTGGAGACGAACCTGAACCGCCGGGCCGAAGTCCTCGAGAAGAAGGAACGGGACCAGAAGCGGCTGGAGCACGAGCTCGAGGTGAAGAGCGAATCGCTGGCCGAGCGCGACGTGGAACTGCAGCGCATTCTCATCGAGCAGAACTCCCGGCTCCAGCGGATCAGCGGCATGACCTCCGACGAGGCGCGCCAGCAGCTGATCGCCAACATGGAACACGAGGCGAAGGTGGAGGCGGCCAAGCGGCTCCAGGAGATCCGCGAGGACCTCCATCGGAACGCCGACAAGGAAGCCCGCGAAATCATCACGCTCGCCATCCAGCGGACGGCGGCCGACCATTCGGCCGAGTCGACCGTGGCGGTGGTCCATCTCCCCAGCGACGAGATGAAGGGCCGCATCATCGGCCGCGAAGGGCGAAACATCCGCGCCTTCGAGACCGCCACCGGCATCGACGTCATCATCGACGACACGCCCGAGGCGGTCATCCTCTCGGGCTTCGATCCGATCCGTCGCGAGGTCGCGAAACGCTCCCTGGAGCGGCTGGTGACCGACGGCCGCATCCACCCCGCGCGCATCGAGGAAATCGTCGCGAAGGTCCAGAAGGAGGTCGACACGCAGATCGTCGAGCTCGGCGAGGCGGCGATTCTCGAGGTCGGCGTCCACGGCATGCACCCGGAGATCGTGAAGCTCCTGGGGCGCCTCCAGTACCGGACCTCCTACGGCCAGAACATCCTCCAACATTCGAAGGAAGTCGCCTGGATCTGCGGCGTCATGGCGGGGCAGCTCGGCTTCGACATCCAGCTCGCAAAGCGCTCGGGACTCCTGCACGACCTCGGCAAGGCGATGACGCACGAGGTGGAGGGAGCGCACGCGCAGATCTCGATGGAGATGGCGCAGAAGTACGGAGAGCCCGACGTCGTCGTGAAAGCGGTCGGATATCATCACCACGACCCGACGGCGGAGAATCTCTACGCCGTCCTCGTGATGGCGGCCGACGCCATCTCGGGCGCCCGTCCGGGCGCGCGGCGCGAGAGCATCGAGAATTACGTGAAGCGGTTGGAGGCTCTCGAGAAGATCGCCAACTCCTTCCCCGGCGTGGAGCGCTCCTTCGCCATTCAAGCGGGACGCGAAGTCCGCATCATGGTGGAGCCGAAGGTGGTCGACGACGCGCGCGCGTATCAGCTGGCGAACGACGTGGCGCGGCGCGTGGAACGGGAGCTCCAGTATCCGGGACAGATCAAGGTCGTCGTGATCCGCGAGACGCGCGCCATGGAATACGCGAAGTAGGCGCGGCGTGAATATCCTCTTCATCGCCGACATCTTTGGGGCGCCCGGGCGGCGTGCCGTGCGAGACTTGGTGCCCGAGCTGGTCACCTCGATGGGGATCGACTTCGTTGTCGCCAACGTCGAGAACGCGGCCGCGGGCTTCGGCGTCACGAAGGAGATCATCGAGGAGATGAAGAGCCTCGGTGTCGAGGCGATGACGAGCGGGAACCACATCTGGGACCGGAGGGAAGCGCTTCCTCTTCTCGACCAGGAACCGCTTCTGCTTCGTCCGCACAACTACCCGCCGGGCGTTCCCGGCCGCGGCGTCCACCTCTTCACGACGAAGGCCGGCGTCTCGATCGGGATCGTGAATCTCATGGGCCGCGTCTTCATGCGGGAACTGGATTGTCCCTTCCGGACGGCGGATCGCGAGGTGGCGGCGCTACGGGAGAAGACGCCGATCATCGTCGTCGACTTCCACGCGGAGGCGACGGCGGAGAAGATCGGCCTGGCGCACTACCTGGACGGCCGCGTTTCGGCGGTGCTCGGTACGCACACGCACGTGCAGACGGCGGACGAGCGGATCCTCCCGGGCGGCACCGGTTTCCTGACCGACGCGGGAATGACGGGTCCGCACGACTCGATCATCGGCGTGAAGAAGGAACAGGCGATCCAGAAGTTCCTGAACCTCCTGCCGGTGCGCTTCGAGCCCGCGGTGGGCGAGACGAAGCTCCAAGGTGTCCACCTGGAACTCGACGAGACGACCGGGCGCTGCCTCCACATCGAGCGGATCTCCATCCCACTCGATGTCGTGTCGGCTCCGGTGGCGTCCCGGGCGTGAGGGCCGACGTGGACGCGACCGTTCTTGCCGGCGCGCCGCTCGCGGCCGAGATTCGCGAGGGGGTCCGGAAGCGGATCGCGGTGCTCCGGGAGCGGGGAATCGTTCCCGGGCTCTCCATCGTCACGGTGGGAGAGCCGCCCTCGGGGAATCCCTACGTGCGAGCCAAGTGCCGCGCCGCCGAAGAACTCGGCGCGCGCGCCGCGGTGACGCGCCTGCCGCACGACAGTTCGGAAGCGGCTGTCCGCGCCGCCCTCCGCGAGATCAGCGACGATCCCTCCATCCACGGCGTCATCCTCCAGCTGCCGATCCCCGCGCCGCTGCGCGACGAGCGCCATCTGGAGGACATCGCCCCGGAGAAGGACGTCGACGGGATTCACCCCCTGAACGTCGGACGCTGGGTGAACGGCCTGACGGCGCACCGCCCCGCCACGCCGCTCGGCATCGTCGAACTCCTCCGCCGCCACGCCGGCGACCTGGCCGGAAAGCACGCCGTGATCGTCGGGCGGAGCCGCATCGTGGGACGGCCGCTCTCGGTCTTTCTCTCCGAGCGGACGCGGGGGATGAACGCGACCGTGACCCTCTGCCACTCCGAAACGCGCGATCTTGCCTCCTACACGACCCAGGCGGACGTCCTGATCGTGGCGATGGGGAAGCGCCGCGCCATCGGTGCCGCGGAGGTTCGGCCCGGAGCGATCGTCATCGACGTCGGCATCCACCCGATCGAGCATCCCGTCCCCGGTGGTCCGAAGTACGAGGGCGACGTCGATTACGAATCGGTTCGTCGCGTGGCGTCGGCACTCACGCCGGTGCCGGGCGGCGTCGGTCCATTGACCGTTGCCATGCTCCTCTCGAACTTGGCCGACGCCGCGGAGCGCGCGGCGGGGATCGCGGCGGCTCGGTGAGCCGCCGCGCGGTCGTCACTTCGCTCGAGCGCGAGCCGGGCGAACCGCGCGTCTGGACGGTCTCCGAGGCGGTCCGCGCGATCAACGCGGCGCTCGAGGATTCCATCCCGAACCTCGTGGTCCAGGGCGAGATCAGCGAATGGAAGCCCGCCCCCAGCGGCCACCTCTACTTCACCATCAAGGACGCCGACGCGTCGCTTCGGGTCATTCTCTGGAAAGGGCGCGTCCGGCGCGAACACGAATCGCTCCGGAACGGGCTGGCCGTCCAGGTAGAAGGGCACTTCGACGTCTACGCGAAGAGCGGCGGCCTCTCGCTCGTAGCCGACCGCGTCACCGCACTCGGATACGGCGCGCTCCAGGCTCAGTTCGACGCGCTGAAGCGGAAGCTGCAGGCGGAGGGACTCTTCGACGAGGGGCGGAAGCGCCCGCTGCCGCGCTATCCGACGCGCGTCGGGATGGTCACGTCGCCGACCGGAGCCGCCGTGGAGGACATGCTCCGGATCCTCCGCCAGCGGGCCCCCTACGTTGCGGTGACGATCGTCCCGACGCCGGTGCAGGGCGAAGGCGCGGCGGCGAAGATCGCCGACGCGATCGCACTCCTGAACGAATGGGGCGGCGTCGACGTGATGATCGTAGGACGGGGCGGAGGCTCGGCGGAGGACCTCTGGGCCTTCAACGAGGAGGCGGTCGTGAGGGCCATCGCCGGCTCGCGCATTCCGGTCGTCTCGGCCGTGGGGCACGAGGTCGACGTGACGCTCGCCGATTTCGCGGCCGACCGCCGCGCCGCCACGCCGACGCACGCCGCGCAGCAGGTCGCTCCGAGCCGCGAGGAAGCGACGGCCACGCTCGACGACCTGGCGAAGCACGCGCGTCACCGCCTCGAGCGGGAATGCCGCGAGGCGCGGACGCGGCTTCGCGGCTTCGCGACGCACCATGCCATTCGGGAGCCGCTCCGGCGGGTTCGCGACAACTATCTACTGCTCGACCAGCGTACCGAAGCGCTCCAGCGGGGCCTCGGCGACTGGGTGATTCGCCGCTCCCGCTCGGTGGAAGGGCTGGCCGGCAGGCTCCGTGCCCACACGCCGAAGCGAGCGCTCGACCGTGCGGGCGACCGCGTGCAGACTCTGCTCCATCGGGCCGGCCGGGCCGCGCTCGACCGGGTGGCGCGTGGCCGCGCCGACGTGCGTGGGCGGGAGGCTCTCCTTCGCTCCTACGACTACCACGGCGTGCTCCGCCGCGGCTACGCGCTCGTCTGGGCCGCGGACGGCAGGAGCCTGGTGCAGCGCGCCGAGAAACTGAAGCCGGACGCGACGATCGAAGTGCAGTTCGAAGACGCCCGGGCGGAAGCGCGCGTGACGCGCGTACCGCTGCCGGCGCGGGAGGAGACACCATGAAGCGGACAACCTCTGGCAGTGCCGGGCAGGGCGCCGGCGCGGAGGAGAAGAAGTCGTTCGAAGCGATGATGGAGCGCCTCGAGGAACTCGTCGAGAAACTCGAGGGCGGCAATCTCTCCCTGGACGACTCGATCAAGTCGTTCGAGGAGGGGATGGGCCTGGTGAAGCAATGCTCGTCCGTGCTCCAGGAAGCGGAGCAGCGGATCCAGAAGTTGACGCGCGACGCCGAAGGGAAGCCCGCCGTCGAGGACTCCACACGCGCGCGCCGGAACGAGGAAGACGCCGAAGGTGAACTCCCGTTTTGAGCGGACGCTCGAGCGGCTGGTCCCGCGGGTGGACCGGGCGCTGGAGCGTCTCCTGCCGAGCGCGACCGAGGAGCCGCGCCGTCTCCACCGCGCGATCCGCTACAGCGTCTTCGCGGGCGGTAAGCGACTGAGGCCCGCGCTCTGCCTCCTGGCGTGCGACTCCGCCGGGGGCAGGATGGCGGACGCGCTTCCCTCCGCCGCGGCGCTCGAGATGATCCATACGTTCAGCCTCATCCACGACGACCTCCCCGGCATGGACGACGACGACTGGCGGCGCGGCCGCCGCTCGAATCACATCGTGTTCGGGGAAGGGATGGCCATCCTGGCCGGCGACGCGCTCCTGAACCTCGCGTTCCAGACGCTGGCGCGGGCCCCGCTCGGACGCGCGCGAGATCCGCGGGATCTCTGGAGCGTGGTGGCGGCGGCCACCGGCACCGACGGCATGATCGGTGGACAGGCTTTCGATCTCCTCTACGAAGGGAAGAAGGTCTCGTTCGAGAAGGTTCTGGCGATGCACCGCCGGAAGACGGGAGCCCTCCTGACGGGTTCGCTTCGCCTGGGGGCCTTGATCGGAGGCGCCTCGGCGGCCCGCCTCCGCGCGTTCGAAGCATACGGCGCGCGAATCGGGACGGCGTACCAGATCGTGGACGATCTCCTGAATGTGCGCGCCACGCGCCGGCAGACCGGAAAGAGCGCCGGTTCCGACCGCGCGAAGGGGAAGGCGACGGCGGCCTCCCGGGGCGGGATCGCGCGCGCCGAGCGCCTCGCGGAGAGCCTCCTGGCGGAGGCGGCGGCCCTGGCCCCGAAGCTCGGCCGCCGGAAGGCCGAATTCGCCTCCCTCGCGGAATTCCTTTTGCACAGGACCCGCTAGGGACATGGCCATGCACATCGAGAGCAGCCCGCTCTTCCACGCCCTCGTCTGCGGTTTCCTCGTGCAGATGAGCAAGGTGTTGACCTTCCTCGTGCGGGAGAAGAAAATCAACGTGAGGCGGTTTGTGGAGACCGGCGGCATGCCGAGTTCGCACGCCGCGTCGGTCATGTCGCTCAGCACCTGCGTGGGGATGCGCGAAGGATTCGAATCGGTTCTCTTCGGCGTCTCGCTTTACTTCAGCCTCATCGTCATGTACGACGCCGCGGGCCTGAGGCGCGCTGCGGGACGCCAGGCGAGCCTCCTCAACCGGATCTTGAACGAGCACATCCAGCTTCCCGGAGCGCCGCATCACCAGCTCCGCGAGCTCCTGGGTCACACCCCGTTCGAGGTTCTCGTGGGCGCCATGATCGGAATCCTTTTTTCCATCGCGATCTACCGACCTCCGGGGGGACCGTGAGTCACGACCATCTGTCGCGAGTGAAGAACCCGGCCGATCTGAAGCGGCTGGGGGCTGAAGCGCTTCCCGAACTCGCGTCGGAACTCCGCGAGCGGATCATCCAGGTGGTCTCGAAGAACGGCGGCCACCTGGCGCCAAGCCTGGGCGTGGTCGAGCTGACCATCGCGCTCCACTACGTCTACGACACGCCGCGCGACATCCTGATCTGGGACGTCGGGCACCAGGCGTATCCCCACAAGATCCTCACCGGGCGAAACGACCGTTTCGACACGCTTCGCCAGGAGGGAGGGCTCTCCGGTTTCCCGCGCCGTGTCGAGAGCGAGTACGACCCCTTCGGGACGGCCCACGCCTCGACCTCCATTTCGGCGGCGCTCGGATTCGCGCGGGCCCGAGATCTCAAGGGCGAGAAGCACCGCGTCGTCGCCGTCGTCGGGGACGGCGCGTTGACGGGCGGCATGGCGTACGAGGCGATGAACCAGGCGGGCGAACTCGGCACCGACCTCCTGGTCGTGCTGAACGACAACTCCATGTCGATTTCGCCGAACGTCGGCTCGATCGCGCGCTACCTAACGAAGATCACCGCGACACCGGTCTATCGGCAGATGGAAGCCGACGTCTGGGACCTCCTCGGCAAGCTCCCGGCGGGAGGGAAGGCACGATCGCTGGTGAGCCGCATCAAGGAGGGGATGAAGAATCTCGTCGTGCCGACGCTTCTCTTCGAGGAACTCGGCTTCAAGTATTACGGACCGATCGACGGACACGACCTCCCGACGCTGATCGAGGTGCTGCGCCAGCTCCGCGAGGTCAAAGGGCCGGTCCTTCTCCACACGCTCACGCGGAAGGGGAAGGGATACAAATTCGCCGAGGCCGACGCGAGGAAGTTCCACGGCCTGGGCGCCTTCGACAAGCTGACGGGAGCCGTGGCGAAGCAGGCCGCCGGCGGCCCCCCCTCCTACACCGAGGTCTTCGGCGACACCATCGTCGAGCTGGCAAGGAACGATTCCTCGATCGTGGCCATCTCGGCCGCGATGCCCGACGGCACGGGGCTCGCCAAGTTCGCCGCACAGTTCCCGGATCGCTTCTGCGACGCAGGGATCGCCGAGCAACACGCAACCTGCTTCGCCGCGGGCCTCGCCGCCGCGGGGATGAAGCCGTTCGCGACGATCTACTCCACGTTCCTGCAACGCGCGTACGATCAGATCGTCCACGACATCGTGAT
>JBBTHR010000026.1:0-5879 GCA_038060295.1 Candidatus Eiseniibacteriota bacterium
TCCTTACCCGGCGCTCAGCCTTGCCGCTGCTTGTGGCGCGGGTTCTTGCAAATGATCCGCACGACGCCCTTGCGCCGCACGACCTTGCAGTGTTCGCAGATCTTGGTGACCGAAGCCTTCACCTTCATAGCGTACCCGCTCCTCGCGAATGCTTACTTGTACCGGTAGACGATGCGCCCGCGCGTCAAATCGTAGGGCGAAAGCTCCACCGTCACCTTGTCCCCCGGCAGAATCTTGATGAAGTTCATCCTCATCTTGCCGGAGATATGCGCCAGTACCCTGTGACCGTTCTCGAGCTCCACGCGGAACATCGCGTTCGGCAGCGGCTCGACGACCGTTCCCTCGACCTGGACGCCTTCTTCCTTGGCCATGCCCCTCTCAGTCCGCCTCGACGAGTGAGAGCACCTCAGGTCCGGCCGCGCCGATCGCGACCGTGTGCTCGAAGTGCGCCGAGCGCTTTCGGTCCGCGGTGACCACGGTCCACTGATCCGCCAACGTCACCACGTCCGCCGTTCCCGCGTTCACCATCGGTTCGATGGCGAGCACCATCCCGACGCGGAGTTTCGGCCCTTCTCCGGGCCGCCCGTAGTTCGGGACCTGCGGCTCCTCGTGGAGCGCGCGGCCCACGCCGTGACCCACGAGCGCGCGGACGACCGAAAAGCCGGCTTCCTTCACCGTCCCCTCGATCGCGGCCGAGATGTCCGAGACCCGCCCTTCCGGACGAGCCTTCTCGATCCCCGCCGCCAGCGACCGCTCCGTCGTATCGAGCAGCCGTTGAAGCTCCGGCGCGATGGTCCCGACCGCGAACGTCCGCGCCGCGTCGCCGTAAAATCCGGCCTTCTTCACCCCGATGTCCAGGGAGATGACGTCTCCCTCTTTCAGGATGCGCTTGGCCGAGGGGATCCCGTGGACCACCTCTTCGTTCACCGACGCGCAGATGCTCGCCGGATACCCGCGGTAGCCCAGAAACGCCGGCTCGCCTCCCTGGTCGCGGATGAACTTCTCCGCCACCTTGTCGAGGTCGAGGGTCGAGACCCCGGGCCGAACCTCGCTCGCCAGCGCGAGAAGGCACCGCCCGACGATCTGCGCGCTCTCCCGAATCCGCGCGATTTCCTCGGGGCCGTAGATCTGAATCACACCAGGATGCGCCGGATGGCGCCGTACACCTGCTCCGCCGGTCCCGCCGCGTCCACGTTTCGAAGCACGCCCCGCTGCGCGTAGTACGCGACCAGCGGCGCCGTCTCCCGTTCGTAGACTTCCAGCCTCGCCCGAACCGTCGCCGGCTCGTCGTCGGCCCGCTGCTTGAGCGCCTGGCCGCAGAGGTCGCATTGTCCCGCGACCTTCGGCGGCTTGCTGCTCAGGTTGTAGATGGCGCCGCACGAACCGCAGAGCCAGCGTTCTCGCAGCCGGTTCACCACGGTTTCGGCTGAAACCATGAGATTCACCACATGGTCCAGCGTCCGCTCACCCCCCGATTCCAGGAGCGAAGCCAGCCCGTCGGCCTGCGCCACCGTGCGCGGAAAGCCATCGAGCAGAAACCCGTTCGCCGCGTCCGGCAGCCCCAGCCGCGTCTCGATCAGGCCGAGCACCGTCTCGTCGGCCACCAGCCGTCCCGATTTCACGTCCGCCTGCGCCGCCAGTCCGAGCCGAGTTCCCTCGGCGATCGCCTGGCGCAGAATGTCGCCCGTCGCGATCAGGGGGACGCGAAGCTCGGCCGAAAGACCTTTGCCGTGCGTTCCCTTTCCGCTCCCCGGAGGCCCGAGGAGCGCGACTCTCATCGACGGCCCCGCAGACGCGAACCCCCCGTCAATCCCTCGTAGTGCCGCATCAGCAGGTGCGACTCGATCTGCTGCAGGGTATCGAGGGCGACGCCGACGACGATCAGGACGCTCGTCCCGCCGAAGTAGAACGGAACGTTGAATCGCGCGATCAGGATGTCGGGCAGCACGGCGATGATCGCCAGGAAGATGGCGCCCGGCAACGTGATGCGCGACAGAATCCGGTCGATGTATTCGGAGGTCTTCCGCCCGGGACGAATCCCGGGAATGAAGCCGCCGTATTTCTTCATGTTGTCCGCCATGTCCGTCGGGTTCAGGACGATGGCCGTGTAGAAGTAGGTGAAGAAGACGATCGTCAGTCCGTAGATCAGCACGTACGCCCAGGTGCCGTGCGACATGAAGTTCGCGATAGCCTGGATGGCCACGTTCCCCTGGAACGCCAGCGCCATCGTGCTCGGAAGCATGATGAGCGACTGGGCGAAGATGATCGGGATCACGCCCGCCGTGTTCACCCGGAGCGGAATGTGCGTCGTCTGCCCGCCATACATCTTCCGCCCGACCACGCGCTTGGCGTACTGCACCGGAATCTTTCGCTGCGCCTGCGTCATCGCCACGACCGACGCGATCACCAGGACGAACACGACCAGCATCAGCCCCGCCACGATGGGCGAGAGCGTTCCGACGCGGAGCGCCCGGAAGGTATTGATGAGATCCGCCGGGAAGCGCGCCACGATGCCGATGAAGATGATGAGCGAGATGCCGTTACCGATGCCGCGCTCGGTGATCTGCTCGCCCAGCCACATGATGAGGATGGTCCCGGTGGTCTGGGTGAGCATCGTCATCAGCTGGAACCCCATGCCCGGATTCGGAACGACCGGCACGCCCTGCGCCCCCATCGATTCCAGGAAGCGGGCGAAGGCCAGCGATTGCGCGGCCGCCAGAAGGACCGTGGCGAGGCGCGTGTACTGCGTGATCTTCTTGCGCCCTTCCTCCCCTTCCTTCTGGAGCTTCTCGAAGTGCGGGACCACGGCGCCGAGGAGCTGAAAGATGATCGACACCGAGATGTACGGCATGATCCCGAGCGCGAAGACCGTGGCCTTCGCGAACGAGCCGCCGACGAAGAGGTCGTAGAGCCCGAACAGCGTGTTCGACTGGCTCGCGAACGCCGTCACCAGCGCCTCGCTGTTCACCCCCGGGGTCGGAACGTGCCCGCCCAACCGATAGACGACCAGCAGCGCGAGGGTGAAAAGGATCCGGCGCTTCAGCTCCGGAATCCGGAAGATGTCCTGGACCTTGTCAATGACTCCCATGGACTAGTCGCGCGCCTTCTTCACGTGGCGCGGCCGGTACTTCATGGGCGTCGGCAGCGTGATGGTTCCGCCGGCCGCCTCGATCTTCCCCCGGGCCGTGGCGCTCACCGCGTCCACCTGAAGCGTCAGCGCGATCGAGATCTCACCGTTACCCAGGATCTTCACCGGGAGCGTGGTCCGGTCGATGAGGCGCTTCGCCTTGAGCGTCTGGCGCGTCACCGTGGCCCCCTGCTCGAAGCGGGAGAGATCGGTGAGGTTCACGATCTGTCGCGGAACGCGCTGGATCGGGGTGAAGCCTATCTTGGGCAACCGGCGCGTGAGCGGCATCTGGCCGCCCTCGAACCACCGATGGACCTTGCCGCCGGACCGGGCCAGCTGGCCCTTGTGGCCGCGTCCGGAAGTGCCGCCGACGCCCGAGCCGGTACCGAGGCCGCGGCGCTTGCGCGGGTGCGTGGCGCCCTTGGCGGGGCGGAGCGTGCCGATGCGGAGCGACTTCACTTGGAGCCTCCCTTCGCCTCGGTCTTGGAACTCGGAGCCTTCGGAGCCTTGGGCGATGGCGCTGCCTTCGGAGTCTTGACGGCCGCCTTGCGAACGGGCGCCGCCGGCTTGGCGTCGCCGGCCGTGACCGGCTCCACGCGCACCAGGTACGAGACCAGGGCGATCATGCCGCGGATCTGCGGCGTGTCCTGCTTGACGACGGAATGACGGATACGGCGGAGCCCCAGCGCGGCCAGGGTCCGCTTGTGTTTTTCGAGGCAGCGGATCTTGCTCCGCTCCTGAGTGATCTTAACGAGCGCCATCGGTCCCCTCTGGCTTGCGACGGGTGCCGAACATCTCCTCGACGGTGCGGCCCCGCATTGCGGCGACTTCTTCCGCGCGGCGCAGCGACTTCAAGCCGGCCACGGTAGCGGCGACGATGTTGTGCGGATTGCTGGAGCCTAGCGACTTGGTCAGCACGTCCTTGATTCCCGCCACCTCGAGCACGGCGCGCACGGCACCGCCCGCGATGACGCCCGTACCGGAGCTGGCCGGCTTCAGGAGAACGTCGCCCGCGCCGAACTTGCCACGCACGAGGTGAGGAATGGTCGTGCGGCGCATCGGCACCGTGAACATTCGCTTCTTGGCGGATTCACCCGCCTTGCGGATGGCGTCCGCCACTTCGTTCGCCTTGCCGAGTCCGACGCCCACACGCCCCTTACCGTCGCCCACGGCGACGATCGCGTTGAAGCTGAAGCGGCGGCCGCCCTTGACGACCTTGGCGACGCGATTCACGTTGATGACGCGCTCGAGAAACTCCGACTCCGTCTGCTGGGGCCGGGGTCCCCCGCGGCCGCGCTGTTGTGGCTGGGCCATTCGTACTCCTAGAAGTTCAGGCCGCCCTCACGGGCGCCGTCAGCGACCGCCTTCACGCGGCCATGGTAGAGATACCCGCCGCGATCGAAGCAGACGCGTTCAATCCCCTTTTCCTTCGCCATCTGGGCGACACGCTTGCCGACTTCCTTGCTGGCCGCCAGCTTCCCCTTCACTCCGGCGCCCGTCACACCGGCCCCCGTCATACCGGCAAGAGCGCCGCGCACGTCCTTGTGGCTGGACGAGAGCGTGAGAATCGTACGGCCGGCCAGATCGTCGACCAGCTGAACATAGATGTGATTCAAGCTCCGGTAGACGGTGAGGCGCGGCCGCTCGGCCGTTCCGTTCACTTTCTTCCGGATGCGCATGTGGCGCCGCTGGCGCCCCTTCAGTCTAGGCGTTGCCTTCGATTTCATCGTTCCGTTCCTACCGGGTTCAGGCGCCCGCGATTACGCGGACTTCCCGCCCGCGGCCTTGCCCGCCTTGCGGCGGATGTATTCGCCCGCGTACTTGATGCCCTTCCCCTTGTAGGGTTCGGGCGGCCGGAAGTCGCGGATGTCCGCGGCGACCTGGCCCACGAGCTGCTTATCATGTCCGTTGACCGTCAACTTCGTCGGGCTCTCCAAGGAGATGGAGATGCCCGTCGGAGGATCGAACTCGATCGGATGCGAGTAGCCGAGCTGCATGGTGAGCTTCTTGCCCGCCAGCTGCGCGCGATATCCCGTGCCGACGATCTCGAGCGCCTTCGAATACCCGGTCGTGACGCCCGTGACCATGTTCGCGATGATGGCGCGCGTCGTCCCGTGGAGCGCGAGGGCCTGCTTCCCCCCGCCCGCCTGCGTGACGGTGACCTCTTGTGGCCCGACCTCGACTTCGACGCCGTGCCCGATCGTGAACGACAACTCCCCCTTGGGGCCCTTCACGCGGATCGCGCCCCCATCCCGCGTCACCTGGACGCCGGAGGGAATCACGATCGGCTTCTTACCAATTCGAGACGGCATCGTTCACTCCTACCAGATGCGGCAGAGCAGCTCGCCACCGAGCTTCTCTTCGCGTGCTTCCCTGTCGGTCCGGATGCCCGTCGACGTGGAGACAAGCGCGGTGCCCAGTCCGCCCTGAACGCGGGTGATCTGGTGGCTCCGCACGTAGACCCGGCGGCCCGGCTTGCTCACCCGCTCGAGACCCATGATCACGGGACGTTCTTTCGCGTCGTACTTGAGGTAGATGCGCAGAACGCCCTGCTTCTTGTCTTCGATGGACTTGAAATTGTTGATGTACTTCTCGCGCAGCAGCACCCGCACGATCTCCGTCTTCACCTTCGAAGCGGGAACGTCGACCTTCTTGTGCCGCGCCTTGCAGGCGTTGCGGATCGACGTCAGGAGATTTGCGATCGGATCACTAAGCGACATGTTCTCCCTTCTTCCGAGGCGGGCTTACCAGC
>JBBTHR010000027.1:0-6651 GCA_038060295.1 Candidatus Eiseniibacteriota bacterium
ATGGCTCAGACTTGTGACATCTGCAAAAAGGGCGTGATGCACGGCCAGAACGTGAGCCACGCCCACAACGTGACGAAGCGGACCTGGAGCGTCAATCTCCAGTCCGTGAAGGCCGTTGTCGAGGGGCGTCCGAAGCGGCTTCGCGTCTGCACCCGGTGCCTTCGCACGGGGCGCGTCCAGAAGTCGATGCCCCAGAGCGAGAAGCGGCGCGCCCGGGCCGTCTAGGCCCCGGACGCGCCGCCGCACCACCACCCCACCCCACCCCGCGTCTTCTCAGTCCATCTGCTTCCGCATGAACGCGGGGACCTCCATGTTGTCCTTGGAGATCACGCGTCCCCCGAACGGGCGGCGAAGCGATCCCGGCGCCATCCGAAACGTCGGGCGCGCACCACCGGCCGCCATCGGAGCGACCGGCAGAATCGGCTCGTCGTCCAGCCCGTCGAGTTCCGCCAGTTCCTCGTCGTCCAGCGAGGCGTGGACCATGACAGGCGCCGGAGCCTGGCGCACGGCCGGCTGCGTCATCGGAATGATGCGCGGCGATCCCGCGTGCGCGGCCGCGCCGGCGGACACACCGGCCCCGGAGAACGCGCCCGGTAGTCCGGCCCCGCGGCCGTTGAAGGCCGGCTCGGCGGCCCGCCGCTCCTCCGTCCGCCCGAAGCCGGTCGCGATGACCGTGATCGAGATGGCGTCGCCCATGCCCTCGTCGATGACCGCGCCGAAGATCACGTTGGCGTCGCGGCCCGCGGCATCCACGACGACCGAAACCGCTTCATTGATCTCGTGGAGGCTCATCGACTCCCCGCCCGTCACGTTGACCAGGAGCGCCTCGGCCCCCGCGATCGAGATATCGTCGAGGAGCGGGCTCGACACGGCCGACTGCGCCGCTTCGTAGGCGCGGTTCGGGCCGGTGGCGACGCCGGCGCCCATCAGCGCGTTCCCACGCTCCGCCATGACCGTCTTCACGTCGGCGAAGTCGAGGTTGACGAGGCCCGGCACCGTGATGAGGTCCGAAATCCCCTTCGTCGCGTGATGGAGCACCTGGTCCGCCGTGCGGAACGCCTCGCGCAGCGGTGTGTTCTTGTCGACGATCGTCAGGAGCCGCTGGTTCGGAATCACGATCAGCGTGTCGACGTGGCTCCGCAGTTCTTGAAGTCCGTCTTCCGCCGACTGCATCCGCCGGCGCCCTTCGAACTCGAACGGACGCGTCACGACCGCCACCGTGAGCGCTCCTTGCGCGCGGGCGATGCGCGCGACGACCGGCGCCGCGCCGGTCCCCGTGCCGCCGCCCATGCCGGCCGTGACGAATACCATGTCGGCGCCCGCCAGCGACTCGGCGATCATCTTCTCGTCGGACTCCGCGGCCTGGCGGCCCACTTCCGGCTTCGCGCCGGAACCGAGCCCGCGCGTGATGGCCGAGCCGAGCTGGAGCCTCCGGGGGCAACGAGACTGAGTCAGCACTTGCGCGTCGGTGTTCGCCGCCAGGAATTCCACGCCCGTCAGGCCCGAGTCGATCATCCGGTTCACCGCGTTGCCGCCGGCGCCGCCGACGCCGATAACCTTGATCGAGGCTCCGGTCTGACCCTGTCCTTCATCCACCAGCTCGAACATCTCCACGCTCCTCCCTGGTTGCGCCGGTCCTAGACCAGCTCCTCGATCCACCGGCGCGCGCCGGTGAAGAATTTATGAAACACGCCCGCTCCCGAGGGGCGGCCCGGCGCGTCGCACTGAAACGCGTGCAGCGCGAGGCCGACGCCCGTGGCGTAGCGGGGACCCGAAACCGATTCGATGAGTCCGCTCACCCCTTGCGGATCGCCGCGGCGGACAGGGAGGCCGAAGACCTGCTCGGCCAGCTCCACCATGCCCGGGAGGAGCGAGGCTCCTCCGGTGATGACGACGCCCGCGGCGAGCAGCTCGGCAGCGTGACTCTTTCGGACTTCCTTCTGGGCCAGCGCGAGAATCTCCTCCGCGCGCGGCTCGATCATCATGGCCAGCATGTGGCGCGAGATATCCCGGTCGGGGCGTCCACCCACGCTCGGCACGCGCACCATCTCCTCGGGGCGGACCATCGACGTGAGCGCGCAACCGCACTGGAGCTTCAGCGCCTCGGCACGGTCCACCGGAGTCCGGAGCCCGATGGCGAGATCGTTCGTGACGTTGGAGCCGCCCAGACCGATCACGGCCGTGTGGCGGATGGTTCCGTCGCAGAAGACGGCGACGTCGGTCGTCCCGCCGCCGATGTCCAGGAGCGCCACGCCTAGATCGCGCTCCTCGTTCGCGAGCACGGCGTTCGCGGACGCCAGCGGCTCCAGCACCAGTTCCACCACGCGGAGCCCAGCCTTTTCCGCCGCGCGGACGATGTTCCGGCAGGCGCCCGTGCCGCCCGTGATGATGTGCACTTCCGCCTCGAGCCGCACGCCGGTCATTCCGACCGGATCGCGAATTCCGTCCTGGTCGTCCACCACGAAGCCTTGCGGCAGCACGTGGAGAATTTCCCGGTCCGCGGGAATGGCCACCGCCTTCGCCGCCTCCACGACGCGCTCCACGTCCTGCGCGCGGATCTCGGTGTCCTTCCGCGAGACGGCGATGACGCCGCGGCTTGTGAGCCCGCGGATGTGGTCCCCCGCGATGCCGGCGTAGACGCTCTGGATGCGGCGCCCCGACATCCGCTCCGCCTCGCCGACCGCGTGCTGGATGGAGCGGACCGTCTTCTCCAGACTGACGACGACGCCCCGCTTCAGGCCGTCCGACGGTGCGGTGCCGACGCCGATGATGCGGAGCCCGTCGCCGCTCTCGTCCGCCTCGGCGACGATGGCGGTGATCTTGGTGGTGCCGATGTCGAGCCCGGTGTAGATCTTCCCTTCCGCCATTCCGTCCTCCCTCCTCGTCCTAAATCTTGTCCCGCACGGGCCCGATCGGCGCCGGGGCCGGGGCCGATGCCTGGCCCGGCGCGCAACGGACCACGACCTGGCCGCGGTAGCGCGCGTCCACCAGTTCCACGCTCCGTCCGCGCGCGCGCACGTCGCGCAGCGTCACGGCGAGCGCCCTCATCGCGGCCAGCGTGGCCTGCTCGGGGTCCACGACGATCGGAATCTGTTCCCGCGACGTGTGGAGCACCGCCCGCGAGCGCGTTTCCGAAACGATGTCCGAGATGTCGGCGATGAGGCCGACTTCCGGGGATTCCAAGAGAGCCAGGAGGCGGAGCAGGTCGGCGAGCGCTGGGTTCTTGAGACGCACGCCGCTCTTGGCCGCGCCGATCTTCAGCCCGGTGATGACGGGCCGGTCGGCCAGGAGGCCGCGCTCCAGCGGATCGAGCACGATGCCGCGCTCGTCCACCTCCACCAGCGAACCGGCGCTCACGAGCGCGAAGGGCCGGCGCTCCCGGAGGCGAACCGAGACGCCTCCGATCCGGCGCGTCACCTCGGCATCCTCGATGCGCGCGTTCTGCCGCAGCGCCTCTTCCACGTCCGCCGTCTTCAGCAGCAGCAGGTTGTCTCCCTCGCGGACCGGCAGGATCGCGCGCACCTCCTCGTACGAGAGATAGAGGAGCCCGCTCACCTCGATCTGGTTCACGCGGCAGGGGGGCACCCGGCCGAGAAGGCGCGCTGCCGGAATCGCGGCCACCGGCGCCGCCAGCGCCGCAAGCCCGAGCACCGCGCCCGTCAGAAGCAGGCGCCTCGCCAGCCGCCGCCGGGCCGGCCGCTTCCACGTCGGAACGCCTCGGTAGCCCGCTCTCATGCCGCATGCTCCTTGGTTCGCACCAGGTCTCCGACGCGGTAGACGTCGCCCGCGCCGATGGTGAGCAAGAGGTCCTTCTCGCCCAGCAGCGCGCGGACGGCCGCCGCCGCCTCGGCGTGATCGGCCACGCGGTGGACGCGCGTTCCGCCGAACTTCGTCACCCGCTCCGCGAGAAGATCCGCCGTGACGCCGGGGATCGGCTTCTCGCCCGCGGGATAGATCGGAAGGAGCACGAGCTCCGCGATGCCCGCGAAGCAGCCGGCGAAGCGGTCGAGGAGCGCCATGGTCCGCGTAAACCGGTGCGGCTGGAAGACGGCGACGATCCGCCGACCGTGCGTCGCGCGAAGCGCCGCCACGGCCGCGGCGATCTCGGTCGGGTGATGCGCGTAATCGTCGATCCAGGGCGCGCCCTGCACCGAGCCGCGCAGCTCGAGCCGCCGGCCGACGCCGGCGAAGTCGCGCAGCGCGTCGCGAATGGCCGCGATCGGCACGCCCAGCTCCCATGCCACCGCGATCGCCGCCAGGGCGTTTCGCGCGTTGTGGACGCCCGTCACCCTCAACTCGATCGTTCCCTCGTCCCGGCCCCGCACGCGGAGCCCGAAGCGCACGCCGCCGGGTCCGACCACGAGGTCGCGCCCCTCCACGTCGGCGTCGGCCCCCAGCGCGTAGGTGATGGTCCGGCGCTTCGCCTTCGATCGCAGCGACGCCGCGTTCGGCTCATCGGCCGGAAGGACGATCGTTCCGTAGAACGGCACGCGGTTCACGAAGGTCGCGAAGGCCTCGCGGATCTTGTCGATCGAGCCGTAGTAGTCGAGATGCTCCTCGTCGATGTTCGTGATGACCGCGATGGTCGGAGAGAGAAAGAGGAAGGAGCCGTCGCTCTCGTCCGCTTCCGCGACGAGGAACGGGCCCTGCCCCAGGCGCGCATGGGCGCCGAGCGCCTTCAAACGGCCTCCGACGATCACCGTCGGGTCGAGCCCTCCGTGCGCCAGGATCTCCCCCACCATCGAGGTGGTCGTGGTCTTGCCGTGCGCGCCGGCCACCGCGACCGAGTACTTGATGCGCATCAGCTCGGCCAGCATCTCGGCGCGCGGGATGACCGGGATGCCGCGCTCGCGGGCGCGGACCAGTTCCGGGTTCTCTTCCGGGATGGCCGTGGAGGCGACGACGACCTCCGCGCTCTCCACGTTCGCCGCGTCGTGCTTGGCCGCGATTCGCGCGCCGAGGCTCCGGAGGCGGCCGACGACCTCCGAATCCTTCGTGTCCGATCCCGAGACCTCGTAGCCGAGATTCAGGAGCACCTCCGCGATGCCGCTCATGCCGCTTCCGCCGATGCCGACCAGGTGAATCCGCCGAATCCGTCCGTACACCCGTCTACTCCCCGTCCCCGAGATCCGGCGCGCCAGGAGCGTGCCCGACCGCGGCGAGCGCTTCCATCGAATCGGCGATCCGCTCGGCGGCGTTCGTTCGCGAGAAGGCGCGCGCGTTCCGCCCCATGCGCCGGAGTCTCGACTCGTCGCGCAGGAGCGCCTCGATCCGCCGCGCCAGGTCATCGCCCTGGAGCTCGGAGTCGGCCACCATCTCGGCCGCGCCGCGATCGACCAGCCCCTTCGCGTTCTCCGTCTGATGGTCGTGCGTGGCGTGGGGGTACGGCACCAGGATCGCCGGTACGCCGCACGCCGTCAGCTCCGCGATCGTCATCGCCCCCGCGCGGCAGACCGCGAGATCGGCCACCGCGTACGCCATCTCCATCCGCTCGAGGTAGGGCGTCACCCGCACCGGGAGCGGAAGCTTCTGGGTCTCGCTCGTCGCCCACTCCGCGTCGTCGCTTCCCGTCTGCCAGAGCACCTGGAGCCGCGGCACGCGGGCCAGGCGCTGGAGCGCGGCGGCCATCGCGCGGTTGATGCTCGCCGCGCCGCGGCTCCCGCCGAAGACGAGGAGCGTCCGCTTGGCCGGGTCGAGCCGAAGCGCCTCGTACGCCGTGGTCCGGTCCTGGCGCAGCAGCGAACGGCGAATGGGATTGCCGGTGACTTTCAGATGATCCCGCCGCCGGAAGTAGTGGCGCGACTCGAGAAAACTGATGTGGACCTCCGTGGCGACGAGGCTGAGCCAGCGATTCGTCGCGCCCGGGACCGAGTTCTGTTCCTGAACCACCAGGGGAATCCCGCGCAGCTTCGCGAGGAGCCCGACGGGGCCGCTCACGTAGCCCCCCGTCACGACGACGACCCGCGGCGACTCCTCGGCCAGGATCCGCCAGGTCTGTCCCAGACTCGCCACCAGCGCCACGATCGATTTCAGGAGCGCGAGCCCCGGCCGGCGCGGAAAGCCGCGCGCGGCGATCGTCCGGAGCCGGTAGCCGGCGCGCGGAACCGCCGTCGCTTCCAGCCCCCGCTCGGTGCCGACGAAGACGACCTCCGTGTCGGGATGCCGCCGTGCCCATTCCTCGGCGATGGCCAGGCCCGGATAGACGTGTCCGCCGGTGCCGCCGCCCGCGATCAGCACGCGCCAGGGACCGGTCGGCTCAGACACGGGCCGCGCGGACTCCGCCGGAGCGGACGATTGGTGCGGCGCGAGCGCCACCGTCGGCTTGACTCGCGATGTTGAGAAGGACACCCACCAACGCCAGATTCACGACGAGGGCCGAGCCCCCGTAACTCAGGAACGGAAGCGGAAGTCCCGTCGTCGGGATGACGCCGGTGACGACCGCGATGTTCATGGCCACATAGACGGATAGATTGATCGTGAGCCCGGCCGCGAGATAGCGGCCGAAGCGGTCGGGCGCGTTCGCAGCCACCTTGAGTCCGCGCAGGAAGAGCGCGACGTAGGCGACCAGGACGCCCACCGTCCCGAGGAGACCGAGTTCCTCGCCGACGACCGCGTAGATGAAATCGGTGTGCGGATCGGGAAGGAAGAAGA
>JBBTHR010000028.1:0-64335 GCA_038060295.1 Candidatus Eiseniibacteriota bacterium
GTCGTGCTCTTCATCATCGTCTTCACCGTCCTGGGGGTGATATGACCGGCGCGCGTTGGTGGATGGCGACGATCCTCGCGGCCGCGCTCATCGCCCCCGCGCACTCCCGCGCGCAGAGCGATTCGGCCGCGGTGGTGGCCCCTCCGGTCGTGGAGGCGAAGCAGCCGGTGGCGCCGGCGAGCACCGCTCCGCCCGGCGCACGGGACGAATGCATGACCTGCCATCTCGACGCGGAGAGCCCCGAAGCCGTGGCCTACAAGCACGACATCCATCGCGCGCGTGGCGTCACCTGCGCCGACTGCCACGGGGGAGATCCGCACCAGGACGACCAGGACGCGGCCATGAACAAGGCGAAGGGGTTCATCGGCGTGCCGAAGAAGCAGCGGATCCCGGTGCTCTGCGGCTCCTGCCACGGCGGACAGGACTCCGGATTCGCCGCCCGGTACAAGCTCAAGAACGTGCTCGACGACTATCACGGGAGCGCGCACGAGCGTTCGCTCGACGCGAACGCGAAGGGCGCGCAGTGCGTCTCCTGCCACGGAGTTCACAATATCGTGGCGGTGACCGACTCCCGTTCTCCGGTCCACGCGGGCCGCGTGGTCGACACGTGCGCCAGGTGCCACGGCGACGCCCTCTACATGCGCGATTTCAATCCATCGCTCCCCGTGGATCAGAAGGAGAAGTACCTGACGAGCGTCCATGGGCAGCGGAACGCCAAGGGCGACTGGAAGGTGGCTACCTGCGTCAGCTGCCACTCGAATCACGCGATTCGCCAGGTGAAGGACCCGCGGTCGCCGGTCTATCCGACCCTGATTCCGGCCACCTGCGCCCACTGCCACGCGAACCAGAAGTACATGGCGGGGTACGACATACCGACGACGCAATTCAAGGACTACAAGGAGAGCGTCCACGGTCTCGCGCTCCTCCAGAAGTCCGATCTGAACGCGCCGGCCTGCAACTCCTGCCACGGGAACCACGGGGCCGCTCCGCCGGGCGTCGCCTCGGTGACCGCGGTCTGCGGCCAGTGCCACCAGTTGAACGAGGAACTCTATCAGCGCTCGGCGCACCAGCCTGTCTTCGCGGAGAAGAAACTCCCGGCGTGCGTGGTCTGCCACGGCAACCACAAGGTGAAGCCGACGTCCGACGCCATGATCGCCTTCGACGAGCCGGCGCCCTGCGCCGCCTGCCACAAGGACGACGCCGGCGACAAGGCGGCACCCGGCATGCGGCGAATCCGCGGACTCATCGACAGTCTCACGGTCGGCCAGAAGGAGGCCGAGGCCGTGCTGGCGCGCGCCGAGAATCTGGGCATGGACATCGCCGACGCGCGGTACTCGTTGAAGGATGCCCGGCAGGCGCGCGTTCAGTCGCGTGTCGCCATTCATAGTTTCGTGGAGAAGGAGTTCGAGGAGGCGGCCCGGCCCGGCATTCAGGTCGTGGCCAAAGCGCACGCCGCTGGCGAGGCGGCGATTCACGAGCATCGGTTTCGCCGGCAGGGGCTGGTGGTGTCGACGCTCATCGTCACGTTCGCGGCTCTCTTGCTGTGGTTGAAGATTCGTCAAATCGAAAGGAGGCAACGAGGTGAAGACGGCTAGGCTGAGTTGGATGCTCGTCGCGGCCCTCATCGCCTGGAGCGGGATCGCCCAGGCGCAGACGGCGACCGCCCCGATGTACGTCGGGGTGAAGCGCTGCAAGACGTGCCACAATCTGGAAAAGGCCGGTGGCCAGTTCGCCAAATGGACCGAGTCGAAGCACGCGAAGGCGTTCGCGAGCCTCGCGAGCGATTCGGCTCTGGCGATCGCGAAGGAGAAGGGGATCGCCGATCCGCAGAAGGCCGAAGAGTGCCTCTCGTGCCACGTGACCGGGCATGGCGAGGCGGCCGACAAGTTCAAGGAATCGTTCGTGGCCGCCGATGGCGTCGGCTGCGAGTCGTGCCATGGAGCGGGCAGTAACTACCTCAAGAAGAAGACAATGGAGGGGCTCCGCGACAAGAGCCTCAAATACGAGGATCACGGGCTCATGATGCCGACCAAGAAGACCTGCGAGAAGTGCCACAACGAGAAGGCCACCGGCGGGAAGTTCGTCGACTGGGCGGCCGACAGCGCGAAGATCTCCCACGCCATTCCGGCCGGATTCAAGCGCGGCGCGGAGGCGGCCGCGGCGCCCGCGGGCGAGTAGGTCCCGTTCGGACGGCCCTTCGGGGCGGGGAAGCAACGCGAGGCGGCCGGCTCTCACGAGTCGGCCGCCTCGTTCGTTTCAGCCGCGCCGCGCCGGGGATCCGACCCCCGCTTCCCTCGTTTGCCTCCGGCGCGATTCGCGCTATTCTGACGGGGCCCCTCGCGACTCCGTGACGCGCGGGACCGACCCCGACCATGACCGAGCCCAAAGATATCCGACTCCTGTCGCCACGCGTCACGCCCAAGGCGGACACGCCTCCGATGCGGCCACCCCGGCCGCCCATCGGCGTGCCCCTCTTGAACGATGGTCGCTACGCGCTCCCCGAGGGGAACCCGTGCGCCGGCTGCGACCACTGCTGCCGCTACGTGTCCATCGAGATCCCCACGCCGCGCACGAAGCGGGACTTCGACAACATCCGCTGGTACGTCCTCCACAAGAACGTCTCGGTCTTCGCGGACTGGGAGGGGAGTTGGATGGTGCAGTTCGACACGCCGTGCGAATGGCTGGTCGAGGGCCGCTGCACGCACTACGAATTCCGCCCCCACATCTGCCGCGAGTACGATCCCACGGAGTGCGAGCGCTACTGCACAACCCCCGCCGAGAAGATCCTGATTCGAACCGAGCAGGACCTGGAGGGATACTTGGTCGAGCGAGCCGTGCGGAATGCGGCACGGAAGGCGAAGTTGGAGAAGGCGGCCTGGACGAAGTGAGCCGGCTCGTGTTTGCGCGTGTCGTTTTCGCGTCGGTCATCGTGGGCCTGAGTCTCGGCGCCAGCCCCGCTCGGAGCGCCGCCGTCGCCGCCGTCGGGCCGGGCGGCCCCGTCTTCGCGACCTCGCCGCCGCCGATCGAGTGGCGCGAGTGGTCTCGCGAGGCGTTCGACGAGGCCAAGGCGAAGCACAAGCTGGTCCTCCTCGACATCACCGCGACCTGGTGCCACTGGTGCCGGGTGATGGCCGAGGAGTCCTACGCCGACAGCGCCGCCGTCGCAGAGATCGCCGCCAACTTCATCCCGATCCGCGTCGACTACGACCTCCGTCCCGACATCGGCGACCGCTACCTCACGAACGGCTGGCCCACCACCGGAATCCTGAGCGCCAACGGGCATCTCCTTCTCGCCAAGACGTACCTGCCGGCCGTGCCCCTCCGAGAATTCCTGAACGAAGCCGTTCGTTTCTATCGAGTGAATCGCCAGCAGGTCGATCGCAAGGTCGCGGAGGCGGAGAAGGCCGTGGCGCGGACCTGGCAGCCCGACTCGCTCCTCCCGCCGACCCTCTCCGAGGAGGAGTACATCGAGCGGAACATCGAGGCGCTGCGCGACTCCGAGGACAAGGAGCACGGCGGCTTCGGCGCGGCGCCCAAGACGGCGCATTGGGACGCCATCTCCTTCCTGCTTCGGGCGGCCGACGCGCGCCGCGACGACGGACTTCGGGCGCTGGCCGTCCGCGCCACCGCGGCGGCGTTGGCGCTCCAGGACTCCGTGGACGGCGGCTTCTTCCGCTTCGCGCTCGAGCCCGACTGGACCAAACCGCGCTACGAACGGCTCCTCGACGAGCAGGCGAAGGCGCTTTCGATCCTGACGCGCGTCTATCGCGCAACGGGGGAGGAGCGGTTCAGGAAGGCGGCGGATCGCGTGGCAGGGTTTGTGGGGAAATTTCTCCACACCAGAGTCCCTGGCCACGGCGCCGAGGCGAGTGGACTCGGCTGGTACCAGTCGGTGCGACCTGACGTTCGGAGAAGGGATGGCTCCTGGATGGCCGGAGAGGTCTACTTCCGCCTGAGCCGGGAAGCTCGAGACAGGGCCGGGCCGCTCACGATCTCACGCATCGCAACAGCCGATGCCGCAGCCAGGATGGGTTCCGCGTTCATGAATTACGATCGCACGATTCAAAGCACCCGCCTGTACAGAAGAGTGCCAGGGAATATCATTCGCCTGATGAGTCAGGCGGGAGGCGGCCTCTACCATGCGCGCTCAGGCGTGGCGCGCCATGGGTTCGGGCTACTCGCGGACCAGATCCTCGTAGGGGAGGCCCTGCTGGATGCCTATGAAGGCCACGGGGGGACCGGAATGCTGGCGCGGGCCGATTCGATCGCCACCTGGGTGCGAGCGAATCTCGAGGACCCCGATGGTGGAGGCTTCCGATACGCGCCGCGTGACACGGCGGCCATGGGGCGATTGCGCGCGGGGGATAAGCCGGAGGCAGCGAACGTCGAGGCAGGGCTGTTCTTCTTGCGGCGCTATTGGCTGAACGGCCGCCAGGAGGATGGGGAGGCCGCCGAGCGGACGGCGCGCCACCTTCAATCGGGGGACAAGATCGTTCTCGACCCGGCCCGTGCGGAACTGGTGCTGCGGCTCCGACAGGAACCGGTGAGGCTCCTCGTGATCGGCGGAGCGCGAGAGGCTCGCGTGGGAAGGGCCGCGGAGGAACTTCGAATCGCGGCGCGGAACGCACCGGTCCCCGAGGTCGTGGTGCGCTTTCTCGATGCGGCTCCTCGGACGAGCGGCCCGATCGCTTGGCCCGACGGACCGCCTCCGAACGCGAAATCCCCGGCCATCTACCGCTGGACCGCCACGGGCTGGCGCGGTCCCGTGACCGATCCCAAGAAGCTGGACGAGATCCTCGACAAGCCCATCGCCGAACCGTAGTCCCCGCGGGGCGGTCCGGAAACGCTTACGGCCGCGGCTCGATCTCCCGCACCAGCTCCATCGGATTTCCGATCCGAAGCGGCCCGCTCGCCAGATACGCCTGCGCGTACTTCGTGCCGATCGACCAGCCGTGGGTGCGCGCCGACATCTCGACGACCTCGGCTAGCGACTGCTGGTGGGCCTTGAGTTTCGGCTTCTCGGGATTGCTGAACTGCGTCCGATGGACTTCGAGCGCCTGGATCCACGTCTCGAAATAGGGAGTGACGTCGACGACGAAGGTCGGACGGGTTCCGGGCGGGATGTAGTAGAAGTAGATTGCCCGGGCCTGGTAGGCGTCGCCGGGGACCGGCGCCTTCCGAAGATGCGCGAGATTGAACGCCTGCGCCGCGAGGATTCCCGTCTTCCAGTGATCGTTGTGTCCGAGGCCGCGCCCGATCGGAAGGCGGTAGTAGGGCGCGAAGATGATCTGGGGGCGATACTCGCGGATCACGCCTGCCAGCTTGCAGCGGTTCTCGAACGTGTCCTCGATCCGGCCATCGCCGAGGTCGAGATTCACGCGGATATCGAGCTTCAGAAGTTTCGCCGCCTCGTCGCACTCCGCGACCCGCTCCTCGGGCGTGCCCCAGCCCATGTCGCCGGTCGTCATGTCGCAGATGCCGGTCGCGTACCCCAAATCTTTCATCTTGAGCAGGAGGCCGCCGGCGCCGATTTCGGCGTCGTCGGGGTGCGGACCGAAGACGAGGACGTCGAGCTTCATTCGGTGTCGGGCTCCTTGGTCTTGAAGAGGTCGTCGAGCTTCATTCGGGCCGAGTCGGCGCGGCCGCGAGTCGCCCCCGGCCGGCCCGCCGGGTCGAGCTTGAAGTAATCGCAGAAATTCCGCCGCTCCCGGTCGGTGACCCACTCGGCCTGGGGTTCGCGGCACTTGTTGTGGGCGTGCGGATCGTAATGACGGCACTGAACGCAGGCTCGGAGATCGCGACGGCAGTACGGGCACTCGGTGTCCCGCACGATCCTCATCGCCCCCTCCAAAGCCCCACCGCAGAAATAGCAGGCGCTCACTCTGATTCCTCCGATCGTCCGACCACGTCTGCCGAGCATAGCGACCGCCTCGCCGGGGCGGCCAGGTCTTTTTCGCCGTCGCCGGCGGCGCCAGGGCACAGTTTTTCTTTGGCTGGTGGGAGGAGCGATGGTATAAGCTGCAGGCTGGGAAATTGGTTGTAGGGTCCTCAGCGAAGCCACGGCGCAAAAACTCGAGGCAGGGAGGCCTTATGCCGTCACCAGCCGCCTCAAACACGAAGACCACCATCCGCGCCCGGGTCAAGGAATTCGGCGTCCCCCCCATCCACGACGGGCTCGTCGTGGGCAAACGCGCCCCGATCGGATGCGCCGCCTTGCGCCAGTGCCTCAAGCTTCTCGCCCCGAGCGCCTTTGAACACATCGAAATCGAAGACGACGTCATCAGCGACATCCTGGTTCGGCATCAGATCCTCAAGCGGATTCCGCAGGAAACTCTCATCGCATTCGTGGTCGAGCGGATCAAGCCGCTGATGGGCGACGAAGAGATCCTTCACCTCGATCTGGAAGCCGAGGTGATCTTGGAGGAGGAGCGGAGGTGACCGTCCACGGGATGGCCGGGGCCGTCAGCTCCCGGGTGTCCCGCGTCTTCACGGATGATCGGCCCGGGGACTTGGGACAGGAGAGCTTGGGGTCGGAGGCGTACGCTGTTTTCGAGAGGGGGATACCACCGGACACAGACCGGTTCCTCGGATTGGTCCCCAACCGCATGAGCAGTCGCCATCCCACCCGCATCTTCGCGGACCTGCTGGACAAACCCGCGCCACCCGCCATCTCGGAGGACACGGCGCTCGAAGATGTTCTCAAGATCATGGACGCGCGCAATCTGGACGCGTTGTCCGTGATCGACCGAGACACCCAGAGCTTCTTGGGCGCGGTGACGCGGACGAGCCTCCTCTCCGCGTTGCTCAAGCGGCAAGGGGACCTCGTGCGGGAGTCCCGGTTCCTGAAGGTCGTCGCGGAGCGGGAATCCCGGCGCCTGGACGCGGCGGCGCGTCAGAATCAGGAGTGGTACCGATCCGCCCGGGATCTCCTGAAGACCCTCGGCCGCCAAGAGGGCTCCGAGCGGGATTTTCTCGAGGAGGGGCTCCATGCGCTCGCGCGAATGCTCGACGCCCGTTACGGCGCGATCGGAGTCCTGGACGAAGCCGGCAAGATGGTCCAGTTCCTCCACTCGGGATTGACCGAGGAGGAGGCGGCGCGTATCGGAAAACTGCCCGAGGGGCGCGGGCTCCTGGGTCTCGTCATCAAGGAAAACAGGTCGATCCGACTCGAGGACCTGACCCAGCATCCTGAGTCCCACGGCTTCCCTCCGAACCATCCGCCCATGAAGTCTCTGCTGGCCGTCCCGATCGCTCATCGCGGCGAGGCATTCGGCAGGATCTATCTTTCCGAGAAGCGATCGGGCGAGCCGTTCACGGAGGACGACCAGGCCCTCGCCCATGGATTCTCGGGCGCCGTGGCGCTGGAATTGGCCCAGCGGCGGGAACTCGACAGGCGCCGGAAAACCGAGATCGATCTTGGCTCGAAGACGGTTCAGCTCGAGGCGATCGCAGCGGCGTTGACGACGTTCTTGCGCACGCAGCAGTGCGCGGAAGCTTGCGCCATGCTGCTTTCGGCCGCCCGGGATCACTTAGCCAGCCCCGACGCGGTGATCGCGGTCCGGCAGGAGGACTCAGCAATGCGTCTCCTCCTCCGATCGCCGGCCCCTCTCACAAGTCCGGACGGCCCCGGAGCCGCTTCGCCCGCGAGCCCTGAATTGGGCGAGGTGTTGGACGATAGGGAGCGTAGGCTCTGCTCCCTTCTCCGGAGGGTATTGCTCGACGCGCGGCCGGTCATCGTGAACCAGCCCACCGCGGAAACGGCCGGCGGCCCGCCCCGTGAGGACTCCGCTCGAATCAGCCGGTTCCTGGGAGTTCCCTTTTTCCAGGAAGGCCGCGCCATCGGAGTGGTGGCGGTCATGAACCGGTCCGATGAATACACGGAGGGGGACGCGAACGGGGTGCAGATCTTCGTGGACGCGGTGGGGATGCTCTACGATGGCGAATTGCGGAGAGCGCGGGAATCGTGTCTCGAGACGGACCTGCGTCAGGCGCAGAAGATGGACGCCGTCGGCAAGCTCGCCGGTGGCATCGCCCACGACTTCAACAACCTCCTCACGGTGATTCTGGGATATGGCCAGATGGCGCTCAACCGGCTCGAATCCACGGATCCGGCTTCAGAGGATATGCAAGAGGTCGTCAAGTCAGCGGTGCGAGCGTCCGATCTGACTCGGCGACTGCTGACTTTCAGCCGGCGCCAGGACGCGAAGCCCACGCTCCTCGACCTGAACGCGGTCATCGCGAACATGGACGGCATGCTCCGGCTGCTCATGGATAAAGACATCAAGATTTGCGTCACCGGGGCGCCGAATCTCTGGCCCGTGAAGGCGGATCTGCCCCAACTGGAGCAGGCCATCCTGAACGTCTGCTTGAACGCCCGCGATGCCATGCCGAACGGCGGGATCATCCGACTCCAGACGGAGAACATCGTGCTGACGCCCGAGTACGCTTCTCCCGAAACCGGCGCTCCTCCGGGTCGCTACGTCCTTCTGAGCATCGCGGACAACGGCGTCGGCATGCCGCCGGAAATCCTGGAGCGGATCTTCGAGCCGTTCTTTACGACAAAGGAGCCGGGAAGGGGAACGGGACTCGGGCTCTCGACGACGTACGGGAGTCTACGGCAAAGCGGCGGTCACATCAGGGTGAGCAGCGAAATCGGGAAGGGCACGACGTTCCGACTTTACTTCCCCAGGGCCGAGGCTGATGTGGGGGAGCGCACCCAGGGAAGCACGAGGACGAAGGCCGATCATGGCACCGAGACAGTCCTGATCGTGGAAGACGATCAGGAAATCCGGAAGATAGCAAGAGCGGTCCTCGAGCCGAGAGGCTACAAGGTAATGGAGGCCCCCGACGGCGAGAGCGCGATGCGCATTTTGCAGGAGTCGACCGGACCGATCGACCTCCTCCTGATCGACGTCATCATGCCCGGACTGAGCGGCACCGACCTGGCGAAGACGGCCGCCAAGCTTCGGCCCTCCACGAAGATCATGCTCATGTCGGGCTACCCGGGGGACGCGCTGTTCCAACCGGGGGAGCTGCCGAGCGAGATCCGATTCCTGCAAAAACCGTTCACGATCGAAGGCCTCGCGCGAATGGCACGCGAGACGCTTGACGCCATTGGGACCACCCCGCCATCGGAGGAAGTGTGATGGTTCCAATTCCCGAAACGCTGCTCGAAGCCCCGCGAGCGGAACGCGAAGCGATCGGCCGCCTGTGGTGGAAGATCGCGCCCGCGGCTCTCGCCGGGATCTTTCTGGCCGAGCTTTTCGTCATGCGGGTGCTGGGCGGCTTGGGGCTCATGGGCGCGGGACTAGGGGTCGCTCTTCTCGACTCGTTCCTTCTCACCCTGCTGATTCTTCCGGGCCTCTACTTCGTCGTCCTCCGCCCCGTCGCTCGACTGTCGGCGACCCTGTCGACGGTTTCGGCCGACGCCCGCTTCCGCACCGTGGTCGAAGCGGCGACGGATGGCATCATCGTGGGAGATCTGCGGGGCCGAATCCGGTTCGCGAATCCTGCCGCCTACCGGATGCTGGGCTACGCGCCCGGGGAGATGGATGACATGCCGATCGCGACGATTGTTCCCGATGATCTGCGTGAGCGGCACGAGCAGGGAATGAACCAATTCTTGAAGAGTGGAGAAGGGAAGGTCGTGGGGGGTGGTCCCGTGGAGCTCAAGGCGCGGGCGAAGAACGGAGCGAGCATCCCCGTCGAGATCATGCTCAGCGCTCCCACGCTGCGCAAAGAAGGATTGATGGTGGCGGTCGTGCGCGACCTCCGCCAGAGCAGGCGGCTGGGGCTCTACGAGGCCCTTCTCCCGGTGTGCTGCGGCTGCGGACGCATCCGGGATGACAGCGGGACGGAGCAGGGGAAAGGGGCATGGAGCAGCCTCGAGGATTATGTCGAGCGGCACGCCTCGACCCGCTTCAGTCACGGATACTGCGCCGGTTGCGCCGCCGAGTACCGCCGCAAGGAGGGACTGGCGGTCCAGGGCGCTTGACAGCGGGCGGGGCGAGGCCGATCATCGGGCACGAATGTCGTCGTTTCCCGATCCTCGGTACCACTAGGGGGAGGCCCTTCATGGGCAAGGCCGGCAAGGCCTGGGGATGGACGGCGGTCCTCGCGCTCACGCTGGTCGTGGGCGCCTGCCAGCAGGCGAAGCAGGAAGTTCCGAAGGCGGTCTTGTGGAATCTCTCCATCGACGCCGCGCTCGCCGACGCGCAGAAGACGGGCCGACCGATCCTCCTCGATTTCTATACCGACTGGTGAGAATGGTGCAAGGCTCTGGAAGAGTCTACCTACGTCGACAGTCAATTCATCGAATACTCGCGGAAGTTCACTCTGGCGAAGCTGAACGCCGAGGTGGATACGGCGACCGCATCGAAATATCGCGTCCGCTCCTATCCGACCATTCTCGTGCTGAAGAGCGACGGGACGGAGATCGACCGGCTCGTCGGCTATAGCCGCGCGCCCGGCTTCATCCAGCAGGTGGACGACTACCTGGCAGGGAAGAACACGCTGGCCGCGCTGGAGGCCGATGCCGCGACGAAGGGAAACGACCCCGAGTTCGTGTCGCGTCTCGCGGAGAAGTACTTCGGGCACGGACTCTACGAGCAGGCGCGCGCGCAGTACCTGAAGCAGGCAGACCTCGATCCGAAGAACGCGAGCGGCCAGGTCGACGACGCGCTCTACAACGTGGCCCGGATGTTCCGGAAGAACAAGGATTACGCCAACGCGCGGAAGTACGCGCAGATGATTCTCGACCGCTATCCCACCAGTGACATGTTCCGCCCGGCCCACCTCGAAATCGCGGGCGCCTGGCGGCGGCAAGGTGAATGGACCACGGCTCGCAAACACTACCTCGACTACGTGAAGCACTTCCCCGACGACGAAGACGCGCCCTACGCGCGCGAGCAGGCCGATACGCTCGCCGTGAAGCTCGCGGCGTCGGGCGGGAAGGGCGCGTAGCCGCCATCCGCGACCTCTCCACCTCGTGAAACTCGGAATCCTGGGGCCGCCACAAAGCGGCAAGACCACGCTCTTCGCGGCGTTGACGCGCGGGCAGGCCGATACCGGCACGTCCCGCGGCGAGAAGGTCCATCTCGGGTCGGTGAAGGTCCCCGATGCGCGCCTCGACAAGCTCCGCGACCTCTATCAGCCGAAGAAGTTCACGCCCGCGAAGGTCGACTACGTCGACGCGCCGCCGATGGAGACCGCGCCCGGCCGCGCCGAGCGTGGCACGCTGGCCGCGCTCACGGCGCTGCGCGACGTCGACGCCTTCGTACTGGTCGTCCGCGCCTTCGAGGACCCCGCCGTTCCCCATTTCCGCGAGACGATCGATCCCGCCGGCGACGCATCGTGGCTGGTGAGTGAACTCCTGCTCGAGGACCTGGCGGTCGTGGAGCGCCGCCTGGAGCGGATCGAGAAGTCGCTCAAGGTGGGGAAGAAGCCCGAGGATCCGGCCGAGCACGAGGCGCTCAAACTCGTGATGGAGGCGCTCGAGAACGAGCGTCCCGCGCGATCGGTCCCGCTGAACAAGCAGCAGGAGCGATCCCTCCGCGGCTTCCGACTTCTCTCGGCGAGTCCCTGGATCATGGTGGTCAACACGGACGACGAGACGATGAAGCGGGGCGAGGCGGCCGTCGTGGCTCCCGTCCTCGAGCGTCTGGCGGAGCCGCGCCCCCCGGTCATCGCCCTCTCGGCGAAGACCGAGGCCGAGCTGGCCGCGCTCTCGGACGACGACGCGAGGGAATTCATGCAGGTCCTGGGCATCCAGGAACCGGGACTCACGCGCATGATCCGGCTTTCCTACGAGGCCCTCGGTCTCCTCTCCTTCTTCACGGTCGGGCCGGACGAGGTGAGGGCCTGGACGGTGCGGGACGGCGCCTTGGCGCCGGAGGCCGCGGGGGCCATTCACAGCGACCTGGAGCGCGGCTTCATTCGCGCGGAAGTGATTACCTACGATGATCTTATGAAGGCCGGTGCGCTGAACAAGGCGCGCGACCAAGGGCTCTTGCGGACCGAGGGTAAGGACTATAGAGTTCGGGACGGCGACATCCTCAACGTCCGCTTCAGCGTGTAGCGAAACAAGCCCCTGTTCCGGGGCGTAAAGACTGGTGAAGGAACCGGTTCCGGAACTCGAGGAGGGCGATCATGAAGAACTTCGCAAGACGCGGGGCAGGAATTGGCGTGGCGCTGGTCGCCGCGCTCGCGCTCGTGCTGGTCGCGGGCGCCGATACGGCCGCGGCGGCGCAGGCCAAGAAAGTCGCCGAGAAAGTCTTCGAATTCGCACCCGACGGCGAGGTCACGATCGAGAGCCGAAACGGCCGGATCGTGATCGAGGCATGGGATCGCCCCCAGGTGCGCGTTCAGATCACGCGGACCGTGCGCGCTGCGGACGATCAGCAGGCGCAGGCGCTACTCAAGGAACTGAAGGCGGATGTCGAGCTGAGGCCCGGCCGGCTCGAGATCGTGAGCCGCTACCCGAAGCGGCGTGAAAACGTGGGGCTTTGGGACTTCCTGGGGCGGAAGATCGCGGCGATGGACATCCACTATTACCTCCAGGTCCCGACGGCGACGGCCGTGACGCTGCAGACGACGAACGGCGAGATCCGAGTGAGGGGAACGAGTCGCAGCGTTGACGCCGCCACGACGAACGGCGACATTCGAGTCTCGGGCGCCAGCGGACCGGTCGAAGTCGAGACGACGAACGGCGAGCTGGAACTCCTCGCGATTTCCGGCGACGTGTCGGGTACGACGACGAACGGGAGCATCCGGGCGGAAATCGGTTCCCTGACCGAGAACGGCAGCGTGGTCCTTGAGACGACGAACGGAAACGTGGCGGTCCTTCTGCCACCGTCGCTCAAGGCTTCCGTGACGGCCGCCACGACGAACGGCAAGGTGACGAGTTCGTTCCCGCTGACGCTGAGCGGGGCGATGAGCAGCAAGTCGATTCGCGGAACGATCGGTGGAAGCGGCAAGGGCGCCGCCCTCACGTTCGCCACCACGAATGGAAATATCCAGCTGCTGAGGATCGGGGAGCGCGGCGACCAGTAGCGGCACGCCGCCCCAGCGTCTCGATCCCGCAGCGACAGGGCCGCAGGGCCCGAAGGAGAGACGCTTGAGCAGCGGCATCCCGCACGCCAACATCGCGGCCACCGGTCCCCTGACGCGGGGCGATTTCCTGATGCTCCTCTACTGGAATGCCGACACGCGCGCGGTGCCGCACGTGAAGGGGATCGCCGGACTCGCGCGGCTGACGCGCCTGGCCCTGATCCTGGGCGAGGAGACCGGCGCGAGCCGCGAGATCGCTCCCTTCTTCACGTTCCACGCGACGCCGCAGGGCGGCATCGCGAGCGCCGACATCTGGACGGAGCTTCTCTCGCTTCGCGCCTATCAGGTCATCAAGCCGCTCGTTGAAGACGCGCCGGCGCCGCCCGAGGAGCGCTCGGAGCGGGCCTATCTGCTCGAAAAGCACATCCCGGCCCACGAGCGCGAGCACTACCCGATGCCCACCCTGTTCGAACGGGACGTCCTCACGAACAAGGGGACCTTCTTCGCGGCGAAGCGGGAGGACCAGATGGTGGAGCGGCGCATCCAGGCCTTTCACGAGATCGTCGAGTGGAACGAACTTCCGCTCGCCGAACTGACCGCCAAGGCGTCGCGGTTCCTGCGTCAGACCGCCTCCCGCTAGGCGCGGGCTGAACGCCGGGGGAGACGCTTCTTGTTCCGATTCCTGAGCCGCCTCTTCGTCGCGCTGGCCGCGCTCTTCGCGCTCCGCCTCGTCTTCGCCGCCATTCGGCGTGCGAATCGGGCCAACGAGCCGCGCCGGCCCGCGCCGCCCCATTCCGATGCGCGGCAACGGGTCGTCAAGCCGTCACGCACGCCCCGCATCGATCCCGCTCTCGCCGAGGACGTCCCCTTCGTCGAAGTCGGGCACGAGCGCGAGAGAGTCCGGCAAGACTGAGGCATGGGCGATTCGCTCGATCTCTTCGGCGGCGAGGGCACGGGTCCCGGCGGGAAGCTGCCGCGCGTTCCCGCGAAAGCCCCTCTGGCCGAGCGGATGCGGCCACGGACGCTCGATGAGTTCGAGGGAAGCGATCGCCTCCTCGGCCCCGACTCGCTCCTGCGTCACGCCATCCGTTCGCGCGCCATCCCCTCGCTGATCTTCTGGGGCCCGCCCGGCTGCGGAAAGACGACGCTGGGCCGGCTTCTGGCGGAGGCGAGCGGCGCCACGTTCGTGGCGTTCAGCGCGGTCACCTCCGGCGTGAAGGAAGTGCGCGAGACGATCGAGCGTGCCCGCGCCGCGCGCGCGGCCATGGGACAATCGACCATCCTCTTCGTCGACGAGATCCACCGGTTCAACAAGGGCCAGCAGGACGCCTTCCTCCCGCACGTCGAGGATGGGACGATCGTGCTCGTCGGCGCGACGACCGAGAATCCGTCGTTCGAGGTGAACAACGCGCTCCTCTCGCGGCTGAAGGTCATCGTGCTCGACCTTCTCGACGAGGCGGCGATCGTGCGAATCCTGGATCGCGCGCTAGGGGACGCGGAGCGTGGATTGGGCGGGACCGGGCTCTCGGCCCCGGCGGACGTGGTCCGATTCGTCGCCTCCCTCGCCGGCGGCGACGCGCGCGTGGCGCTCACCACGCTGGAGATCGCCGCGGGGCTGGCACGACGGCGCACGCCGCCCACCCTCACCGAGGCCGACGTTCGCGAGGCGGCCCAGCGGAGGTCGCTCCCGTACGATCGCGTCGGGGAGGAGCACTACAACACCGTCTCCGCGCTCCACAAGTGTCTCCGGGGGAGCGATCCCGACGCGGGGCTCTACTGGCTGGCCCGGATGCTGGAGGCGGGGGAGGACCCGATGTTCGTCGTGCGCCGTCTCGTTCGGTTCGCGTCGGAGGACGTCGGCCTGGCCGATCCCGGAGCGCTCCGGCTCGCGATCGCCGCCAAGGAGGCGGTCCACTTCCTCGGCATGCCCGAGTGCGACACCGCGCTCGCCGAACTCGTCGTCTACTTGGCGCTCGCGCCGAAGAGCAATTCGATCTACCTCGCCTACAAGGCGGCGGCCCGGGACGCCCTGGAGAAACCGCCCTATCCCGTGCCGCTCCACATCCGAAACGCCCCCACGAAGTTGATGAAGGAACTCGGCTACGGGGAGGGGTACCAATACGCGCATCAGCACGAGGACGCCATCGACGCGCAGCGCTATTTTCCCGACGAGATGGGAACGCCGGTCTACTGGCGGGGCGTCGCGCGGGGCGTCGAGAAGACGCTGCTCGAGCGCTGGGAGCAAATCAAGGCGGCCAAGGCGCGGAAGCGGACCCCGTAACGTCGCGGTTCTCGCGTTCGGGCCGACCTGATAGGCTGGCCGCATGACCATCCCGCTCGATCGTCACTGGAAGAATCTCAGCTGGATCTTCAGCGTGGAGATCTTCTGGGGCGTCGCAATGGCGCTCATCTCCAACATCGCCATTCTCCCCGTCTTCCTGACCCACCTCGGCGCCTCCAACACGACCGTCAGTGCGCTCCCGGTCCTCTTCCTGATCGCCACCGGAATCCCCGGGATCTTCGCCGCTCACTTCACGGGGCGAATGGTCCGCCGGAAGCGCTTCGTCATCGTGGCGCACGTCGTGACCGCCATCCCCTGGCTCCTCACGGCCGCGTGGTTCGTGGCGGGGCCCCGGATCTCTCCCGCGGTCGACATCGCCGTGCTCCTGGCCGGATGGGGGCTCGCGTGGATCTGGATGGGTTTCCTCATCCCGGTCTGGATCAACTTCATCGGGAAGGTCACGCGTCCGGAGCTTCGAGCCCGCTCGTTCGGCATGCTCTTCTTCTTTCAGACGATGATGAGCGCGGTCGGCGGCTGGGTCGCGAGCAAGATCATCGGCGGCGGGATGCCGTTCCCGGCGAACTACGGAATCGGATTCGCGATCAGCGGGGCCGCGATGGCGATCGGGGGCATCTTCTTCGCGCCCGTCGTCGAGGAGCCGGGCGTGCTAGCCGAGGAAGAGGACCCGCTGCGGGGAATCGTCCGGCACACGCGCGAGATCCTGTCCGACCGCGGCGGAATCCGAACCTATCTTTCGATCTACATGCTGGGCGCGGGATGGCCGGTCCTCACCGCCTTCTATCCGATCTGGGCGGAGAAGCGCTTCGGGCTGGAGGCGAAGGACTCGGCGATCTACACGGCGGTCTGCATGGCGGGGAACATGGTCGGAAGCCTGCTGTCGGGAGCGATCGGAGATCGCTACGGATACGCGAAGGTGTCGGTCATCGCGACCGTGGCGTTTACGGTCGGACTGGCGACCGCCATCTTGGGCGACACACGGCCGTGGTACTACGCGACCGCGTTCGCGCTGGGCGTCTACATCGTCAGCGACCGGCTGGCCATGTACAACCTGTCGATGGCCTTCTCGCCGCACGAGGACAACACGTCCTACCTCGCGCTCGTACCCGCCATCGCCACGCCGATCCTCGTCGTCGCCGCGGCCCTCTGCGGACCGCTGATCGACGCTTGCGGATTCGTTCCGGTCGCCGCCGGATCGCTGGCGCTCGGGCTCGTCGCCGTCTACCTGGCGGTCTTCAAGCTGCCGGAGCCCCGCTTCTCGCTCGCGGGGAAGCGGCGGCCCTAGGCGCCGCTCCAGCCGCCGCCGCTCCTGCCGCCGCTACTTGTACGCCGGGATCCCGGTGATGGCCTCGCCGATGATGAGCGTGTGGATGTCGTGCGTTCCCTCGTAGGTGTAGACCGACTCGAGATTGCACATGTGTCGCCCGCACTGGTACTCGTCGGTGATTCCGTTCGCGCCGAGGATCTCCCGCGCCAGCCGGGCGCACTGGAGCCCCACCTGCACGTTGTTCATCTTCCCGAGGGAGACGTGGTGTGGCTTGGCCTTCCCCTGGTCTTTCAGGCGCCCCAGCTGCAGCACGAGTAGCTGCCCCTTCGTGATTTCCCGGATCATCCACGCCAGTTTCTCCTGGACCATCTGGAAGCCCGCGATGGGACGGTCGAACTGGATGCGCGTCTTGGAATAGCTCAACGCCTCGTGATAGCAGGCCATGGCCGCGCCGATGCCGCCCCAGGCGATGCCGTAGCGCGCCTGGTTGAGGCAGCCGAGGGGACCCTTCAGGCCGTCGGCCTTGGGCAGGAGATTCTCCTCCGGGATCTTGCAGTCCTGGAACGAGAGTTCCGAGGTCACCGAAGCGCGGAGGGACCACTTACCGTGAATGTCCGACGTGGAATAGCCGGGCGTTCCCCGGTCCACCAGGAAGCCGCGAATGCGGCCGTCGAGCCTCGCCCAGACGATCGCGACGTCGGCCACGCCGCCATTCGTGATCCACATCTTGCTGCCGTTCAGCATGTAGCTGTTACCGTCCTTCCGTGCCGTCGTGAGCATACCGCTCGGGTTGCTGCCGAAGTCCGCCTCCGTGAGCCCGAAGCAGCCGATCAGCTCGCCGGTGGCCATCTTCGGCAGGTACTTCTGCTTCTGCTCTTGCGTGCCGTACTCGTAGATCGGCCACATGCAGAGCGCGCCCTGCACGGAGACGAACGAGCGGAACCCGCTGTCGCCGCGCTCCAGCTCCTGCATGATGAGCCCGTAGGCGACGTTGCCGAGACCCGCGCAGCCGTAGCCCTCGAGGTTCGCGCCGAGGAACCCGAGCTCGCCGACCTCCGGGATCAGGTGGCTCGGAAAGGTCGCGTCGCGGTTGTGCTTCTCGATGATCGGCATCAGCCGGTCCTGGACGAACTTCCGAGCGGTGTCGCGGATGAGGATCTCTTCTTCGCTGAAGAGGCTGTCGATCTCCATGAAATCGACGCCGTCGAACTTCTCCATGACCCCTCCGAGGGTAGCGCGCGATGCGCGTGATTGGCAGGTGAATTCACGAGTCTAGCCCGCGCGGAGGGGGGGCGCAACGGGGGACTCCCACGGGGGACTCCCGGGTCGGCGGGACGTGGCCGCGGCGCCGAAAACGAAGCGGCGCCGGCGAGAAGGGGTCGCACCGGCGCCGCGGAGACGGCGGGATCCTCTCGGACTACCCGCCCGTCATGGGTTCGTCATGCGATGAGACGCCCTGCCGCGAGGCAGCGCCGAGGCCGCGGTGCGGCTGATCGTGTCGGCGGTGTAGCGGACGTAGGCGTCGCGAATGAAGTAGGTCACGAAGACGGCGACGAAGGCGCTCATGTAGCCCCAGGCGTGGAAGAGCGCCGCGAAGACGAAGCCGAGCAGGTGGAGCACCACGACGCCCACGAGCTCGTAGGAGAAGGCGAAGCTCTCGCGCCAGACGGTCCACACCGGGTGCTCGCGGTGGAGCGCGATGACTCCGGAGACGAGCCAGGTGTTCACCAGGAAGTAGGCCGCGGTCGCCGCGGCGAGCGGCAGCGCGTTGAGCGGCGACGTGAGCGCCTCGAGCGATCCGCTCGACCCGCCGGTCCGCCGGAAGACCTCGGACGCGACATAGACCGTGACCGCGCACGTGCCTGCGTTGAAGAGCGCCCGGTACCACGCGCGGCGGCGGAAGATCAAGTCCGCGAGGAGACCGGCCAGCGCCGCCACGGGGACCGCGAGCGCCACGGGGAGGACCAGGAGCGTCGCAAAGTTCGACGCATTCGCCATGCTCAGGTACCCGCGGCCCTTGGGCGCCGGCAGCCAGAGAATCTCGCCGAGCAGATTCGCGAGGAGCCAGAAGAGAAGCGGCAGCGCTCCCACGGAAAGATCCGGAGCGCCCGCCGCGGCCATCGAGGCCGACCCCGCGAGCACCACCAGACCGACGTAGAGTGCCACCACGATCGCGTTCAACGCTCCCCCCTCGGCGCCCCAGTGGCGCCATTCGATCCCTTCCGCCGGGCCCCTTCGGGTCCGCGCCGGACGCTGGGCCTCCCTGGCCGTCCCAGCCTCCATGCCCTTCCATCCGACTAGTAAAGAAGGCATGGGCCATGCCGCGGGAGGCGTATTGCTTAAAATCCTGTAACACAATTAGTTATGGTGGTCGTCGGAAGCGGGCGAGAGTGCCGGTTGGGTCGAATGGACCAGAGTCGTGGCTCGTTCCAGCCAGCTCCGTGGCCGGGGAGCCGGACTAGCGGAGGAAGGCGGAGTGGGGTATAGTGGCCCGGCTCTGGTGAGATTTTTCGCCGAGCCCCACAGTTCAAACAGGTCCCCATCGTCTAGCCTGGCCCAGGACACCGCCCTTTCACGGCGGCGACAGGGGTTCGAATCCCCTTGGGGACACTTTGTTTCCCGGCGCGCCCGGGAGAGAGGGGCGATTCCGTGCTCATGAGCCAGAAGATGAACGACGCGCTGAACACGCAGATCGGAAACGAGTTCGGGGCGTCGATGCAGTACGTCGCCATCGGATGCCACTTCGGCGTGGAAGGGCTTCCGGAACTCTCCGCCCACTTCCTCCGGCAGGGTGACGAGGAGCGGATGCACGCGATGAAGCTGGTGCAGTACGTCGTCGACGCGGGCGGCCGCGTGGTCATCCCGCAGATCGCGGCGCCGAAGCCGAATTTCAAGACGGCCGAGGAAGCGGTGCAGCTCTCCGTCACCTGGGAAGTCACCGTCACGAAGCAGATCAACGGCCTCGTCGATCTCGCGATCGCGGAGTCGGATCACATCACGCGGAATTTCCTCCAGTGGTTCGTGAACGAGCAGCTCGAGGAGGTCTCCAGCATGGAGCAGCTCCTGAGCATCGTTCGCCGGGCCGGCGAGGGCGGGCTTCTCTTCGTCGAGGACTACCTGGCGCGCCGCGGCGCGCCGAAGGTGGCGTCGGCGGGAGGCGGCGCGGCCGAGTAGCGCCGCCGCCGGACGCGCGCCTCGCGCGCGGTGAATGGAAGAGGGCCGCCCCGGTTCGACCCGAGGCGGCCCTTCGCTCTGCATTCCCCGCTGCCGGAGCGGCGCGGAGGGCGAGGCTAGTTGCTGGTGGCGGTCACCTCGTTGCCGTCGGCGTCGCGAATCGCCATGGCGCCGAGGTTCAACTTCTGCAGCTGCGGCTCGATCGTCTTCCGATCGCCGACCGCGACGACCACCATCCGCTCGGGCGTGAGATATTTCTTCGCGACGGTGGCCACGTCGGCGGCCGTGATCGCGTTCACGCGCGTGGGAAGCGTCTCGTAGTAGTCGAGCGGGAGTTCGAAGAGGTAGAGCCCCGACATGGTGCCGGCCGTGCTCGCCGTCGTCTCGAAATTGGCGGGGAGCGGGCGCGTGATCGATTCCTTGGCCAGCGCCAGTTCCTCCTCGGTCACGCCGCCGTCCCGGATCTTCGTCACTTCTTTAAGGAGTTCCTCGGCCGACGGTCCCGTCACGTCGCCGCGAACCTGGGCGCCCGCCATGAACGGTCCGACGCCGCGATTCTGCCCGATGAAGGAGAAGGCGCCGTAGGAGTAGCCCTTGTCCTCGCGCAGATTCAGGTTGATGCGGCTCGAGAAGAGCCCGCCCAGCACGGTGTTCATCACGTCGAGCTTCTCGTAGTCAGGGTTCGAGCGGGTCACGCCGAACTGGCCGACGAGAAGGGCCGTGGAATTGGATCCGGCCTTGTCGACGATCACCACGCGGGCGTTCGTCATCGCGCCCTCGGGGGGCGTCGACGTGGCGGCGGCATCGCCCTTCCACGATCCGAAACTGTCCTGAGCCAGCTTCTTCGCCTCGGCCTCGGTCAGGTTTCCGACCAGGATGAGGGCCGCGTTCTTCGGACTGTAGGAACTCTTGTAGAAGGTCTCCATGTCGGCGCGGGCGATTTTCTGGAGCGCGGCTTCCGTCCCGAGCGACGTATGCCCGTACGGGTGCGTCGGTCCGAAGAGACAGGCATTCATCACGCGCATCGCCGTCGGGAACGGAGCGTCGCGCTGCTGCATGAGCGCCGTCAGGCGCTCCTTGCGGACGCGTTCGATGTCCTTCTCGGGGAACGTGGGGGACGTCACGACGTCGGAGAGAATCGAGAGCGCCGGGAGCGCGTTCGCCTTCAACGCACGGGTCGAGGCGCCGCTCCCGTCCACCTGGGAGCTGGTCCCGAGGGTGGCGCCGAGGGCATGAATCTCGTCCGCGATCTGCATCGCGTCACGCTTCGAAGTTCCTTCGTCCAGCATCGAGGCCGTGAAACCAGCCAGGCCCGCCATGCCCTGCGGATCGCGGGCGCTTCCCGAGCGGAAGACGACGTTCGCCGAGACGATCGGGAGGTGGTTCGACTCCACGAGGTAGACCGTGAGTCCGTTCGGCATGCTGAACTTCTTTGCGCGCGGGAGCTTTGCGGTCGGAGCCGGGCCCGGCTTCGGCTGCTCGCTCCGCCACGGCTCGGCAGACGTTACCTTCTGCTCCTCGGCCGTCGGCTTCGGTGGCGCCGCTGGATCCGGCGGGAGCTTCTTGTCGCCGGGGATGGCGTGTGCCACGACCCGCTGGTTCTTGCCGAGTTGCTCCTGGGCGAACTTCTTCAGGCTCTCGGCCGTCACGGCGCCGTAGCGGGCGAGGTCCTGGTTCAGGTAGCCCGGATCCTTGTGAAACTGGTTGTACTTGTTCATCCGATCGGCGATGCCCTCGAATCCGCCGAAGCTCTCGAGGCTCGTCACGATCTCGGAGAAGATCGAGTTCTGCGCCGCGGCAACCTCGGCCGCGGTCGGGCCCTCGGCCGCGAACCGGGCGAGTTCCGCGTCGATCGCCGCCTCGACCTCGTCCACCGTGTGGCCCGGCTTCACCGTGGCCGTCACCTGGAGCTGGGAGCCGAGCAGGTAGGAACTCTGGAAGACCGTGACGTCCTGCGCGATCTGCTTCGTGTAGACGAGCGCCTTGTACAGCCGGCTCGCCTTGCCGCCGCCCAGGATGTTCGCGGCGACGGTCGCCTCCGCGTCGCCCGGCTTGAAGATCGGGGGCGTCAGATAGAGCATGTAGACGCGGGGGAGCGTCACCTTGTCGGTCATGGCGACGCGGCGCTCCGCCGTGATCGGGGGCGTCGTCGCCGTGATCGCGGGAATCGGCTCGCCGCGGGGGATCGAGCCGAAGTACTTCTCGATCAGCGCCTTCGTCTTCACCTTGTCGATGTCGCCGACGATCACGAGGCTGGCGTTGTTGGGGCAGTAGTAGCGCTTGAAGAAGTCGCGGACGTCCTCGAGCTTCGCGGCCTGGATGTCCTCGTGCGATCCGATGATGTAGCCGTAGTACGGGTGCCCCTTCGGCAGCGCCGTCTGCAGCATCGCCTCTTCCACCAGCTGGTAGGGCGCGCTCTCGAGGCTCTGGCGCCGCTCGTTCCGCACCACGTCCTGCTGATTGGCCAGCGACGCGGCCGTGATCGTGTCGAGGAGGAAGCCCATCCGGTCGCTCTCGAGCCAGAGCGCCGTCTCGAGCTGGTTCGCGGGAACGTCGCTGAGGTAGTTCGTCCGATCGGCGTCGGTGGTGCCATTGATGAACGACGCGCCCGCGCCTTCCATGTACTTCCAGAACTGGTCCTCGCCCACGTGGCCGGAGGACTGGAACATCATGTGCTCGAAGAGATGGGCGAAGCCGGTGCGACCGGGGAGCTCGTTGGCCGGGCCGACGTGGTACCAGATGTTCGTGGCCACGATCGGAAGCCGGTGGTCCTCGCGAAGGATCACGTCGAGGCCGTTGGGGAGCGTGTACTTCTCGAAGTCGAGCTGGATCTGCGGCGGCTTCACCGTCGATTCCTTCGAGGGGGCGGCCGCGGCGACCGACGCCGTGAGGGCCATGGCGAGGGCCAGGCCGAGTACGGCAAGCCGGTCGCTAAACTTGCGTTGCAGCGAGAACTTCATCCATTTTCTCCTTGGTGGGTGGATTTTGTTCGGGGGTGTATGGCGACATCGAACCTGTCACACGTACGACGTTGAATCGCTGGATGTTCCGCGAAACCGGGGACGCCTGTCAAGACGGCCGCGGGATCTCTCTTTCGGCGGTCGGATGCGTTTCCAGCGGCTAGGGTTGGAGGACGGTTCCGCGGTAGCGGGCCAGGGCGAGGTCGACGATCTCCTGGATCAGGGCGCCGTGGTCCCGGCCCGAGTCCTTGGCGGCCATGGCGAATTCGGCCGTGGTGTGGAGCCAGGGGTTGGGATTCACCTCCAGGACGTAGAACGAGTCGTCGTCGCGGAGCCTCAAGTCGACCCGAGCGTAGTCGCGGATCTCGAGGGCGCGACAGGCCCGGACGGCGGTCTCCTGAATCGCGGCGGTGAGATCTTCCGGCAGGCGCGCGGGGACGCTCAGCTTCGTCTTCTGGTACGCCTCCGTGCCCCGATCCCACTTCACCTCGGTCCCGGCGATCCGGGGGAGCCCCGCCGGAACGCCGGCGAGATCGAGCTCCACGAGCGGAAGCGCGGTCATCGGATCGTTCCCGAGCACGGCGGCGTAGATCTCCCGCCCCTCGATGTACTCCTCGATCAGCACGGGGCTGTCGAGGTCCGCGTGGAGGGCGTCGATCCGTTCCATCAACTCCTTGATGGAGCCGGCGACCGCGTTGAACTCGATTCCGATGGAACCGTCCTCGCGCTTCGGCTTCACGATGACCGGGAACTGGACGTCGTCCGCCCACTGGAGCCGTCCCTGGTAGACCGTCGCGAAGTGGGGGGTGCGAATGCCGTGAAACGCGAAGAGGCGCTTCGCGACCGCCTTGTCCTGCGCCAGGTGGAGTCCCGCGGGCCCGGAGCCGGTGTAGGGAAGTCCGAGAAGATCGAGGTAGGCGGCCAGGTGGACATCCTTCGTGTCGTCTCCCGCGTACGACTCGGTGAGGTTGAAGACGAGGTCGACGTCGGCGCCCGCCAGCGCCTTCAGCGTCCGCGCGCGGCCGTCGACGCAGAGGTAGCGGCAGGTGTGGCCGCGCTTCACGAGCGCGTCGTGGATCTCCTCGCGGTCCGACTTCTCGCGGCGCCGTTTCCGCTTGGGCGCGGTACCGTTCGAGGCCTCGGCGGCGGCCTCGGCCTCGGTGGCCTCGCGATCCACGTACCACTCGTCGTAGAGAATGCCGATGCGAAGCGGGATGTCACTCATGGAGACGAACCGTACCACGCGATGCGCGGCCGGGGTAGGGGGAACGGCGCCTCTTGCACCGGGAGGCCCCGCGGCCCCACATTCTCCGCATGACCGCCTCTGAAGCAGCGCTCTATTCCAGCCCCGAGATCTACGAGGTCGCGTTCGGCTGGGATCTGACGCGCGAGCTCGATTTCTACGAGAGCTGCTTCCGCGCCCACGTGCGCGGCCCGGTGCGGCGCCTGATGGAACCATGCTGCGGAACGGGTCGCATGCTGGAGGCGCTTGCCCGGCGCGGCTACGAGGCGGTCGGCTACGACCTGAGCGCGGAGATGGCGGCGTTCGCCGACGTGCGTCTCCGCCCGCTCGGCGGGGCGGCCTACGCGGGCGACATGGAGACCTTTCGGGCCCCGGGCGTCTTCGACGCGGCCCTTCATCCGGTGAATTCCATCGGCTACCTGCTGGACGACGCGCCCTTCGCGTCGCATCTGGAGCGGATGGGAGAGATGCTCCGCCAGGGAGGGATCTACGTCGTGCAGATCTCCTATGGCGGAGAGCCGCCCGAGCTGGCCCGATTCGGCCCCTGGGGCAACAAGGGGAACGGACTCTCGACGACCCTCACCTGGTCGGTGGAGCGGGAAGACGCGGAGGCCAAGCGAAGCTACCAGCATTGCGTCGTGACCGCGCGCCGCGGGAAGTGGCGCCGGCGGATCGAGGAGGATCATCTCCTCCGGTACTGGACGCAGGAGGACTTCGACCGGCTGGTGGAGGGGAGCCCGTTCCGGCTCGCCGCGATCTACTGGGATCGGTTCGAGCCGTTTCCGCTGGAGTGGAAACGCTTCGGAGAGCACGGCAACCTCTATCACGTGCTCCAGCGCCGCTAGGGCGGCGGCGTTCCGCGGCAGCGGCTCAGCGCTTCGGGAGGTCGTTCGCGATCTTCAGAAGAATCGCCGCCAGCGTGTCGGGCTGGTCTCGCATCACGAGGTGGCCCGATTCCAGCACTCGGTAGCCCTCGGCGGACCCCGCGGTCATGTACCCGAAGCGGTGTCTGCCTCGCTCCCACGGCTGCGTCACCGGCCACGATCCCTCCGCCGCGATCACGTGAATCGGAATTTCCAGATCGCGGATTCTCGTACGCAGGTCGGTCCGCCAGGCGTCGCGCAGGTAGGCGGAGAGCACCTCCCGCGGTACGCGGAGCGCCTGCACGACGGCGGAGTCGGATTCCGCCGGATTCTGCGACATGACCTCGAAGATCGCCCGAACCAACGAGGGGTAGCGTTCCTCGATGTAGCGCTCCAGGGCGACGGTCCGCGCGCTGTCCTGCGGCGTGTAGGAACCCATGTCGATCACCGCGACGGCCGCCACGCGCTTCGGGCTCGCCACAGCTTCCTCCAGGGCGACCCAGGCGCCGTAGGAGTGCCCGACCAGGAGGGCCCGCTCGACATGCTGTCGCTCGAGCGCCTTGTCGACGGCGCGCGCGACGCTCTTCACCGTGATCTCCCCGATCATCGGGGACGCGCCGTGCCCCGGCAGTTCCACGCGAACGACGCGGTGCGTCTTGGAGAGGGCGGGCAGGACCAGGTCCCACAGCGACCGATCGCTGCCGGCGCCGTGAAGGAGAACGATCGCCGGCTCCCCCTTGCCCTGCGAATCGCCCCAGAGCGGAATGTCTCCGGCGAACAGGGCGGAGGAGGCCACGAGGAAGAATGCCGCGAGGATCGGCGAGAGAGTGCGTCGCATGGGCTAGGGAGTCCTCCGGTGGAGCGCGTGAGCCGAGGCTTGGTCGGTCGGCATGAGAAGAATCTGCTGCACGTTCACGTGCGCGGGGCGGGTCACGGCCCACGCCACCGCGTCCGCGACGTCCTCGGCCGCCAGCGGCCGCACCCCCTGGTACACCGACCTCGCCCGATCGGCGTCACCCTTGAAGCGGACCAGGCTGAATTCGGTCTCGGCCAGCCCCGGCTCCACGTTGATGACCCGGACGCCAGTTCCGAGGACGTCGTAGCGGAGCGCGTCGGAAATCGCCCGCACGGCGAACTTGGTCGCGGCGTAGACGGCGCCTCCCGCGTAGACCTGATGCCCCGCCACCGAGCCGATGTTCACGACGTCGCCTCCGCGGCGGCGAACGAGGCCGGGAAGGCAGGCGCGGGTGACGTGGAGGAGCCCTTTCACGTTGGTGTCGATCATCTGGTCCCAATCGGCGGGATCGCCGCTCTGAACGGGATCGAGGGCGAGCGCGAGGCCGGCGTTGTTCACGAGGATGTCGAGGCGATCGAGGAGTTCCGCGGCGGCGCCGAGGGTCCGTTCGACCGATCCGCGGTCGCGCACGTCGAAGGCGAGGATTTCCGTCTCGACGCCGTGACGCTCGCGGAGGTCGGCCGCGAGGCGCTCGAGCCGGTCGGCGCGCCGCGCGTTGATCGCCACGTGGCACCCCTCCGCCGCGAGACGGCGCGCGATCGCCTCGCCGAATCCGCTGGAGGCGCCCGTGACGAGGGCCCAGCGGCCCTTCAAGGGAAGAATCATGGCGCGAGGATAACACGCCCCGGCGGCTCCATGCCTCTGCCGGAGCGCCGCAGGGAGCGCCGCAGGGAGCGCCACAGGGAGCGCCACAGAGCGCCGCGGCGGGTTGACGGCGCGCCCAGGTCGACTAGACTCGGCGGCGCGGCCACGCGCACGGAGGCTCGTGGCGACGCTCGCTCCAGGGAGGGTGTCATTCTCGATCTGCTCGTCGTCGGCGGTGGAATTCACGGGGTGGCCGTCGCGCGCGACGCGGCGCTGCGCGGCCTGTCGGTCCTCCTCGCCGAGCGAGGCGACCTCGCCGGGGCGACGAGCAGCCGCACCTCGAAGCTGATCCACGGCGGCATCCGCTACCTGGAGCGCGGCGAAGTCCCGCTGGTGCGCGAGGCGCTGCGCGAGCGCGCCATCCTCCTCCGCATCGCGCCCGATCTGGTCCATCCCCTCACGTTCCTCCTTCCGGTCTACCGCGGCGAAGGACGCCCGCCCTGGATGATCCACGCGGGGCTCTGGCTCTACGGCGCGCTGGCGGGCCGCGACCCGCTCTCCGCGCACCGGCGCCTCGACGCGGCCGGCATGCTCCGGTTCGAGGCGGCGCTGAAGCCCGAGGGGCTCCGGGGAGGCTTCGTCTTTCGCGACGCGCAGATGGACGACGCCCTTCTCTGCGTGGCGACCGCGGTGTCCGCGGAACGGACGGGCGCGGAGATCCGGACCTACACCGAGGTGCGCGGCCTGGAACGGACCTCGGCCGGATGGCGCGCCCGGCTGGCCGATCTGGAGCGTGGCGTCGAGGAGGCCGTGGAGGCCCGCTGGGTGGTGAACGCCGCCGGTCCCTGGGCCGACCGTGTGCGCGCGCTCGGTCGGCCCAGGGTCGAGCCGATGGTCCGCCGCACGCGGGGGACTCACGTCGTGCTGGAAGGGTCGCTCGTCTCGAGCGCGATCCTGCTCACCGCGCGTCGCGACGGCCGCGTCTTCTTCGTCATTCCATGGGACACGCACACCATCATCGGCACGACCGACGTGGACGACGAACGCGATCCCGATCAGGTCGGACCCGACCCCGCCGATGTCCGCTACCTCCTGGAGGAGGCGTCGCGCGCGTTGCCGGCTCTCCGCGAGGGGGCGCGGCCGGTGCGCGCGTTCGCGGGGGTGCGCCCCCTCGCGGGCCGCGCGTCGCGAGGCGGCGCCCCTTCGGCGAATCGGCGGGAGCACCGGCTGCTGGAGGAGGACCGCATCGTCAGCATCGTGGGGGGGAAGTACACGACGCACAGGGCGCTCGCAGCTCACGTCGTCGATCGGATCGTCGCCCGCGATGGACGCCGGGCCCCGGCATGCACCACCGCCGACTCCCTCCTCTCGGTGGGCCGCGAGGCCGGCATTGCGGGGCTGGCTTCGCAGCACCCCCGTTCGCTCGATCTTCCGGGGGGCCTCGGGCTCCGCGAGGCGGAAGTCGCTTTCGCCGTCCGATTCGAGAAGGCGAAACGACTCGAGGACGTGCTCCTGCGACGGACCCGCCTCTGGCTCGACGCGCGCGCGCTTCGCGAGGCGGCGGGGCCGGCGTCGGAGTGGATGGCGAGGATCCGGGGATGGAACGAGACGGCCCGGCGCGACATGCTGGAGGGCTTTCGCCGCTCGCTCGACGAAGAAGCCCGCGTCCTGAAGGAGGGAACGACGTGAATATTCTCGCCATCGACCAGGGAACCACCGGAACGACCGCGCTCGTCCTCGACGGCCGCGGCCGCGTCGCGTCCCGCGGCTACGCGGAGTTGTCGCAGCACTTCCCGAAACCAGGCTGGGTGGAGCACGACGGAGAGGAGATTTGGGAGACGACGCTTCGCGCGGTGCGCACGGCGCTCTCCGCGGCCGGAATCCGGGGTGGGACCGGAGGCGGTGGCCGCGACCCGCGCGGCGGCCTGACGGCGATCGGGATCGCGAATCAGCGAGAGACCACGCTCCTCTGGGATCGGCGGACGGGTCGCCCCGTGGCGCGAGGAATCGTATGGCAGGACCGGCGAACCTCGGAGCGCTGCGCCGTGCTGAAGAAGGCGGGGGCGGAACGGGCCGTCGCGCGCGCAACGGGACTCCGGCTCGATCCCTACTTCTCGGCCACCAAACTCGAGTGGTTGCTTCGGCACGTTCCGCGCGCGGCGCGGCGCGCGTCGGCCGGAGGGCTGGCCTTCGGCACCGTCGATACGTGGCTCCTCTGGAAGCTGACCGGGGGATCGGTTCACGCGACCGACCCGACCAACGCCAGCCGGACGCTACTCTTTCACCTGCGGCGTCTGGCGTGGGACGACGCGCTCCTCGATCGCTTCGGCATTCCGCGCTCCCTGCTTCCCGAGGTGCGGCCTTCGGCGGGCGACTTCGGCGTGACGCGAGGCGTTCCCGGAATTCCGGATGGGATTCCGATCCGCGGCATCGCGGGCGATCAGCAGGCGGCGCTCTTCGGGCAAGGCTGCGTCACGGCGGGCGGCATCAAGAACACGTACGGAACCGGCTGCTTCCTGATGCTCCACACGGGGAAGCGGCCCGTTCCTTCGCGCGCCGGTCTCCTGACGACCGTGGCGTGCGGGCCGCGCGGGGAGCCCGCCTACGCGCTCGAGGGAAGCGTCTTCGTCGCCGGCGCGGCGATCCAGTGGCTCCGCGACGGGCTCGGCATCGTGAGCGACGCGGTGGAAAGCGAGCGGATCGCGCGCTCGGTTCCCGATACCGGCGGAACGTATCTCGTGCCGGCGTTCGCCGGTCTCGGGGCGCCCCACTGGCGGCCCGACGTGCGCGGTCTCTGGTGCGGTCTCACGCGCGGCACGACGCGCGCCCATCTGGTCCGCGCGGCGCTCGAATCGATCGCGTACCAGACGCGCGACGTCGTGGACGTGATGCGGCGGGAGAGCGGATCGCGCATCCGGTCGCTTCGGGTCGACGGAGGCGCGACCCGGAACGATTTCCTCATGCAGTTCCAGGCCGATCTTCTCGGTATTCCCCTCGAGCGGCCCGCGATGGTGGAGACGACCGCGCTCGGAGCGGCCATCCTGGCGGGAATCGGCGCGGGAATTTGGGATCGGCGCGAGACGGCGCCGGCCGCGGCGGGCCGCGTGACACGCTTCCGCCCTCGGATGGGCGCGCGCCGGCGGTCGGGACTGCTGAGGGAATGGGAGGTCGCGGTGGCCCTCCTTACGAGATCCTAGCCTGCAGCCAGTCGGCGATCTCGCCGGCGATCTTCGGTCCTTCCGGCTCGTTCAGGATCTCGTGGTAGAGGCCGGGATAGAGGCGTAGCTCCACGAGCCCGGCCGGAGTGGTGCGCACCCATCGCTCGCTCCCGAGCGGGCTCGACACCACGTCCTCCGCTCCATGCAGGACCAGGGTCGGCATGGAGAGTCGCGAAGCCGACTCCTTCAGCGCCGCGTTCATCGTCCGGAACTCGAAGAAGAGCCGTGCGCTCATGGTGTAGTGGACGAGCGGGTCCTCGTTGTGAGCCTGGACGACAGCGGGATCGTGCGACAGCATGCTCGGAAGAATGGTCGTCTGCTGGGAGAAGCCGGGCCAGACGCGAACGACCAACTGGGCGAGGCGCACCTTCAGCATCGTGGCGCGCAGCACCACCTCGAAGGGCGGCGCCGAGAGGACGAGGGCGCGCACCCGCTCCGGGTGGCGCAGGGCGAAGTCGAGCGCCACGAGCGAGCCCATGCTGTGACCCACGAAGGCGCTCGGGGCGTCGCCGCCGTCGCGCCGCCGGGCCCACCATGCTTCCACGGCGTCGCGGTAGTCGCCCCACGATTCCACGTGGCCGCGGGGTCCGTACGATTCGCCGTGGCCCGGCAGGTCGAGCGCTTCCACGGCGAAGCCCTGGCCGGCGAGCGCCCGGACCGCGCGCCCATAACGACGCGCGTGGTCGCCGAGGCCGTGGATGATCCCGACCCGGCCCGCCGTTCCTCCGGGATTCCACTCGATGCCGGCGACCGACCCGCGCCCCGGCAATTCGAGCGTGAAATCGCGCCGCTCCAAATCGTCGGGGGGGTACGTGGGATCGATGCGGCTGTTCGCTTCGGTCATGTCCTCGAAACTATAAGGGGACGGCGGCATGGTATCCAGAGTGGTCTACCCGCCCGCCGGGTCCGCCCGCATCCGGCAGGAGGCCTCGGCATCTCATTGGATGCCGATTCGGGCCTTCTCGGCGCCGCGCTCCATCCCGGCCATTCTGGCGGCTCACTTGCGGGCACACAAGGAGAGGGAAACGGGGTAAACTCGGCCGGCATTCTGCCCGCCCGCGTAGGAATACAGGAAGGCGATTGGCTCCTTTCGTTCGGGGCGCGCACCGCGCCGAACGCGTCATCATAACCGTGGTGCCGGCCGAAGCGGACTAGCGGTCCGATCGGAGGCGTGGGCCACGAGGAGGGGACGTGACCCGAGCATCCTTGCTGCATGCATGGCGCCGCGCCGCGGGAATCGCGGCATCCGCGGCGATTCTCACCGTTCTGCCGGCGGGGCCGGCCTATGGCCAGGGCGCGGGCGATTCGCCCGAGCCGACCCGGGCCATTCTGCTGGAGTCGAATCCCGACAGCGCGCTGACGATCGCGCTTTCTCAGATCTCGGGCGCGCCGCTCACGCTGGCTGAGGCCGAAGCCGCGGCGCTGGATCAGGCGACCGACGTCCGCGAGGCGCGAGGCGCCCTGATGGCGGCGCGAGGCGCGATGCGCTCCGAGAAGGGGGCGTTCGATCCCGAGCTCTTCGCCGAGATCTCGCGGTCGGAGGCGGACACGCCGACGGCCTCTCCCTTCAGCGGCGCGAGCCTCATCCGGAGCAAGGAGGCGTTCGCCTCGGGGGGCGCCCGCGTGACGCTTCCAACCGGAACCGAACTGACGGCATCCATCCAGACCGCGCGCCTCGAGGCGGACTCCTCGCTCTCCGGCGCGAATCCGGAGTACGACGCGGCGGCCGCGCTCGAATTCCGCCAGCCGCTCCTCAGGGGTTTCGGTCCGGGAGCCTGGGGTAGGCGGAGTGCCGCGGCGCGCTCGTTCGAAGCGGCCCGCGCTCGGTACGACGACGCCGTGCAGCGGACTCGCGCCGTGGTGGAGCAGACCTACTGGGACCTCTATGCGGCCGAGCGCGATCTCGCCGTTCAGCGGCTTCTGCGCGACCGCGCGGCGGCCTTTCTCGATCAGGCCGAGAAGCGCGGCAAGGCGGGCATCGTCGGGCCGAGCGTCGTCGCGAACGCGCGCGTCTTCCTCTCCGAGCAGGAGCAGGCCGTGCTCGACCGGGAAGAGCAATACGACAAGATTTCCGATCGCCTCGGATCGCTCCTGGGCAGGCGTCCCGCCTCGGGACAGACCCGATACCGTCCGGTCGACCATCCTCCTCGCGAGTTCGTCGTAGAGCCCGAGGACTCGGTCGTGGAGCGCGCGATGGAGCGGAACCGCTCCCTCGTCTCCAACGAGCGCGACGTCGCCTCGGCTCGCGCCCTGGCGCAAGCCGCGCGATGGAACGCCTTCCCGCAGCTCGATCTCTTCGGATCGGTCGGTGGCGTCGGACTGAACGGAACCCCACGCGTCATCAACTTCGGAGGGACGGGCTACGTAGCGAACGTCTCCGGCGATCGCGGAGACGCCATCTCCGACGCGATCGATCGCCGCTATCCCAACTGGACGCTCGGAGCGCGAATGACCATCCCGATCGGATTCCGCCAGGGGATGGGAGACCACCACCGCACGAAGGGTGAGCTGGAGCAGGCGGAGCAGCGCTACCTGGCCGCCAGGCGGTTGCTGGAAGAGCGCGTCCGATCCGCCCACCGCGATCTGGTCCATTCCGTGAAGCGCCTCGACGCGGCCCGTATGGGTGTCGACGCCGCGCTCGAGCAGGCCCGCATCGGACTCCTGGAATACGGACTCGGCAGGACCACCTCGTTCGATCTCGTCCGCCTCGGAGCGGACGTCGCGTCGTCGCAGCAGCGATTCTCCCAGGCGCTCGTTCGCACCGCCAAAGCCGTCGCCGAACTCCGCTGGCTCACGTCGAGCCCGGACGTGGCCGGCTCCACTTCAACGGGGAAGACCACGCCATGACCCGTCCGTCCCACGATCGGGCCCGCGCCGCGGCGCGCGCCCTTGCTTCGCTCCTCGCCTTCACTCTCGTCGCCGGCGGATGCAAGGGCGGCCCGAAGGGCGGCTTCTCCATGCCTCCGATGCCGGTCGAAACCGCGGTGGTCGCGCCCCGAAGCGTGGCTGACCGTTTCGACGCCGTCGGCACCATCGAGGCGGGCGAGGCGATCACCGTCGTCAGCGAGATCGACGCGAGCGTCGAATCGCTTCCGTTCCGCGAGGGGCAACCGATCGAGCAGGGAGCCCTCATCGCCCAGCTCGACGACGAGACGGCGAGCGCAGAGCTGAAGCGCGCCGAGGCGCTCCGCGACCAGAGCCAGGTGACGTTCGACCGCGTGAAGTCGCTCTTCGATCAGAAGGCGGCGGCTCCGCAAGATCTGGACGACGCGGAGGCGGCGCGGAAGGTGGCCGAGGCGGACGTTCAGCTGGCGCGGGAGCGGCTCCGTAAGACGCGCATCACCGCGCCGTTCGCGGGCTTGGTCGGCGCGAAGCGCGTGAGCCCGGGGGCCTACCTCCGGGCCGGCGACGCCATCACGGAGCTCGCCTCCCTGCGCGAGATCAAGGTCGTCTTCTCCGCGCCCGAGCGCTATTTCGGCACGCTGCAGCGCGGCCGGCAGGTCACGGTGTCGACGACCGCCTATCCGAACTACGAACTCCACGGACGAATCGACGTCGTGAGCCCGGTGCTCGACCCGGCGACACGCGCGGCGCGGATCATCGCCCGCGTCGCGAATCCGGGTGGCAAGTTCCGCCCCGGGATGTCGGCGAGCGTGTCGGTGCTCCTGAGCGAGCGCGCGCAGGCCCTGGTCGTGCCGAGCGAGGCTGTCTTCTCCGAGGGAGGCCAGTCGTTCGTCTACGTCGTGAAGGCGGACAGCACGGTGGAGCGCGCGGCGCTCACGCTCGGCACCCGCCAAGCCGACGTGGTCGAGGTGGTGCGGGGCATCACGAGCGGCGCCCGCATCGTCACCGCGGGCCATCAGAAGCTCTTCCCGGGCGCCAAGGTGATTCCGGCGGAGGTCGGGGCGGCTCCGCCGGGCGGCGCAGGCGGCGCCGAGGAGGAGAAACCGGCCGCACCGGGCGGGGAGAAGAAATGAAGCTGAGCGAACTCTCGATCAAGCGTCCGGTCTTCGCGACGGTGCTGAGCCTCGCGATCGTCCTCTTCGGCGTGATCGCCTTCTCCCGGCTTCCCGTCCGCGAGTATCCCGACATCGATCCGCCGATCGTCTCGATCACCACGTTTTACCGAGGCGCGAGCCCGAGCGTCATCGAGACGGAGATCACCGACATCCTCGAGGAGGAGATGGCGACCCTCGAAGGCGTGAAGACGCTCACCTCCTCGAGCCGCGAACAGGGTTCGGTCATCACGATCGAGTTCGAGCTCGCGCGGAACATCGAGGGGGCCACGAACGACGTGCGCGACCGCGTGTCGCGCATCCGCGGCCTCCTGCCGCGCGAGGCGGACGACCCCATCGTGGAGAAGGTCGACACGAATGCGCAGCCGGTCCTCTGGGTCGCGCTCTCCAGCGAGCGCCACACGGGGCTCGAACTCTCCGACGTGGCCGATCGGATCCTGAAAGAGAGGATCCAGCGACTTCCCGGCATTGGCGGCGTCTTCATCGGCGGCGAGCGGCGCTACGCCATGCGCGTCTGGCTCGATCCGCGGCGAATGGCCTCCCACGGGCTCACGACGCAGGACGTCGAACGGTCGGTGCGGCTCGAGAACGCCGAGATTCCCGCCGGCCGCGTCGAAGGGAAGGAGCGGGAATTCTCCGTCCGGACGCGGGGCGACCTGGTCACCGCGGAGGAATTCGGGGCCATCATCGTGAAGCAGGAGGGGACCGAGACGGTTCGCCTCTCGGACGTGGCCGAGGTGACGGTCGGCGCCGAGGACGAGCGGACGGCGGCCCGGTGGAACGGCAAGGAAGCGGTGGGGCTCGGCATCATCAAGCAGTCGAAGGCGAGCACGATCGATGTCTGCGAAGCGGTGACGAAGGCGCTGCCGTCCCTGGCGACACAAGTTCCCGCCGGAATGAAGCTCGACATCGCCTACGACTCCTCCAACTTCATTCGCGAGTCGATCAGCGAGGTGACGGAGACGATCTTCATCGCCATGATCCTCGTCATCCTCGTCATCCTCGTCTTCCTGAAGAGCGCCCGGGCGACGCTGATCCCGGCGCTGGCCATCCCGATCTCGATCATCGGCGCCTTCGCCGTGGCCTATTTTGCCGGCTTCACCATCAACATCCTGACCCTCCTGGCGCTCGTGCTCGCCATCGGGCTCGTCGTGGACGACGCCATCGTCATGTTGGAAAACATCTACCGGCACATGGAAATGGGGAAGGACCGCCGGCGCGCGTCGTTCGACGGCTCCAAGGAGATCGGGTTCGCCATTCTCGCCACCACCATCGCGCTCGTCGCGATCTTCGTGCCGGTCGCGTTCCTCACCGGCGCGGTGGGAAGGCTCTTCAACGAGTTCGGCATCACGGTGGCGGTGGCGGTGCTCCTCTCGGGGTTCGTGGCGCTCACGCTGACGCCGATGCTCTGCTCGCGCATGCTCCAGTCGGAGCACGGACGGAAGAAGAGCGCGCTCTCGGCGCGGATCGACGGCTTCTTCGACGCAATGAACCGCTCGTACGAACGGGCGCTTCGCGGGGCGCTCCGGCATCGAGGGATATCCCTCGCGGGAGCGGCTCTCCTGGCCGTTCTGATCGGGGCGATGTTCTTCGTCCTGCCGCGGGAACTGGTTCCGACCGAGGACCGCGGTGTGGCGTTCGGCATCGTCATCGCGCCCGAGGGCTCCACGCTCGATTACACCGACCGCTACATGCGGCAGGTCGAGTCGATCCTCCTCCCCCTCCCGGAGCGGCAGGGACTCTTCACGGCCACGGGGCTCGGCTTCGGCGGCCCCGGGCGCGTGACGAACGGATTCGTCTTCCTCAACCTGAAGCCGCGCGACGAGCGCTCGAAGTCGCAGCAGCAACTCGTGCAGGAACTCTTTCCCCGGCTCTTCGGCATCCCCGGGGTGCTGGCGTTCGTCATCAATCCGCCCAGCCTGGGGGGGAACTTCTCCTCGTCGCCGGTCGAGTACGTCCTGCAGGGAGAGTCGTACGACGAGCTGCAGCAGGCGGTCGGCGCTTTCATGCAGAAGGCCGGGGCGCTCGGTTACCTGATCAACCTCGACACCGACCTGCGTCTCAACAAGCCGCAGCTCGACATCTCCATCGATCGCGAGCGGGCGGCGCAGCTGGGGGTCTCGGTGACCGACATCGGGACGACGCTCGAGACGTTTCTCGGAGGGCGCGCCGTCTCGACGTTCAAGCGCGGCACGAAGCAATACGACGTCATCGCCCAGGTAAAGCCGCAGGGGCGCGCGACGCCGGACGCGATCGAGGGGATCTATCTCCGCGGAAGCGGGGGGCTGGTGCAGCTGGCGAGCGTGGTGCGCGTGACGGAGACCGTGGCACCGAAGGAGCTGAACCACTACAACCGCGTCCGCTCGGCGACCGTCACCGCGAATCTCCCGCCGGGCTTCCCGCTCGGCATGGCGCTCGACGCGCTCGACGGCATCACGAAGAACGACCTCCCGGCGGGCATCCGTCACGAGCTGGCAGGCCAGTCGCGCGAATTCCGGGACTCGAGCACGAGTCTCTACCTCCTCTTCGTCTTCGCGCTCGTCTTCATCTACCTCGTGCTGGCGGCGCAGTTCGAATCGTTCATCCATCCGCTGACGATTCTGCTCGCCGTGCCGCTGGCGGTGGTGGGAGCGCTGGTGTCGCTCTTCCTCTTCCGCCAGAGCCTAAATATCTACAGCCAGATCGGGCTGATCATGCTGATCGGCCTCGTGACGAAGAATTCGATTCTGATCGTCGAGTACGCGAACCAGCTCCGGGCGCGCGGACGTTCGATCACGGACGCCGTCACGGAGGCGTCGAGGATCCGGCTCCGCCCGATTCTCATGACGTCGCTCGCGACGATCTTCGGGGTACTCCCGATCGCGATCGGCCTGGGCGCGGGAGGCGAGGCGCGACGGCCGCTGGGAATCGCCGTGGTCGGCGGGATGGCCGTCTCCACGTTCCTCACCATGGTTCTCGTTCCGGTCCTGTACACCGTGCTGGCCCGCTTCACCGGCGCCGTCGCGGCGGAATCGCCGGTGGCCGCCGAGCAAGCCTCGGCCCCATCGGAGCGCGCAGTTTCAGCGGAGGCGGCGCCGGTCGGATAGGCCGCCGGGCGACATTGCCTCGGCGATTCGTGCCGACCCCGGAGCGCATGGTCCGCGTTCCGGGGTCTCTTCTTTCCCCGGCGCGTCCGGCGCGCTCCGAACCAGCCCGCTCGTCGAACGCGCGGCATGCTTCCTGCGATGCACGCCCTTGTCGCCGCTCCTAGCGGCGTCACGACAGCCATTGCTACGTGGGGGACACCAAGGGGGGAAGTCCATGACCTATTCGCGTTTCGCCGCTACGCCCATCCGCCGTCTGCTCGCCTTCGCTGTCGTCGCCGCGCTCCTCGCGGCCGCCACCGAAACACTACACGCGCAAACCACCGGCACCACGGCCACGCTCCTCTGGACCGCCCCTGGAGACGACGGCACCATCGGCCGGGCCTCCCGTTACGACATTCGGTATAGCTCCACCGCGATCTCCGGCGCCGACACGCTCGGTTGGTGGAACGCCGCCACGGTCCTTCCGACGACCGGGAAGGTGCCCGCGCTATCGGGAGCGCCCGATTCGATGGCGGTCACCGGTCTCACCGCGGGCACGCGCTACTACGCCATCATTCGCACCGGCGACGAGGTGCCGAACTGGAGCGGTTACTCGAACGTCGCGATCATCGAGTTTCAGGATATGATCGCGCCGGCGCGGATCGCCGACTTTCGGGTCCGGTAGGCGACACGTACCGATCCGGGGGAATGGCCCTCGCCAGTTTTGTCATATGCCAACCTTGTCATAAGACTTCGGGCGCCCAGAGGCCTCCCACCACCGCACCGCTTCAGTTCGTCGTGAAAACGCGCGATTCTTAGGCGTGGAGAGCGCGGGAAGGGACCCGCGACATGATCCCGCGGAGGAAGCGCGCCATGAAACTCAAGAAGCAGCGGGCGGCGAGCAGGGTGGCAGTCGAAGGAACGGTGCTGATGCGCATGAACGCGTTCTTGCGCGAGAGAACGCTGGACCGTTTTCTCGCCGCACGCGATGCCATGCTTGTCTCGCGTCACTTCGATCCCAAGTCGACCGTGTTGCCGGACGTCTATCGGCTGCTCGGCCGTGGCCGTCACCACCAGGTGCTCGCCATCGCCACGCAGGCGATGGCGAATTGGGTCCTGAACCCCGGAGTCCACTTCGTCGCGGCGCAGGCGTTTCGCGAACTGGGCGACGAGGATCGGGCGGAGCACGAGGCGGAGACCGGCCGCGCTCTCCTGGGCGGCCTCCTCATGACCGGGGACGGGTCGCCGGAGCGGCCCTACATCGTCCTACGGGCGGCCGACGAGTACGACGTCCTGGCGAGCATGGGGCTTCGCTGCCGGGCGCACCAGGTCGCGTATCGAAATGGGCGGGCATACGACGCCCTGGCCTGCGACGACGGGCGAGACGTCTGGTTCGACGTCAGCGCGGCGGCCGGTGTGGGGCTGAGGTCGGGCGTCGCAGTGTAGGAACGCGTAGGTTCGAGAGGGCGCGGCGGGGCGGCTAGCGATCGCGCGTCTGGAGCACGCGCGTTCCGATCGCGACGCCGGCGAGCCCCGACAACACGAGCACCGCGAGCACGGGGAGCATCTCGCTCCACCCGAAGCCGCGCCAGATCGCGCCTTCCACCGAGAGCACCGCGTACTTCACCAGGCTGAAGTCGCTGAGGCGCTGCATCCACGCGGGCATGGCGATCAGCGGAACCATCCCACCTCCCGTCATCGACATGACCATCATGATCGCCCAGCCGGCTCCCGACACGCTGGGCGGAGTTCTCCCGAGCGTGGCCACGACCATCATGACGCCGGTGAAGCAGAATGCCGACGAGGCGATCGCCACGGCGAGGAGGACGGGGTTCGAGACGCGGACGTGGAACGCGACCACGCCGATCAGAAGGACGATGCTCACGGCCGCGATCGCGGCGAGGAAGGCGGCGAGCCCCTTGCCGGCGAGGACCTGCGCCCGCCCGATCGGGGCGAGCCGAAGGCGCAGGAAGGTACCTGTGATCCGCTCGTAGACGATGGAGACGGCGAACGACATGCAGACCCCGATCAGGGCCCAGGCGATCGACGAAGGGAAGGTCACCTCGTAGGCGCTTCGCGGCCCCGTGTCCTCTTCGGCGATCTCGACGACGCGGAGGTTGGGGCCGCCGGCGCCGCCGGCGGAGGAGCCGCCCGGCGCGGTCGTCGAACCGGCCGCGCCGCCGGTCGAATCGAGAACGCTCATGAACCGATCGAGCGACTGGAGGAGCCGGGAGCGCTGCCCGCGGACTTCCGGGTCGAGCGTGGGGTCGTCCCGGAGCCTGTCGAGGCTCCTCTGGATCATCTCGCGCCCCCCGCCCTCCGGCGAGAAGGAGCCCTGCATCGACTGGAACATCGCCGCTGTCACCAGGCCCCGCACATATTCCCGCTCCGCGGTCCTCCGGGGATCGACGCCGATCTCGATTCCGCTCGTGCTGTCGCCGCCGAAACCGAAATTCTCCCCTGTCCCCGGAAGAAGGGCCACGTAGGCGACAAGATCCCCGCGGCGCACCAGAAGCCGCGCGGAATCGAGCGACGCTTCCCGCGCGCGGAGCGCGTCCGACGACTTCAGCTGTTTCACGACCGCCTGGGAATACGCGGTGCGGTCCTGGTCGACGAGCGCCACCGGCATCACGGCGCGCTTGCCGCCGCCGCCGCTGATCGACCCGAAGAAGAAGGCGATGAGAATGGGGAAGCCGAGGACCCAGAAGAGATCGGCCTTGTCCCGCAGGAGAAGGCGAAGGTCTTTCGAAGCGATCGCCCAGATGGCATTCATTCGCGTTCGGCTCCTCTAGTCCCGCAGCAGACGGCCTGTCAGATGGAGAAAGACGTCCTGAAGCGTCGCTCGCTCGATCGACACGTGGCTGAAAGGGCGGCCTGATCCCATGGCCTGCTGGAGGATCTCCACGGGTCGCTCGCTCTGCACGCGCCAGCGCGGGCCCTCCCACGTTCCACCCAGCTCGTCGAGCGACGCGGGGCGTTCGGGAAACTCGATCTCGACCGTGGGAGGGCCTCCGTGCGCGCGGAGGAGCGCCTCCACCGTGTCGAGTGCCAGGATCTTGCCTCGGTCCATGATCGCCACACGGTCGCAGAGCCGCTCGGCCTCTTCCATGTAGTGGGTCGTGTAGAGGATCGTCCGTCCCTCGCGCTTCAGCTGCTCGATGCTGTCGAAGATGGCGTTTCGCGACTGGGGATCGACGCCTACCGTCGGTTCGTCGAGGAGGATGACCGGGGGATCGTGCAGGAGGCCGCAGACGAGATTGAGCCGGCGCTGCATGCCGCCGCTGTAGCCGGAGACGCGATCGCGCCGCCGGTCCGCGAGTCCGGCGAAGTCGAGCGCCCAGCGAACGCGCTCCGCCAGGCGGATCCCCGAGAGCCCGTAGAGCGAACCGAAGAAACGGAGATTCTCCTCGGCGGTGAGGTCCTGATAGAGGGCGAGCGCCTGCGGCGCGACCCCGATTCTCCGGCGGAGGGCGGGGCGCGTCGGATCCGATTCGCCGTCCACCGTGACCCGGCCGCCGTCGGGGCTCAGGGCGCCGACGATCATGGCGATCGTCGTGGTCTTGCCGGCGCCGTTGGGGCCGAGGAGCCCGAAGGTCTCGCCGCGCGCGACGGTGAAGGAGAGGTCGTCCACGGCGGTCAGGGCGCCGTACGACTTCCGCAGCGCCGCGACATCGATGGCGTTCATGAGGGTGGAGTATGGCGCAAGACGCTGGAGTCGGGCGAGTGCTATCCTCGGCGCCTACCATCATCGCCACCAGGGAGGGCAGCATGGATCGACGTGGAGCAGATCACTCCAAGCGGACGCCGGGGCTCCTCCTGCTCGCCGTCCTCTCCGTCATCGCGCTCGGCGGGATCGCCGGCTGCGCCGGTCTCCGCCAGGCGATCGCGCTTCGCCAGGTCGATTTCCGTTACGACCGCATCTCGGATCCGGCGATCGCGGGGCTCCGACTTTCGCGTATGTTGCGCTACGAGGACCTCTCCATCGTCGATGTCGGCCGCCTCGCGCTGGCCGTCGCCACCAAGGATGTCCCGCTCGACATCACCGTCCATCTCGAGGGGAAGAACCCCGCCACGAACAACACCACGGCCCGCATGATGCGGCTCGATTGGGTCTACCTGGTGGACGAGAAGTCGATCATCTCCGGGCAGATGACACAGGAGTTCGCCTTCCCTCCGGGAGAGGCGCGCGACGTGCCGGTGGGGGTGCGGTTCAACCTGGTGGAGTTATTTGGAAACGACGGCCGCGTGCTCTTCGACACGGCGCTCATTCTTTCGGGACAGCGGACGACGACGAAGAAGGTGGCGCTCCGGCTCACGCCGACGATCGACACGTCCCTGGGACCGATCCGCTATCCGGCGCCGATCACGCTCGACCTGGCAGCGGGAAACTAGCGCGGCGCCGGGAACGGCGTGGCTATTCCCTTCAGGGGACGTAGGCTACGGGGCGCCTCGATTTCGCTGGCCCCCGAGCGTTTCTCCGCCGATACTTCTAGAAAGGACCCGCCATTCAGCGATCCCTCCATTTCATCACCCCGACGATCGGAGCTTCGTGACTATTCTCTACGGCATCCTCGCAGGTACTCTCGCCGGCATCGTCCAGGGCAGCTTCATCGAGTGGGCGTTTCATCGTTACTGGCTCCACCGGCCCTGGCTTCCCAAGGGCGCCTTCACCGCCCATACGCTCGTTCACCACCAGCTCTGCAGGCACGACGACACGTTTCACGTCGTCGAGGAGGAGCAGCACGAAGCGCTCTCCTTCCAGTGGTGGGGCGGGCCGCTCCTGATCGCGATCAACGTCACTCCCTGGGTGCTCCTCTCCTTGTGGTTCGGTTCCATGCAGTGGGCGCTCCCCTACGCACCGTTCGTGGTCAGCCTGGGCGTCGCGTTCGCGCTCTACTACGCGGGCTATGAGGGGCTGCACTACCTGATGCACATGCCGTCGGTCCCCTGGATCGAGCGGACGAAGTACTTCCAGTTCATCAAGAAGCACCACCGCATCCACCACATCCACATGAATCGGAATCTGAACGTGCTCCTCCCTCTGGCGGATCTCTGCCTCGGCACGCTGGTCACGGCGATGCCGGAAGCGAGGCCGACGCCCCAGTCGGCCCGCGGCATCGCGCGGCGCCACAGCAAGGCGAAGAAGAAGGAAGGCGTGCGGAAGCGCGAGAAGGTCGCCTAGACCTTCCCGCGCGCCAGACCTCTCGCCGCGCTCCGCCTACCGGGAGTGGAAGAACCCGGCGAACACGACGTAGAGAAGCAATCCGATCGTTGGCAGAAGAACGGCGAACGTGACGAGGGCGAAAGCGCCGAGAGCCGGTGGGACCTGCTGGATGCGGTGAGACATTGGATACCTCCCCGGAGGCGAGACTCACCTCGTAGGACGCCTCCGGGGGAAGTTGATGCAGAAGTTGTACCGGCCGCGTCGAGGGGTGCGCCGCGCCGGCGTAACGACTGCGAATACGGAAGATGGGCCTGCCGAACCGCCAAGCAAGGGTGGCCCGTCCACCAATGTGCCTCCTGACGGGATGTCAGGGAGCCTGACGCGCCGGTCCCCGACTGCCAGCCCCGCTATGCCTACCGCGCGGCGCGCTTCAGAACCGCCAGGATTTCCTCTCCGTATTTCTCCACCTTCGCCGGTCCGATGCCGTAGCAGAGCCTCAGCTCATCGAGGCTCGCGGGGCCGATGACCGCGATGTCGTCGAGCGTTCGGTCGGAGGCGACGACGAAGGCAGGGACCGAGTCGGTGCGGGCGCGCTCCAGGCGCCACCGGCGGAGGGCGTCGAATCGCGCGGCATGGCCTGCCGGTTTGTCGTCGCCCAGAGCGCCGAGCGCGCCCGGCATTCCGGCGGCCCTTCCGGCGCCCGCCCCCGCGGATGGCGTGCGTCGCTGCTCCCCTCGCGCCGAGCGCCGCGGTCCGGTCGCCCGGAGCGGCGGCAGGATCAATCGCGCCTCGCGCTTTCCGGCGAGGACCGCCTTCCCGAGATCGGTCAGCCTGAGGAGGGGATACTCGCCCTCCGTGAAGTCGACCCACCCCGCCGTGACGCAACGCTGCAACGCCTGGCCGAGCCACGCTTCAGGATAGCGCGCGAGCGCGCCGGCGTCGCGGTGCCCGCCCAAGCCGTAGCGGACCAGTCGGTCGTCCTTCTCGCCGCGTAGAAATTTCACGGTCACCTTGAAGCCGAGGCGCTGATCCACCAGCCGGACCGCTGAGAGGATCGCCATCGCGACCGTGTGGCTCTCGGTGCCTGGGCCGCCCGCGCCGCCATCGGGACCGCCCTCCGCCAACTCCCTGCAGACGTCGCAGCGCCCGCAGCCGTGGAGCGTCTCCACCTCGTCGCCGAAGTAGCGGAGGATGGCGTCGTGTCGGCAGGTGCCTCCCTCGGCCCAGCGCAGAAGATCGCGGAACATCGACCAGCGGTGCTCCACCCACGCCGCGCCCGTTCCTTCCTGACTTGCGCCGCGCTCGATCAGCGACTTCCGCCGCGGGATGTCCGAGAGGCGAAGAAGGAGGAGTCCGAAGGCGTCGGCGCCGTCCCGGCCGGCGCGCCCCACCTCCTGGTAGTACGCCTCCACCGAGTCGGGAGGGGAGAGATGAATCACCGCGCGAACGTCGGCGCGGTCGATCCCCATGCCGAAGGCGTTCGTGGCCGCGACCACGTCCAACTCGCCTGCCATGAAGCGTTTCTGGACTTCGCTTCGCAAGTCGCCTGATAGCCCCGCGTGGTACCAGCCTGCGCGCCATCCAGCCGCACGCAGACGTTTCGCCTCGGCCTCGGAATCGGCCCGGCTGAGGCAGTAGAGGATTGCGGCGCCCGGTTTCCGGCCGGCGGGTCCCGGTCCTCCGAGAGCCTCGGCAAGGGCGTCGTCGATGCAAAGCCGAAGCTCGCTCGCCGTGTCGGGGGTGGACACCCGCAACGAGAGATTCGGCCTGGCGAAGCCGCGGAGGATCTGCGGCGTGTCGGCTCCCAGCTTGAGCTGCGTGACGATGTCGTCGCGCACGGCCGGCGTGGCGGTCGCCGTGCAGGCGAGGACCATGGCGGCGGGGAACTGCTTCACGAAGTCGCCGATGGCCAGGTACTCGCGTCTGAAATCGTGCCCCCAGTGGCTGATGCAATGCGCTTCGTCGATGGCCACGAGGGGAGGATCGAGTTCGCGCGCCAGCTCCTGAAATCCGGGATAGGGAAGCCGCTCCGGCGCCACGTAGACAAGGCGGTAGTCGCCCGCGCGAATGCCGCGAAGCCGCGCGCGCGCTTCCTCGTCGGAAAGCGTGGAGGCGAGGTAGGTGGCCGCCACGCCGCGCTGCTGGAGCCCCGCGACCTGGTCCTGCATGAGCGCGATCAGGGGGGAGATGACGAGCGTGGTCCCCTCGAGCATGGTGGCGGGGAGCTGATAGATGAGGCTCTTCCCGCCGCCCGTCGGCGCGACGAGCAGGAGGCGGCGATACTGGAAGAGAGTCTCCAGCGCCTCGCGCTGGCCCGGGCGAAACTCGGCATAACCGAGCTGGCGAAGGGCGGCCGTGAATTCCGATGTCGAGCGAGTCGTCGTTCCCATGGCCTATCGATCAGGGGCTGTGGCGCGCGGGGGGCCGGTGGCGAGGAGCAGGGGGAATGTAGACGATGAACTCCTGCGAGGGAAGAGCGACCTGCTATGCTTCCGCCGCATGTGCCGTCACGTCACTCCGCGCCTCGGGCTCCTCACCTTCGGCCATCTCACCATCGATTCGTATTCCTCCTTCTTCGCGCCGCTCCTTCCGCTGCTGGTGGCGAAGCTAGAGCTGAATCTCACGTTGGTGGGAACGCTGGTGGCCCTCTCGTCGATCACCTCTTCCTTCTCCCAGCCGCTCTTCGGTCTTCTCTCCGATCGGATGCGGCGTCCCTGGTTCGTGGCGCTGGGGCCGCTCACCGCGGCGATCTTCATGAGCGCGCTGGGGCTGGCGCCGAGTTACGGCGCCCTGGTCGCGCTGCTCATGCTGGCGGGACTGGGCGTCGCCGCGTTCCATCCGCAGGCTGCGGCGCTCGCGGCGGAGGCGACCGGGCGCCGGAGCATCTCCATGGCGATCTTCGTGACGGGCGGGACGCTGGGGTTCGCGCTCGGTCCGATGTTCGCCGTGGGGGTCGTGACCACGTTCGGGCTCGAGCGAACCTGGGTGGCGGTAGCCCCGGGAATCGCGGCGACCGCACTGCTTCTCGTCTGGCTCGGGCGGACGGAGGCGAAGCCGCGGCACAACGAGAAGCCGCCGCCGCTGCGCGCGCTCCGTCCGGTGCTCCGCCCTCTCACGCTCCTCTATGCCGCGACGGTGTCACGCTCCGCGATCGCCACCGGTTACATGACCTTCCTGCCGCTCTACCTCCACGAACGAGGCTATTCGCTTTCGCGGAGCGGGGCGATGGTGTCGCTCTACCTTCTCAGCGGCGCCCTCGGTGGATTCCTCGGCGGATGGCTCGCCGACCGGATCGGGGGGCGCCGCGTGATCGCCGCCTCGTTCGCGGGGGCGCTGCCGCTCTTCGTCGCCTCACTCTTCCTGGGAGATCGGATCGGAATCCCCTGCCTTCTCCTGGGCTCGTTCGTGCTCCAGGCCTCGCTCCCGGTGAACGTCGTGCTGGGGCAGGAACTCTCGCCGGCTCATTCGTCCACCATCTCGAGCTTCCTGATGGGGGCGGCGTGGGGGATGGGAGCGCTCATCGTGGGACCGATCGGAGCCCTGGCGGACGCGCGCGGAATTCACGCGGCGCTCCTGGCGCTCGCCTGCATGCCGGCCGTGGGACTCGCCTGCGCGATCGCGCTTCTGAGGACGGGTCCCCGGTCATGACGGGCGGCCCCGCCTCGAAACCCTCGCCCTTGACCGGCGCCCCCGTAAAGCCTCACAATCCCGCGTCAAACGGACACATACGACCCGAACAGGAGGATCCGAGAAGCCATGTCCGACACCGCTCTCGCGCCGCACCACTCGCACGATCCGATCCCGAGCAAGTGGCCGATCATCACGGCCCTCGGCGCCGGGCTTCTCCCCGTCGGAATCGTCCTGAACGGCCACGGGAACAAGAACGGCATCGCGATTCTCCTGGCCGGCCTCCTGATCACGATCGTCGGGGCGGGGCGCTGGTGGGGCGAACTGCTCCGCGACAAGTTTTCGGGGAAGGACCTGGCGGACGCCGACGGGCGGTTGAAGACCTCCTTCAAGATCTTCATTGCGTCCGAAGCGGCGATCTTCGCCGCCTTCTTCGCCGCGCTCTTCTACGCGCGCTATCACGCCAAGGTCTGGCCGCCGGAGGGGATGCCGCACTTCAGCCTCCTCCTGCCGGCCGTGAACACGTTCGTCCTCCTCTTCTCCTCGGTGACCTGCCATTTCGCGCACATGGCGCTGGAGCGCGGCCGGAAGGAGCAGTTCGTCTCGGGTCTCCTCATGACGATCTTCCTCGGCGCCGTCTTTCTTTGTGGCCAGGCATACGAATACGGTGTCCTGAACGGAGAAGCGTTCTCGATCAAGAGCGGAGTATTCGGCACCACCTTCTTCATGCTGACCGGCTTCCACGGGCTGCACGTGCTGATGGGGGTTATCTTTCTGAATGTCGTGTACGCGGCGGCGATGAAGGGCCGCATCACGAAGGAGCAGCACTTCCCGTTCCTCGCGGCCGGCTGGTACTGGCATTTCGTCGACGCGATCTGGGTCGGGGTCTTCAGCGTCGTCTACCTCCTGCAGTAGCGGAGGCGGGCGGCCGTCACAAGGGGGCTGTGCCATGAACTTCCCGCGACCAAGGATGGTGGCCGCCGCGGCGGCGGCGATGCTGCTCGTCGTCGGTCCCATCGGATGCGACCAGATTCAGCAGCAGTTGACCGGGGCCAAGGACCAGGGGCCGGTTCTGGTGTCGCTTCGTGAAACGCTCACCGCGAGACGGTCGCGCCTCTCGGTCGCGGTGTTGAACGGGCAGATGGACTTCGTGCCCGGCTATATGAACGATCTGAAAGCGACCCTCGATAGCCTGGAGACGCAGGCGGGGAAGATGAGCCTCATGGACAGCCAAGAGATGAAGCTGAAAGTCGCCTCGGCGCGGAACGCGGCAAACGCGGCGCAGCCGTTCATCATGCAGAACGACGTCGAGGGGGTGAAGGCGCAGCAGCGAAACCTCGACCAGGTGCTCTTCGAGATCGACGAGATTCTGGTGCGGGCGATCGGAATGGTCGATCCCGTGCCGGCCGGCGGCGGATCGTGATGAGTTCCCCCGGCGAGGCCGAAGAACTGGTCCGGGAGGGGGAAGAGTCTCTGGAAGAGGGTGAATACGAGGATGCGCTCGTCGCCTTCGAGCGCGCCCTGGAGGAAGATCCGGAACACTGGGGCGCCGCGCTCGACCGAAGCGAGGCGCTCCATTTGCTTTGGCGCACCGACGAGGCGCTCTCCGCCGTTCAGGAGCTCCAGCCGCCCGCGGACGAGGAAGACGACGCTGACCGCGCCGACCTGGAGGCACGAATCCTCGAGGCTGCGGGGGAGTTCACGGCCGCCGACGTGCTCTTCGAAGAAGCGTCACGCCTCGACACCGAGAATTTCCCGCGCCCGGTCCGCACGACGCGGGACGACTTCCGGGCGATCCTCGACGACGTCCTCCGCGGTCTCCCGAAGCAGATTCGCGACGTCGTGGCTCAGGTCCCCGTGACCGTGGAGCCCAAGCCGACTCCGGAGATGGCCGATCAGGCGCCGCACATTTCGCCGGAGATTCTCGGTCTCTTCGTCGGGACGTCGATCGGGGAAAAGGTCGGAGCGCCCTCGGGGTTCCCCGACGTCGTGCTCCTCTTCCAGCGAAACCTGGAGCGGGCCGGGAAGACCCGCGCCGAAGTGGCGAAGGAGATCCGGATCACGCTGCTTCACGAGTACGGGCACTATCTGGGCTTCGAGGAAGAGGACATGGAGGGGTTGGGGCTGGCCTGATCCGCGTCTCGCCTCCCGCGTCTCGCCTCCCGCTCCACGCCGCTTTCCGCCGCGCCCTACTTGACCACGACGATCTTCCGCGTCTTCACTTCGCCCGCCGCGTTCAGTTTGAGCCAGTAGACGCCGGCCGCGGCCTTCGCACCGTTCCTCAGCGTTCCATCCCACCTCAGCGTGTGGCGCCCCCGCGTCAGGGTGCCCGCGAAGATGGCGCGCGCCAGCCGCCCCTGCACGTCGTAGAGGTTCGCGATGACGGGGCCGGCCTGCGGCATGGCGAGATCGAAGTCGCTGCCCCGCGTCGTGGGCGACGGGCGTGGCGCCCCGAGAGTCACGGAGGGGACCGGCGCGACCTCCTCATCGACCGACGTGACCGTGGAGCCGGAGAAGAACATCAGATCGTCGATGGCCGCCTCCACGACCGATCCGGCGCCGAGATCCTGCGCGACGAATCGAATGCGGAACACTCCTGGCGTGGGAAACCGATCGGTGACCTTGACCTCGACCCGCTCCCAGAAATTCCGCGTGTCGTAGAGCGAATCGGCCGCCGTCCAGGTCGCGCCGCCGTCGTTCGAGAGGAGCGTGATGAAGGGGTCCTCGCCCGCTCCCGAGCCGGCGTTGTTGGAATACCACCGCCAGTAGGCTACGCGCGGGTCGACGATGCCGGCGAGATTCAGGACGGGGCTCGTGAGCGTGGTCTTCCCGTTGTCGACGTCGGCCTCGCCGATCGCTCCAGTGGCGCCGTTGCCCGTGACGAAGCAGTTGATCCCGGGGTCGGGCGTGTTGTCGTTCGGGGGCTGGACTTCGCCGGGCGCTCCGACCCCGTCGCCGCCGGGCGCGGGATGCTGGGCGGCGCCGAGCGGCGTGCCGCGGCCGGACGGCAGGAACGGAAGCCGGGGGGCGCCGGAGATGACCCGCATCGTCGTGGTTCCGACGGGGGGCGCCTGCAGCCACTGCCCGGTCGTCGCGTTGTCGCTGGGATCGCCGATCGTCCAGGAGCCGAACGTCTCGGCGTCGTCATAGAAGGGGACCGGCGTCAGCGGGAAGTTCAGCGTCGTCATTTGTCCCTGGGTCACGGTTCCCGATCGTAGTGCCGTCAGGAATCCCGGGCGATCCACCTTCACGGGATAGGTGCCCACCGGAATCGCGTTGAAGGAGTAGATGCCGCTCGGGCTCGACTCTCCGAGGAGCGGCGTTCCGATCACCTCCACCGGAGAGTTGCTCAGCAGGGCGCTGCTCACAGCATTCCGAGTCTCGCCTCGGAGGATGCCGGTGGGAAGGAGCGGTGTCACGAAATCGTGCGTGTAGCTGCCGCCGTTCCCCACGTTCAGCGTGGCGGTCGCGTTCTGATAGCCGAACTTGGAGGCCTCGAGCTCGCCGGCCGCGTTCACCGAGGCCGCCAGGCTGTAGGTCCCGTTCGCAGCCGTGATCGCCTCCGATTCCGACGTGTGGTCGTGAACCACCGCTCCCGCCACGACCGCGCCGCCGGCGCTCTCCCGCACCGTCCCGCGCACGACGCCGTACTGCGCGTCGACCCGGAACACATGAAGTCCGTTCGAGATGTCGCTGGTGACGAAGATCCCCGAAGGGAAATAGGGCGCCACGCCCCACACGCCATCGTAGCCGCCGTCGGCCCCCAGGAAGGTGTCGTAGTAGGCGAACTCGACCGGCTTCGTCGGATCGGTGATGTCGTAGAGCCGGATGCCGGCCGTGTAGTAGGAGACGAATGCCGTGTCGCCCTTGACGTGGACGTTGTGCCCGATGTGGGCCGGAAGATCGGTGAACGTGTAGCGCAAGATCGGCGTTCCCGGGCCGCTGATGTCGTAGACCTTGGGCTTTCCGCCCGAATTCTCCTCCGTCACGATCAGATAGTCGCCATTCTTCGTCGTCCAGGAGTTGTGGGTGAAGTTGGCAGGTGTGCTCCAGCGCTTCAGCTCCACCGTCGCCGCTCCCGCGTAGAGATTGGTCGGCGTCGTGAGGTCGAGGATCGACTCGAAGCCGTCGTTGATGGCCGAGACGTAGCCGAGCGTTCCCCGCAGGTGGAAATCGTGGACGTAGTAGTCGGAGAAGACGCCGATTTCCTGGGGGCTAGTGGGACTCGCGTTGGTCGCGCCCGCCTGCGGCTGGAGCGCGAGCGCCACCAGGCCGACCGAGGTACCGTTGCAGTAGAGAATGGCCCGCGTGGTATCGATCGACACCGTGTGAGCAGTGTCGAACCCGGTGCGATAGGTCTTCACGAGGCGCGGGTTGTCGGGGTTCTCCATGCTGATGATTTGAATTCCACGCCCCGTTCCGGTGCCCTCGGAGCATACGTAGACCCAGTCGCGGTACTGCTTCATCTCGCGCCAGTCGCTGGCGGGGCCGCCGATGAAGTCGACCTCGACCGGATTTCGCGGATCGGTGAGTCGCACGATCGACGTTCCGGTCGTGGTGCCGAGGATGGCGTACTCGCGACCATCGTGATGAACATAGGACCAGCAGGCAGAATAGCCCGCGTAGTTGTCCATCTGGGAGAGAAGCTCCACGTTCCGGCCCCGCGGCTGGGCGTGGGCTTGGCCGGCGGCGGCGAGAGCGCTTCCGACGAGGAGCGATGCGAGGACGAGCGTGCGAGCGAGACGGCGCGGCGATCCGGTCAAGACGACCTCCTGAAGTCGTTGCGGGCGTTATTCCCCTGATAACGCGCCGCGCGGAACGCGGCGAGAGACGATGACGATATCACATATCATGATAAAAGGCAATGGGTTGCGGCCCATTTCTCCCGCGCCGCGCGAGCCGAGATAGATAGGGAATGAATCGCCTCCCCCCTCCCCGTACGATGGTGTGGCCCGGCGCTTGGGGGGGTAGCCCCGCCGGAGGCCCGGCGCTTCCCGTCGTCCCGACCGAGGAACTTCTCATGTCCAACCCACTGCCTTCCTCCGCGCCGCGAATCGCCGTGATCGGCGCCGGGCCCATCGGGCTCGAGTCCGCGCTGGAAGGCGCGCGCCGCGGATTCGATATCGAGATCTACGAGGCCGGGCGCGTGGCGGAGCACCTGCGGCGCTTCGCGTGGGTCACCCTCTTCACGCCGTTCGCCATGAACGCCAGCGAACGGGGTAGGGCGCGGCTGCGCGAGACCGGCGCCGACCTTCCCTCGGACGACGCGATTCTCACGGCGGGAGCGTTCGTCGCCCGCTACCTGGAGCCGCTCTCGCGGCTGCCGGAACTCTCAGGGCGCATTCGAGAGCGATCGCGGGTTTCGCAGATCGGACGCGAGGGGGTGTCGAAGTCCGAGGCGATCATGGCCGCCGGAGATCGGTCGCGGGTCGGCCGGAAGTTCCTTCTTCGCGTGGAGTCGAAAGGTGAAGCGACCCGATTCGAGAGTGCCGATGCCGTGATCGACGCCACGGGTGTCTACGGTACGCCGCGGGACACGGGCCCGGGTGGGCTGCCCGCGCTGGGCGAGGAGGAACTCGCGGAGCGGATCGATCGGCACCTCGTCCCGATTCTCGACTCGGCGAGTCCGAGATACGCGGGGCGCCGGGTCCTCCTGGTCGGGGATGGGTACTCGGCCGCGACCGCGCTGGTGGAACTGGCGGCGCTGGCCGATCGCGGCGAGGCGCCGGCCGTCACCTGGATTCCACGCGGTGCGGCCGGAACGGGGCCGTTCCACTTGCAAGCCGCCGATCCGCTGCCCGAGCGCGCGCAACTCGGCGCGCGGGCAGGCAGGATCGCGCGGACCGCGGCGTGGCTCACGACCTTCCCGGGCGCGGTGATCGAGTCGTACGCGCCCCGCGGCGGCACGGTTCACGTCACGCTTCGAGAAATGAACGGGGACGCGCGGACGGTTGAGGTCGACCAGATCCTCGCGCTCGCGGGGTATCGCCCCGACGCGGCGATCCACCGGGAGCTGCACGTACATCTCTGCTACGCCAGCGAGGGGCCGATGGCGCTCGCGAGCGCCGTCCTGGCGGCGTCGATCGCCTCGCCAGGCGCGGCGGGCGATTGCCTGCGGCAGACGACCCACGGGGCCGAAACGCTCCGGAATCCCGAGCCCGGTTTCTTCCTGGCGGGAGCCAAATCGTACGGGCGGAACCCCCAGTTCCTCCTCTCCCTGGGCCACCGTCAGATCGAGGAGATCTTCGGACTGCTCGAGGCAGACCTGGCGGCGACAGGGGGAACCGTCTCGCCCTGAGAGGGCCGCTGGAAAGAGCCCGCGCCGGAGCGTAAACTGGGCGGGAACCACGAATGAACCGCGGACCGCGGGGGGCGCCGGACGGCGCGCCGGGCGGCCGCCTCGGGAGGCACGTACTCGATGTCCGACACGAAAGCCGCGACGGCCAGCCAGCCCAGCATCCAGGCGCCGGATGACTTCCTGAAAATCCGAGGAACCGACCATGTCGAGTTCTACGTCGGCAACGCGAAGCAGGCCGCCTACTACTACGCCCACGCGTTCGGATTCGCCGTGGTCGCCTACTCCGGCCTGGAGACCGGCGTGCGCGATCGCGCTTCGTACGCCCTGCAGCAGGGAAAGGTCCGCTTCGTCCTCACGGCGCCGCTGGGGCCCGAAGGGGCGCTCGCGGAGCACGTTCACCGCCACGGCGACGGGGTGAAGGACATCGCCCTCGACGTGGAAGACGTCGATCGCGCCTACGAGGGGACGACGAAGCGGGGGGCCCGATCGATCGCCGAACCCCACGACGTCACGGACGAGCACGGCACGGTCCGTCGCGCCGCCATCGCCACGTACGGCGATACGATCCACTCCTTCGTCGACCGGACGAAATACCGGGGCCCCTTCCTCCCGGGGTTCAAGGCAACCGGGATGGCCGCCGCGGAAGGACCTCTCCTCTACGTCGACCACATGGTCGGAAATGTCCCGCTGGGAGACATGAACCGCTACGTCGCCTACTACCGCGACGTCATGGGCTTCTCCCTGTGGCAGCATTTCGACGAGAAGGACATCTCCACGGAATACTCCGCGCTCATGTCCAAGGTAATGGCCGACGGATCGGGGCGGATCAAGTTCCCGATCAACGAGCCGGCCGAGGGAAGGCGGAAATCGCAGATCGAGGAGTACCTCGAGTACTACCGCGGCGCCGGCGTCCAGCACGTCGCGCTGGCGACGAAGGACATCATCGGCACGGTTTCCCGGCTCCGCGACAGCGGTGTGGCGTTCTTGACCGTGCCGCCGTCGTACTACGAGATGCTTCCGGACCGCGTGGGGAAAATCGACGAGGACGTCGCGACCCTGGCGAAGTTAGGCATCCTGGTCGACCGGGACGAGGAGGGTTACCTCCTCCAGCTCTTCACGAAGCCGGTGGAGGACCGTCCCACCGTCTTCTACGAGATCATCCAGCGCAAGGGGAGCCGGGGCTTCGGCAAAGGCAATTTCAAGGCGCTCTTTGAATCGATCGAACGCGAGCAGGCGCTGCGGGGGAACCTCTAGGCCCGATGCGTCTCGTCTCGTTCGCCGCGGCCGGGCTCGCCACGGGCGCCGGCCGCGCGCTCGGCGCGCTCGAGGGGGACCAGGTCCTGGCCCTGGGGCGCGCCGCCGTGCTCCTGGGGCGCCCCGAAGTGGAGGCGGCTCGCCTCGCCACCCTCGAAACGATGCTCGATTCCTGGAACGAGCAGCTGGCGCTGGCTCGCGAGGTGCTCGCGGAGGCCGCGACCCCGGCCGGCGCCACGGCGACCGCCATCGCCCGGCGGCCGTTCGATTCGCTCTCCATCCTTCCGCCGGTCGCGCACCCGCCGACGATCCGGGATGCCTACTGCTTCGAGGAACACGTGAAGAACGCCCGGGCTCGCCGCGGCCTCATGGTGCCGCAGGAGTGGTACGAGATGCCGGTCTTCTACTACTCGAATCCTGGCGCGCTGGTCGGGCATCGAAGCCCCGTGCGCAAGCCGCACTGGACCGAGGCGCTCGACTACGAGCTGGAACTGGGCTGGGTGATCGGTACCAAGGCGCGCGACGTTCGCGCGGAGGAGTGGAGGAGCGTCGTCGCCGGTTTCACGATCCTGAACGACTGGAGCGCCCGCGACGTCCAGCGCCGCGAGATGGCGGTGGGGCTCGGACCGGCGAAGGGGAAGGATTTCGCCACGTCGCTCGGACCGTCGCTCGTGACGCTCGACGAATTCGAAGGCGCCTGGGACGGGGACCGGCTCCGTCTGGCCATGGAGGCGACCGTGAACGGCACGGTGCTCTCGCGGGGAAACGCAGGCTCCATGCGTTACACGGTCGGGGAGGTCATTGCCCGCGCTTCGCAGGACGTGTATCTTTTTCCGGGCGACGTCTTCGGCTCGGGAACGGTCGGAACAGGCTGTCTTCTCGAACTGGGCACAGACGTCCATCGCTACCTTCAGCCCGGCGACGAGGTGACGCTCACCATCGAGCGGCTCGGCGCTCTCACGAATCCCATCGTCTGAGGTGACCGATGCCGACCTACTTCTCACTCGGGCAGATTCCGCCCAAGCGGCACACGCAGTTCCGCCGCCCCGATGGAAAGCTCTACACCGAGCAGCTGATGGGCTCCCGCGGCTTCTCCGGCCGCGCCTCCCTCATCTATCACCACAACATGCCGACCCAGGTCCGTGAGATCCGGAAGATCCAGGATTGTTCGGTCGCCTACGCGACCGAGCAGGGGCTCCGCCACTACCACTTCAAGACGAAGCCGCTCGTGAAGAGCGGCGATCCGGTTACGGGGCGGGTCGTGCTGCTCCACAACAGCGACGTTTCCATGGCGATCGCGGTGCCCGACCAGCCGATGAACTACTTCTACCGGAACGGCCAGGGTGACGACGTCTACTTCATTCACGAGGGGACGGGCCGCCTTGAGACGATCTTCGGCGAGCTTCACTACCGGCCGGGCGACTACGTGGTGATCCCGCGCGGAACGACGTACCGGTTCCAGCCGAACGCGGACGCCCAGCGATACCTCGTCATGGAGTCGGTCTCGTCGGTGGAGACGCCGCAGCGTTACCGGAACGAGTACGGGCAACTCCTGGAGCACGCGCCGATGTGCGAGCGGGACATCCGCCGCCCGGAGCGCCTGGAGACGTTCGTGGAGCAGGGGAAGTTCGAGGTCCGGATCAAGGCGCGGAACCAGATCACCGCCTACGAGTTCGACTACCATCCGCTCGACGTGGTCGGCTGGGACGGGTATCTCTATCCCTACATCTTCAACATAGAGGACTTCGAGCCGATCACCGGGCGCGTCCACCAGCCTCCCCCCGTCCACCAGACATTCGAGGGACGGAACTTCGTGATCTGCTCGTTCGTGCCGCGGATGTACGACTACCATCCGCTCGCGGTTCCGGTGCCGTACAACCACTCGAACGTCGACTCGGACGAGGTGCTCTACTACGTGAACGGAAATTTCATGAGCCGCCGCGGCATCGAGGTCGGCTCCTTCACGCTCCATCCGTCGGGGATTCCGCACGGGCCGCATCCGGGCGCCACCGAGGCGTCGCTTGGAGCCAAGGAGACGAAGGAACTGGCGGTCATGCTCGACACGTTCCACCCGCTCTACGTCACGACCGAGGCCGAGGCCTACGACGACAAGAGCTACCCCTATTCGTGGCTGGAGCCGACGGGGAAGTTCACGGGCGAAGGCGCGACCGGATGACGGGCGCCGCGTGAACGGCGGCGTCCCCGCGTTCCGGGAGATCGATCCCGCCGCCATCGCGCCGGCCGAGGCGTACGCGCTATTGACAGGGTGCGTGGTGCCGAGGCCGATCGCGTTCGTCTCCTCGCTGTCTAAGGCCGGGGTGGCGAACCTCGCCCCGTTTTCCTTCTTCAATGCGGGCGGCGCGCATCCTCCCTCCGTGGTCTTCATGCCGGTGACGACCGGGACCGGCCGCGACAAGGACACGCTCCACAACGTTCGGGAGACGGGGGAGTTCGTCATCCACATCGTTCCCTGGTCGCTGCGGGAGCGGATGAACCTGGCCTCGGCCGACTATCCGCCCGACGCAGACGAGTTCCTGGAAGCGGGGTTCACCAAGGCGCCCAGCGTGAAGGTGAAGCCCTTTCGCGCGGCCGAATGCCCGGTGGCGCTGGAGTGCAAGCTATTCCGGATCGTGGAGCACGGCGAGGGGCCCTACCACGCGAACTACGTGATCGGTGAGGTAGTCTATTTCCATCTCGCGGAGGCGGTGCTCACGAACGGCCGCGTCGACGCCGCGAAGCTGGACGTGATCGCGCGGCTCGGGGGACCGAACTACACGCGGGTTACGAAGGAGTCGATCTTCGGGATGCCGCGGTCCGTCCTGCCGCCGAAGTGAACCCCGCGGAATTACGCCGCCTGGCCGCCATCCGGAAGGGACTCTGCCCGCAATGCCGGACGGGACGCGTCTTCGCGGGCGCGCTGACGATGAACGAGCGCTGCCCGTCGTGCGGGATCGTCTTCAGCCGCGAGCCGGGCTATTTCTCGGGCGCCATGTACTTCAGCTACACCCTGGCCGTCGGCGTCATCCTCGTGCTCTTCCTCGCGCTGGCGCTGGTCTTGCGCGGATGGCCGATGATGCGCCTTCTCCTCGTGGCGGGACTCCTCTTCGTGCCGTTCATTCCGGCGGTGTTCCGCTATTCGAGGATTCTTTGGATCCACTTCGACCGGCACTTCGAACCGTAGTGGCGCGCGAGGGAGACTGGTCACGCTGGCTGGCGCCGGCCGCGGGCTTCAAACCCGCCGGGCAACCCCCGCAAGGGTTGTCGTTCGGTTCGATTCCGAAGCCAGTCTCCAGACGCACGCGGCGCACCGGAGGGGACATTCGATGAAGCGTCTACAAGATCTTCTGGCCAAGAACGCCGCCTGGGCCGAGGCCGTCCGTCGCGACGATCCGGCGTTCTTCGAGCGGCTCTCGAACCAGCAGAATCCGGAATACCTCTGGATCGGTTGCTCCGACAGCCGCGTCCCGGCGAATCAGATCGTCGGGCTTCTCCCGGGGGAGATGTTCGTTCATCGAAACATCGCGAACGTCGTGGTCCACACCGATCTCAATTGCCTCTCGGTGATCCAGTTCGCGGTCGATCTCCTCCGCGTGCGGCGCATCATCGTCTGCGGCCATTACGGCTGCTCCGGCGTCATGGCTGCGCTTCGGCGGCAGACCGTGGGTCTGAGCGACAACTGGCTCCGCCACGTCGAGGACGTCCACGAGAAGCACGAGGTGCTCATCCAGGCGCTGCCCGACGAGGCGTCGCGCCACGCACGGCTCTGCGAATTGAACGTCATCGAGCAGGTGGTGAACGTCTGCCAGACCACCGTTCTGCGGGAGGCCTGGGCGCGCGGCCAGGAGGTCTCGGTGCACGGATGGATCTACGGCGTGAGCGACGGGCTGGTGCGCGATCTCGGCATCGACATCGAGGGGGAGCGCGAGATCGCGGTGCAATACCGGGAGGCCCTGGCTCCGCCGTGCGCCCCCACTCCCCAGAGGGTTCTGGACACGGCACGGCCACGCCCGCTATCATAAATAGATGATCGTGCGCTTTTTCCTGGCCCTCCTTCTCCTTGCGTCGTTCGTGTCTGTGGCCGTGCCCTCGTCGGCGGTGGCTTCCGATCCCTGCGGCGCCTGTCCGGCGGCCGGAGGGGCCGAGGAGGACTGCGCCGAGAATTGCCCGCTCTGCGTCTGCGGCCCCCATCGAGCGCCGATGACGGAACCGCCCGCGATTCCGAATCCGCTGCTTTCGCCCGTGGTCGAGTTCCTGGCGGGCGCCGATCTAGCCGCCCTCGCGCCCGCTCCTCACGACATCCTGCACGTCCCCAGGTTCGCCGCCGTTTCTCCGCAGTCCTAAGTACCCGACTCCGTACCTGATTCCACGTACCGGCTCACGCCACTCGGCGTGACTCGGAGGCGTTCGCCGTCGCGTGTCGCCGGCCCCGCCATCGACGCGAAGGAGGATCTACGAATGAACCGCATTCTCACGTTTTCGTTCGCCGCCGCCATCCTGACGGCCCTTTTCGCCGCGGGATGCGGCGGTCGCGACCAGGGCCCGGCCTCGTCCGCGAAGGGTCAAGCGGCCGTGGCCACGCCGCCGGAGGCCGCTGCTGGCGGGTCGCAAGCCGAGGGGACCGTCCAGGGCTCCTACGCCGATTGGTGCGATGAACACGCTGTTCCCGAGACGGCATGCACGCGCTGCGACGCTTCTCTAGTCGCCGCGTTCAAGGCGACGGGGGACTGGTGCGAGGAGCATGGAGTCCCGAAGTCGCAGTGCGTCGCCTGCGACCCCCAGTTGAAGATCACGCGCCCGCCCAAGCCGGACGGAGTCGAATGAGCGCCGGGCGATCGTATTGGGCCGGAGGGGTGGTCGCTCTCGTGGCCTGCCTCGCGTTCGCCGCGGGATGCGGGAACGGGTCGGCGCCCGCGAAGTCGGAGCAGCGCGCCGCGGCGGCGCCGGCCTCGGGCGCCGCGGCGGCCACCGATCTATGCTCCGAGCACGGCGTACTCCGGGTCGTCTGCACCAAGTGCAATCCGAAACTCGCGGTGATCTTCCGGGCGAAAGGGGACTACTGCGAGGAGCACGGCCTCCCGCTCTCGCTCTGCCCGGTTCACCACCCGGAGCGCGGGGGACGGCCCCTCGTGGACGTCACCCGGAAGGAGGCGCCCGCCGACCGGACGAGGCTTCGCTTCAAGGATCGTGAGACGGCGCGCCAGGCGGGATTCGAAACCGTCGAGGCGACGCCGGACCTGGCCGGCGCGTCGATTCCGGCGACGGCGACCCTGGTCGTCGACGCGTCGCACCGGGCCCTCGTCGCGGCCGGCGCTCCGGGCGCCGTGCGCGAGATCTTCGTCGAGGAAGGGGCGCGCGTGGCCGCGGGCTCCGCGCTCGCGCGGATGGAAAGCGCGGCGCTCGCCGACGCGCGGTCGCGCCTCGATGCGGCGAAAGCGCGCCTCCAGAACGCGGCGGCGATACGGGACCGGGAGCGCTCGCTCTTCGAGAAGGGGATGACGCCCCGCCGCGAAGTGGACGCGGCCGAACAGGAGTACGGAGCCGCGAACGCGGAGGTCGAGGCCGCAGCGGGAACGCTGAAGGCGCTCGGCGCCGGTCCCGACGCGGGGGGGACGCTGATCGTTCGGGCACCCATCGCGGGCGTCGTCACGCGCCGTGCCGCCGTCGTGGGCCGTTACATGGAAGCGGAGGAGATGATGTTCGAACTCGTCGATCCGTCGCGGCTCTGGGCGGAAATCGAGATCGGCGAGCGGCACGCGGCCCGGGTCGTGACGGGGGATGCCGTGTCGATCCATCTCGGGCCGGAGGAATCCGATCGCGTGACCGGGACGCTGGTCTACGTGGCGCCGGTGGTGGACGAGGCGAGCCGGGTCGTCCGGGCGCGAGCGCGCCTCGACCGGGCCGATCCCCGCGCGCGCGTGAACGCCGTCCACCGGGCTACGATTCGCTCCCGGGCTGCGGCCGGCGCGGTCGTCGTTCCCCGCGAAGCGGTGCAGGAGGTGAGCGGGGCGAGTGTCGCGTTCGTCCGTCTCGCCGACGATCTCTACGAATCGCGCCGCGTCCACGTGGAGCAGGCCGAGGGGGGGACGGTTTCGGTCCGGCGCGGACTCGCACGCGGCGAGCGGGTGGTCACGATCGGGAGCTTCCTCCTCCTGACCGAGAGCGACAAGAGCGCGATCGGCACCGGGTGCTGCGAGATCGAGGCCCCGTCGAAATGAGGGCGCCCCGATGCTGAGCGCCATCATCGCCTGGTCGGTGCGGCGACGAATCGCCGTCCTCGTCGCGGCGGCGATTCTGGCGATTGCCGGGATCGCCTCCATCTGGCGCCTGCCGCTCGACGCCTTCCCGGACACCACGCCGGTCCAGGTGCAGGTCAACACAAGCGCCGCCTCGCTGGCGGCGCTCGAGATCGAGCGCCAGATCACCGCGCCGATCGAACAGGCGATCTCGGGACTCCCCGGACTCCTGGAGGTCCGCTCCACGTCGCGGCTCGGGCTCTCCCAGGTGACCGCCGTCTTCCGGGACGGCACTGAAATCTTCCTCGCCAGGCAGACTCTGACCGAACGGCTGGGATCGGTCGCGCTCCCGAAGGGGATCGAACCGCCGCGTCTCGGTCCCGTCACGACGGGACTCGGCGAGATCTTCCACTATCTCGTCACCGGCGATCCGAAATTCACGGCGGCCGATCTGCGCGGCATCCAGGATTGGATCGTGAGGCCCCAGCTCCAGTCGGTCCCCGGCGTCGCCGAGGTGAATTCGTGGGGCGGGGACGAGCGGCAGATCCAGATCGCGGTCGACCCGGCGGCGCTGGCCAGCCGGGGGATCCATCTGGAAGATCTCGTGGAGGCGATCGAGCGGGAGAATCGGAACGTCGGCGGCGGCGTGCTGGAGGAGGCCGGACGGGCGAGCCCGATCCAGGGCGTCGGCGTCATCACGAAGCCGGCGTCGCTGGAGGAGATCGTGATCACGACCGACTCGGGTGCGCTGGTCCGCCTGCGCGACGTGGCGACCGTTGTCGAGGGGCGGGCACTCCGCCACGGTGCGGTCACCGAGGGAGGGCGAGGCGAGGCCGTGCTCGGACTCGGATTCCTCCTGAAGGGCGAGAACGGCCGGGAGGTCACGCACCGCCTGCGGGCGCGGCTTCAGGAGATATCCCGCACGCTCCCGGCCGGAGTCACGGCGGAACCGATCTACGACCGCACCGAACTGATCGATCACGTCCTCGAGACGGTCCGCGTGAACTTGTTAGAGGGGGCGCTCCTCGTCGTCGCCGTCCTCTTCGCGTTCCTCGGCAACTGGCGCGCCGGGCTGATCGTCGCCGCCGCGATCCCGCTCTCCATGCTCGTCGCCTTCGACCTCATGCTGCGGACGGGCGTGGCGGGAACTCTCATGAGCCTCGGAGCGATCGACTTCGGACTGATCGTCGACAGCTCGGTCATCCAGGTCGAGAACGCCGTCCGCCGCCTCGACGCCGAGGGAGGCCCCGGCGATCGCGAACAGATCGTGCGCGACGCGGTCATCGAGGTGCGGCGCCCCACGATGTTCGGGGAGATCATCATCCTCATCGTCTACCTGCCGATCTTGGCTTTGGAGGGCATCGAAGGGAAGATGTTCCGGCCGATGGCGCTGACCGTGATGTTCGCGCTCCTCGGGTCGCTCCTGCTCTCCCTCACGGTCATGCCGGCGCTCGCGGCCACGTTTCTCCGCTCCCGGCCGGCGCGCGAGAACCGGCTGATCGCCGCCCTGAAGCGCGTCTACCGGCCTCTCCTCGCCGGGGCGATGGCCCGGCCCCGCGCCGTGCTCGCGGCGGCGGTCCTCGCGCTCGGGATCGGCGTGGCGCTGGCGCCCCGCCTGGGATCGGAGTTCGTCCCGCGTCTGAGCGAAGGGGCCCTCGTCCTCAATACCGTACGGCTGGCTGGCGTCTCCGTGGACGAATCGGTTCGCTACGGGATGCGAATCGAGCGGGCGTTGCTCGACGCCTTCCCCGACGAGGTCGAGCGGATCTGGACGCGGACCGGCACCGCGGAGGTGGCGACCGACGCCATGGGCACCGAGGTGTCGGACATCTTCGTCACGCTGCGGGATCGGTCCGAGTGGAAGAAGGCCCGGACGCAGCAGGAATTGGTCGCGGCCATGGAGCGATCGCTCGCGCCGCTCCCGGGGATGCGGGTCATCTTCACGCAGCCGATCGAGATGCGGATGAACGAGATGGTGGCGGGCGTCCGATCGGATCTGGGCGTGAAGATCTTCGGCGACGATCTGGAACTCCTTCGGTCGAAGGCCTCGGAGGTGGAACGTGTCGTGCGCGAGGTGCCGGGAGCGGCCGACGTGGTGACCGAACAGTTGACGGGTCAGCCGACGGTGGAGATCGACGTCGATCGCCAGGCGGCGGCCCGCCTGGGCGTGCCGGCGGGGGAAATCCTCGACGTGATCGAGGCGCTCGGATCGCGCGAGGTCGGCGTCATGCAGGAGGGCGCCAGGCGCATTCCCGTAGCGGTAACCCTGGAGGAGGCGTATCGCCGCGATCTGGAGATGCTCGGCTCGATCGTGCTGACGGGGCGCGACGGCGCGCGCATACCGCTGGCGGACGTGGCGTCGATTCGGCGCGTCGAGGCGCCCTCGGCGATAAATCGGGAATGGGGACGACGCCGCGCGGTCGTGCAGGCGAACGTGAGAGGCCGAGACGTCGGGAGTTTCGCGGCCGACGTCCGGAGGGCGGTGGAATCGCGCGTCTCCTTGCCCCCGGGCTACTTCATCCGCTACGGAGGACAATTCGAGCACCTGGTGCGCGCGCAGCGGAGGCTTCTCGTCGTCGTGCCGCTGGCGCTACTCCTGGTGGCCGCGCTCCTCTACGCGAGCCTCCGCCGGCCGGGGGACGTGGCGCGCGTCTTCGCCGCCGTGCCGCTCGCCGGCGTGGGAGGGGTCGCCGCCCTCTGGCTGCGGGGTCTGCCGTTCAGCATCTCGGCGGCAGTCGGTTTCATCGCGCTCTCCGGCGTCGCGGTGCTGAACGCGCTCGTCCTCGTCTCCACGCTGCGAGATCTGGAGGCGGGTGGGATGCCGAGGATGGAGGCGATCCGGGCAGCCGCGGAACGCCGGCTCCGTCCCGTCCTCATGACGTCGCTCGTGGCGAGTCTGGGATTCGTTCCGATGGCGTTCAACACGGGGATCGGCGCCGAGGTGCAACGGCCTCTCGCGACCGTCGTCATCGGCGGTCTCTTCTCCGCGACGCTCCTGACGCTCTTCGTCCTGCCGGTGCTTTACCGCGTGGGACCGGGCAAGCGGGGAGGCCCGGCCATCACGTCCTGACGGCGGCTCCGGCCTTCTGCCGGCAGCGCTCCGCGAAGCGGACCAGCCGCGACAGCCCCTCCCGCACGTCGTCGTCGGAGACGCAAAAGGCGATCCGCACGAAGTGGCGGGCCTTTGGATTCGACGGATAGTCGGGCGCCCCACCGGCCGTCATGGCGCCGAGCGGCACGCCGTCGGGCCCGAATTCTGGCGTCAGGGCGAATCCCGCCGCGGGCGCCACGCAGACCCTCTCCTCCTCGAGGAGCGCCTTCGCGAAGGCATCGCCGGTCATCCCGGTCGAGGAGACGTCGGCCATGATGTAGAAGGCCCCCTGCGGCGTGTAGTCGACCATCCCCGCCTCGTGGAGGATCCCCACGGCGATGTCGCGCCGCCGCCGGTAGGCATCGCGCATCGTGGCGATCGGCGCCGGATCGCGAAGCGCCGCCAGGCCGCCCCACTGGATCATCGACGCGGTGCTTCCGACCAGCGGCTCCTGGGTCTTCCGGAGAATGGTCCCCAGGAGCATCGTCGGCGCCACGATGTAGCCGAGGCGGAATCCGGTCATGGCGTACGACTTCGAGAAGGTGAAGAGGGAGAGGACGCGCCGCTCCGCCTCGGGAAGGTCGCGCTCGATGGCGCCCATCGAGAAATGCTTCGCGTCGAAGACGATGTCCTCGTAGGCCTCGTCGGAGACGATCCAGAGATCGTGCTCCCTGGCAACGGCGTAGAGGGCGCGAAGCGTTGCTTCCGGGATCACCGCGCCGGTCGGATTCGACGGCGAGTTCACCAGGATGCAGCGGGTCTTGGGCGTGATGGAGCGCCGCGTCCCCTCGACGTCGGGCTGGTAGCCGGCGCCGACAGGGTAAAAGACCGGCTTGGCGCTCGCGAGGAGCGCCTGCTGCACGTAGTTCGGCCAGTAGATCTCGGGGATCAGGATCTCGTCGCCCGGATGTAGCGCGATCTCCATCACCGCCACCAGCGCCTCCGTGGAACCGGGGCAGGTGACCACCTGCTCCACGTCCGCGCGGACACCGTTCTGCTTCTCCACTTTTTCCGCGAGCGCGAGGCGCAGTTCATGAACGCCGACGCTGGGGGGATAGTGGGTCTTCCCGGCCTTCATCGCCGCGTAGGTCGCCTCGACCACGGCGGCGGGAGGCGCGAAGTCGGGATCGCCGACGTGGAAGCGGATGACCGGTCCCCTCCCGGCGCGCTCCATCTCATCGGCGAGACGGAACATGGCGCGAATGGGGGAGAAGGGAATCTGCTGGCTGCGCCTCGATGGCTGGGGCATGGCACTCCTCGATGGTTGCCGCTGGATCGTGACGGGGGATGATAGCAGAAGCGGGGCGCCCGATTCTGGATTCCCCCCCCCTCAGGGCTTGAATCGCGGAACCGGGCATTCTTGCAGGGGGTTACCCCCTCTGATACCCTGGGGGCTCGGGGTAGGACCCCCCCAACCCAAGGTACGCACGGAGGACTTGAATGAAGCCGTTTCGGTCTGTTGTCGCCGCACTCGCACTAGGATCCCTTTCGGTCGCACTCCTCGCGCCTCTCGCGATCGCCCAGACCACTCCTGCTCCCGCGACCACCGCGACGACCGCGACTCCGGCCGCACCGGCCGCACCGGCCGCCCCTGCCGCACCGGCCGCCCCTGCCGCCCCTGCCGCTCCCAAGGGCGTGACCGCGGGCATCAAGACGATCGTGGGCGAAGTCGTCGATCCCGCCTGCTGGATCGTGAATGGGGCCAAGGGAGACACGCACAAGGAGTGCACCATCGCCTGCGCCAAGGCGGGCCAGGTCCTGGCGATCCTCGAAGCGAAGACCAACAAGCTCTACCTGATCGCCACCGAGAATCCCGGCGAGGACCCGAACAAGGGGGTCATCGACTTCGCGGGAATGAAGGTGACGGTCACCGGGAAGTTCTACACGCGCGGCGGTGTGACGGCGGTGAAGATCGC